>CAYZSH010000049.1:0-13444 GCA_964481025.1 uncultured Isosphaeraceae bacterium
ACGGTGTCGACGCCCCGCAGCTTCGCGAGCACGCCGCCGATGATGTTCGCCTCGTCGTCGTCGAGCAGCGCCACGAAGTGATCAGCCTCCGCGATCCGCTCCTCGGCGAAGACCGCCGCGTCGGTCACGTCGCTGTGCAGCACGGTCGTCCAGTCGAGCTCCGCCGCAAGCCGTTCGGCCACCGCCCGATCGCGTTCGAAGAGGCGGATGTTGAACGGACGCCCCCGAAGGGTGCGACAGACCCACTCGGCCATCGACGTGCCGCCCTGGATGACGACCGATCGTCGCGACCGCGGATCCTCGCGGAACACCTTGCGGGCCGCGTCGAAGACCGGCGCATCGGCCACCAGCACGATCTCGTCGCCGGGCTGGATGACCGAGGACGAGTCCGGGATCGAGACCTCGCCGCCGCGGATGATCGCGGCGAGCCGGGCCCCCTGCGGCATCGACACCTCGGACAGCGGACGGCCGCTCGCGGTGCACCCCTTGGCGACCTCGAACTGCTGCATCTCGACCTGTCCCCGCGCGAACGACTCGACCGCCATCGCGGTCGGGTTGCGGATGTTCTGGGCGATCGCCATCGCCGCACTGAACTCGGGGCAGATGAGATGGTCGATGCCGAGCGTCCGGCCGTAGTCGAAGCGATGACGGTCGGCGAAGTCGAAGTCGTGCACGCGGGCGACGGCCTTCTTCGCCCCGAGTCGCTTGCCCAGCGTGGCGGCGAGCAGATTGACCTCGTCGCGATCGGTGGCCGCGACGATCATGTCGGCATCGGCGGCACCCGCCTCGAGCAGCACGTCGGCCCGAGCGCAACTGCCCGCGACCGTCCGCGCGTCGATGGTGTCCTCGACCGGACGCAGCCGCTCCTCGTCGAGATCGATCACGGTGACCGAGTGGTCCGCCCGCACGAGCACGTCGGCGGCGTGACTCCCGACCTCACCGGCTCCGCAGATGACGATCCGCATGGGAGAACTCCGAGGCGAACGATCACGGTCGTGGCTCGCCGATCCGGGAGTCTACATGTCGAGGAATGGCGGGTGGAGAATCGATCATGACGGGGATGACGCCCGTCCCCATCCTCCACGTCCCATCACCCCGACTTGACCGCCACCGGCGACGACGGCACGTTCGCCAGCATGCGCTCCAGCGCCGTCCTCGCATGCCGCGCGGCCTCGGCGTTGACCTCGATCCGGTTCACCACCTCGCCCGCGGCGAGTCGGTCGAGCGACCAGAGCAGATGCGGCGGGTCGATGCGGTACATCGTGGTGCACAGACACTGGCAGTCGCTCAGGATGCGGACCTCGACGTTCCGAGCCGCCGCGGCGCGGGCGAGCCGGTCGACCAGATGCACCTCGGTGCCGACGTACCAGACCGAGCCTTCCGGGGCGGACTCGATCGCCTGGATGATGTACTCCGTGCTTCCCGAGACGTCGGCGACGTCGACGACCTCCTGCGCACACTCTGGGTGCACGATCACCGTGCAACCGGGATGCCGCTGCTTCGCGGCGGCGACGTGCTCGACGCGGAACAGTCGATGCACGCTGCAGTGACCGGCCCAGAGCACGACCTCGGCGGCGCGGTACGCCTCGTCGCTCGCGCCGCCGTCCTTCTTCGGATCCCAGAGCGCCGTCTGCGGGAGCGACGGATCGCCATCGCGAACGGCATCGACTTCGGTGCGGAGTCCGCGGGCGTGCGCGGTGTTCCGACCGAGATGCTGGTCGGGGAGGAACAGGATGCGGGCCGGGCCATCCTGAGGACGTTCGCCGCCCGCACGGGCCCAGTCGAAGACGGCGCCCGCGTTCGAGCTCGTGCAGCAGGCACCGCCGTGCATCCCGACGAATGCCTTCACCGCGGCGGAACTGTTGACGTAGGTGATCGGCACGATCCGCTCGCCGGGCATCAGCGACGTCAGGGCGTCCCAGCAGTCGTTCACCTCGTCCCACTGCGCCATGTCCGCCATCGAACATCCGGCCGAGAGATCCGGCAGGATCACCTGCACCGACTCGTCGGTCAGGATGTCCGCGGTCTCCGCCATGAAGTGCACGCCGCAGAAGACGATGAACTCCGTTCCGCGGCGGGCGGCCTCCTCGGCGGCCATGCGGCTGAGTCGCAGACTGTCGCCGGTGAGATCGGCGTGCCGGATGACGTCGTCCTGCTGGTAGTGATGACCGAGGATGAGCAGTCGATCACCCAGTTCGGCCCGACGGGTCGCGATGCGACGGGCCGCGTCTTCAGGATCGAGGCGGAGGTAGGCGTCGGGAAGTCGGGACTGGAGGAGCATGGGGAGGATCGAGGATGGGGAATCGAGAGTGGAGCCGAACCCGCGAGGGTGCGATGGTATCCGGCATGACGGTCAGGGCCGTATCTTCCCGGGATCATGCGCGACCGAATCCACGTCCAGGCCCCGGCCAAGCTGAACCTCGCCCTCTCCGTCGGCGCCCCCGGCGCCGACGGCATGCACCCCATCGCGGGGTGGATGGCGACCGTCGATCTGCACGACGATCTCGAACTCGTCCGACTGCCCGTCGGCTATCCGAGCCGGTACGCGATCATCTGGCACGAGGAGGCGCGACGAACCTCGGACATCGACTGGTCGATCACGAAGGATCTCGCGGTCCGGGCCCACCAGGCACTCGAACGACACGTCGGACGCGGCCTGTCGGTGCAGGCCAAGTTGGAGAAGCGGATTCCCGTCGGAGGCGGACTCGGGGGCGGATCGGCCGATGCCGCCGCGATGCTTCACGGACTCAACCGACTCTTCGAGCTCGGGCTCTCGGTCGATGAACTCGCGACGATCGCGGAACCGCTCGGCTCCGACGTCCCGTTCCTCGTGCACGGTGGCGCAGCGATCGTGACCGGACTCGGCGAGCGCATCGAGCGTCTCGCGACGCCCGAGTCCCTGCATGCGGTGCTGATCCTCCCCGAGATCCTCTGCGTCACCGGACCCGTCTACCGAGCCTTCGACGACCTGCGGCCGGATGCGCTCGTGGACGAGACCCGCGTGCGCACGGTCTGCACGACCGGCATCACGCCCGCAGTGCCCTTCAACGATCTCGCGGATCCCGCCTGCCACCTCCACCCGGAACTCGGCCGTCTCCGATCCGACCTGACCGAGGCCGTGGGCACGCCGGTTCATGTCTCGGGCAGCGGATCCACGTTGTTCCTCGTGGTCGAGAACGAGCTGACCGCGAGCCTCGTCGCGGAGACGATCGAGGCCCGCTTCGAGGTTCCAGCGATCCCGGTCCGCGCCTCCGGAGGCACGCGGGTCGGCGAGATCGTCAGGGCTGACACTCTTTGAGACTTTGATTCCCGCCATTCACCGACCGCGGCATCTGGCCGCACCCGTCGCTTGTTACGCTGAGTTCTCGTTCAAACGAGTCTCCGTGCACCTCCCCGGATCCCGTCATGTCCTGCTCACCCGACGCGTCCTTCGTCCCCGAGAGTCTCGATGCCGCCGACTGGTCGCAGCTGGAGCCGCTCTACAAGAGGCTCCT
This sequence comes from uncultured Isosphaeraceae bacterium, assembly GCA_964481025.1. Taxonomy (GTDB): domain Bacteria; phylum Planctomycetota; class Phycisphaerae; order Phycisphaerales; family SM1A02. The sequence continues at coordinate 3,495 of CAYZSH010000049.1, forward strand.
CGAACGCGAACTGAAGTGCCACAACTGCCTCGCGAACCTCATCCTTGACCGCAGCGAGCTCGATGCGGCGGTGAGCGAGGCGGAAGCGAACCTCTACATCGAGACCACGCGGCATACCGACGACACCGAGGTGCAGGCGGCCTTCGAGCGATTCGTGCAGGACGTCGAGCCGCACCTGAAGAAGGTGGCGTTCGAACTCGATCGCAAGATCGCCGAGTGTCCGCACGCCGACGCGCTCGATCAGGACCGCTACGGCGTGCTGCTGCGGCGGCTCCGCACCAACGTCGGCCTGTTCCGCGAGACCAACGTTCCGATCGAGACCGAACTCTCGCTGCTGGATCAGAAGTACGCGCGGACCTGCGGCGCGATGACCGTCGAGTTCGACGGCGAGGAGAAGACGCTCCCGCAGATGAGCCGGTACTTCGAACTGACCGATCGCGCCGTTCGCGAGTCCGCATGGAAGACGGTCGCCGAACGTCGACTGCAGGACCGCGACGCGATCGACGACATCTTCGACGAGATGATCGCGAAGCGGCACCAGCTGGCGATCAACGCCGGATTCGAGAACTTCCGCGACTTCCAGCATCGCCGCATGCACCGCTACGACTACGAGCCGGCGGACTGCGAGCGCTTCCACGCTGCGGTCGAGCAGCACTGCGTCCCCGTGATGCGGTCCGCGCACGCGGAACGCCGCGAGACGCTCGGCCTCGATGCCCTGCGTCCCTGGGACCTCGGCGTCGACGTCCACGGCCGGGATCCGCTGCGCCCCTTCACGGGCGGGGACGACCTCGTCGAACGCACGTCGCGGCTCTATCACCGCATGGATGAGCGTCTCGGCGCCATGTTCGACGAACTCCGCACCGGTGACTGCCTCGATCTGGAGACCCGCAAGGGCAAGGCACCCGGCGGCTACCAGTATCAGCGGGAGCGCACCCGCAAGCCGTTCATCTTCATGAACGCGTCCGGCGTCCAGCGGGACCTTGTCACCATGGTGCACGAGGCCGGACATGCCTTCCACTCGATGGTCTGCCGCGAGGAGCCCATCCTGACCTATCGCTCGGCGCCGATGGAGTTCTGCGAAGTCGCCTCGATGGCGCAGGAACTCCTCTGCTTCCCGTATCTCGACGAGTTCTACGGAGCGGACGAGGCGGACCGTGCCCGCCGGGACCAGCTCGAGGGTCTCGCGAAGACGCTTCCGTGGATCGCCACGATCGACGCCTTCCAGCACTGGATCTACACCAACCCCGACCACGACCGCGACACCCGTCGCGCGAAGTGGGTCGAGCTCGAGGGTCGGTTCGGCGGCGACGTGGACTGGAGCGGCCTGGAGGATGCTCGCGCGTCGCTGTGGCAGCGGCAACTCCACCTCTTCGGCGTGCCGTTCTATTACATCGAGTACGGCATCGCCCAGCTCGGCGCCCTACAGGTCTGGTGCAACAGCCTGGCGGACGAGAAGGGTGCGATCGAGCGGTACCTCGACGGCCTGCGACTCGGCGGTTCCAAGCCGCTGCCGACCCTCTTCGAGACCGCCGGCGGGCACTTCGACTTCGGCCCCGAGACCGTCGGTCCGCTCATGGAGCGGGTCGCCGGCGAACTGGCGGGGATGCCGGCCTGAGCCGAACGGCCGATAATCAGAACTCTCCGCCATTCGCCGTCATTGACAACGGTTCTTAGCGGCCTCGAAGTGATCACCCCCCTTTCCACACCTGCGCCTCGCTATCTTCACGTCATTGCTGTGTGGGGCAGACCAGCACTCGACGGCGGCGTCCTGATGGACGCCGCCGCTCCTGTTTCGGGGCCGTACGATCGTCGCCATGACGACCCCCGACGCTCCCCACATGCCGCCCGAGACCTTCGAGGCGATCGGCCGCGACCTCCTGCACTGGATCTCCGCGCATCTGGATTCGGCGGAGTCCCGACCTGTCGCGGCCCCGGTCGCCCCGGGTGACGTCCACCGCCGCTTCCCCGCCTCGCCGCCCGAGCACGGTGGCTCGCTCGCGGATCTGCCGCGTGAACTCGACGACCTCATCGTGCCGGGTCTCACCGGCTGGCAGAGTCCGAACTGGTTCGCGTACTTCCCCTGCAACCACTCGTATCCGTCGATTCTCGGCGAACTGCTGAGCGCCGGCCTCGGTGTGCAAGGCATGCTCTGGGCGACGAGCCCGGCGTGCACCGAACTCGAGTCGTTGATGCTCGACTGGTCGCTTGAGGCGTTCGGACTGCCCGATCGCTTCCGCACCATGCCCCGCGAGCCGGGTGGCCCGCCGTGCGTCGGCGGTGGCGTCATTCAGGACACCGCGAGCAGCGCGACCTTCTGCGCCCTCCTCGCCGCCCGCGACCGTGCCACCGACGGCATCGCGGGCCGTGACGGCGTCGCCGCCTGCCCTCCGCTCATCGCCTACACCAGCGAGCACGCACATTCATCGATCGAGAAGGCGTGCACCATGTCCGGCATCGGCCGCGCGAATCTCCGGCTCGTTCCGAGCGATCCCGAGACCTTCGCGATGGATGCCGACGCACTCGCCGTGATGATGCGCGAGGACGCGGCCGCCGGACGGCTTCCGTTCTTCGTGTGCGCGACCTGCGGCACCACATCGAGCGGCGCCGTCGATCCGACCGCACGAATCGTCGAGATCGCCCGCGAGCACGGTGCCTGGGTCCACCTCGACGGCGCGATGTTCGGCGTCGCCGCGATCTGCCCTGAATTCCGCTGGACCCTCGACGGTGCCGACGGCTGCGACTCGATCTGCGTGAACCCCCACAAGTGGATGTTCACGAACTTCGACTGCGATCTCTTCTGGGTCGCCGATCGCCGGGCCCTGACCCGGGCGATGGGCGTCATGCCCGAATACCTGCGGAACGCCCCGACCGAGAGCGGCGAGGTCATCGACTACCGCGACTGGCAGGTGCCACTGGGGAGACGTTTCCGCGCTCTCAAACTCTGGCTCGTCTACCGGCACTACGGTCTCGAAGGCATCCGGGATGCGTTCCGAGAGCACGTCGCGATGGCGCAGGAGTTCGCCGACATGATCGACGCGGACGACGACTGGATCCGCGTCGCCCCGAGCCCGCTGTCACTGGTCTGCATCCGACACCGCGACGGCGACGAGCGGACGAAGGCCGTCCTCGACGCGATCAACGCGAGCGGCGAGGCGATGCTCAGTCACACGAAACTGCACGACCAGTACGTGATCCGAGTCTCGATCGGCGCGACGAGGACGCTACTGGAACACGTGCAACGGCTGTTCCAGAACCTTCGTTCAATGGGATGAACCACAGAGTCACAGAGGACACAGAGGGCCACAGAGGTTGGATTGAGTGCACGCTTGAATACGGCATCTGTCGCGGACTCGTCAGACGCCCGGTACTGCGTGCCGAACTGGCGGCGACATCGTGTTCAAGCATGCACCCATGCTTTTCTCTGTGCGTTCTCTGTGTCCTCTGTGACTCTGTGGTGACCTGAAGACCACCATCGCGGTCACGGCGTGCAGTTCGATTCGGCGAGTCCGGTGCAGACGACGTCCCAGGCGCCTTCGCAGCAGAAGGGATCGATGGCGCAGACCAGTTTCTCGCACGCCGCGCAGCTGCATCCCGGGGTGCCGGTGGGCACGTCGCAGTCGCCGATGCCGCCGAGACATGGATCGGACTTGCAGTCGGGATCACCGGGAATGATCGTGATGCGGGCGCCCGAGAGATTGCCTTCACCGAATCCCTCCGGACCGGTGAATCGGCCTGCGTACTCGCTCTGCCCGGTCACGCCCCCCTCCGAAACGTCGGTGAACGTCCCACCGGTGTCGCCGACGGCGTTCACGAGCGTGGTGACGCCTTCGAAGGTCACCAGGGCCGCCTCGTTTCCGCGACGATCGACGAACTCGAGGATGAGGGTCGCACACGGATCCACCCCCGAGATCGAGAATTCCACGGGATCGCCCGCGCCGAGCGATGACGAGAAGAAGTGATCGCCGGTCAGGGCCTGCGTCTGATCCGGCCCCGCCCCGTCGGTGTTGTTCCAACCGCTGACGTTCGTGAACCGGAACAGCACGCCGTCGCCGAGGTCGATCTCGGGACTCTCGACCTCGCCGCAGTTGCTGATGTCCAGACCGATGAAGCCGTCGATCCCGTCGAAGACGCCGGTGAAGACCGGACTCGGTCCGTTGCAGCCGCCGCCGTCGCCGGGTGACTGGCCGAAGTCGATCGCCGCGACCAGCGCGTCGGTGGTGCCGTCGCAGTCGTTGCACTCGGTGACCGCGAGCGCCGCACAGTCCGCGTCCCAGAGAACCTCGCAACAGTCCGGAAGCGTGAGGCAGACGAGATACGAGCAGGTCAGGTCGATGCACCCCGCGAGTTCGCCGGGCTCGCAGCAGGGCCCGAGCGCGATCGGCTCGCAGTCCGCATCCTTGCAAGTGGTCCCCATCCCCTGATGGACACCGCCGAGCGCATCGCAGACCGACTCGCCGAGCTGCAGGCATGAATCGCCGAGGCAGCAGGCGCCGCCCGACTGCCCGCTCGCACGGATCACGGTGATGCGGGCGCCCGCGAGGTTGCCCTCGCCGAATCCCTCGGCGCCGGTGAACGAGCCCGAGTAGGTGGTCTTCCCGGTCACGCCGCCCCCGGACACGTCGGTGAACCGACCCTCGGGTTCGAGATTCACCAGGGTCGTGTTGCCCTCGAAGGTGACCAGCGCCACCTCGCTGCCGCGCCGATCGACGAATTCCAGGATCAGGATGTCGGTCGCGTCCAGACCGCTCACCGAGAACGTGACCGGATCGTCGGCACCGAGGCTCGAAGAGAAGAAGTGGTCCCCGGTGAGCGCGGGCACTTCGTTGGCGGGGAAGCCGTCGGTGTTGTTCCACCCGCTGACCCCGACGAACTCGAGCGTGACCCCGTCGCCCAGGTCGATGATCGGACTCTCGACGACCCCGCAATCGCTCAGGGTCATCGCGACGAAGCCGGTGCTGCCGTCGAAGGTGCCCGTGAAGAGGGGGCTCTCGCCGCAGTTGGCCCCGCCGGTCTGGCCGAAGTCGACCAGGTATCGACTGAAGTCGGTGGTGCCGTCGCAATCGTTGCAGACGTCGATCGCGAGATCGGCACACGCGGCGTCCCAGAGAATCTCGCAGCAGTCGGGGACCACGGCGCACACCGCGGAGGCGCAACTCGGATCGATGCACCCCGGAACCTCGCCCGGTTCACAGCAGAGTCCCTTCGACGGGGCTTCGCAGACCACCGCATCGCACGCGACCCCGTCGCCCGCGTAGTCGCCGTCCAGGGCCAGACAGTCGGCCTCGCCGATCGACCAGCAGTTCTCTCCGAGGCAGCAGGCGCCGACGGGACCTCCTCCGCCCGGGCAGTCGCCCCAGGCGGCGAGGAAGGCGCCGAGATCGGCGCCGCCGACCGTGCCGTCACCATCAAGATCCTCGGGACAATTCCGGCACGAGCCCCAGACCGAGAGCAGCCTGCCGAAGTCCGCGCCGTTCACGCTGCCGTCGCCGTCGAAGTCACCGGGGCAGGCGGTGGCGCCGTCGTTGCGGATGATCGTGATCCGGGCCCCGGCGAGATTGCCCTCGCCGGATCCCCCGGGCCCCGTGAACGAGCCGCCGTAGAAGGTGCTGCCGGTCACGCCTCCGGAAGACACGTCGGTGAACTCGCCGATCTGGTCGCTGCTCACCAGCGTGGTCACGCCGTCGAAGGTGACCAGCGCCGCCTCGCCGCCCCGACGGTCGACGAACTCCAGAATCACGATGTCGGACGGATCAAGCCCGTCGAGCGCGAACGCGACCGGACCGCTTCCCTGCCAGCCGGAGAGGAAGTGATCGCCGGTCAGGGCCTGAAGCTGATCGGCGGGCACCCCGTCGGTGTTGTTCCAGCCGGTGACGTCGGTGAAGGAGAACGTGGCTCCCCCGCCGAGATCGAGCGTCGGGCTTTCGACCGATCCGCAGTCGCTGATGGTCATGGGCACGAAGTCGCTCGAACCGTCGAAGGAGCCGACGTACAGCGGGCTCTCTCCGCAACTCGGCCCCGGGGACTGACCGAAGTCGACCGCGACGACCACCACGTCCGCGACCGCCGACGCGGTCACGAGCGACGCCGCCCCGGCGATCGCCGACAGTCCACCGATCAACGCTCGACCGATCGTCATCCTGCGCATCTGATGCTCGCTTTCGATTCGTCTTTCTCAACCAGAGGGGACTTCGCCGGACGGCGGCGAGGTCGATCTTCCCGACTCGAATGGAGGTCGCCCCAGATTTCGGGCGCGACCCCCGGACCGACGGGAACGGCGAACCGTCCCCGTCGGTCGGTGCGTGAATTCGGCGTCGCTCAGGGACAGCCGCCCCACACGGACACGAACAAGCCGACATCCGAACCGGTCACGACTCCGTCGCCGTCGAGATCCTGCGGGCAGTCCGGGCACGCGCCCCACGCGGCGACCAGGGCGCCGAAGTCGGCACCGTCGACGGTTCCGTCCCCGTTGAAGTCGCCGGGACACGGAGCGGCACAGTCGCCGCCACCGGGCACGATGATGACCTTCGCGGCGGCGAGGTTGCCCTCGCCCCCGCCATCCGCGCCGGTGAACTCGCCCATGTACGTGGACTTGCCGCTGACGCCGCCACCGGACACGTCCTCGAAGCCGAATCCGTCCGGGACCGGATCGTTCTCGTAGTCGCCGACCGCATCGACCAGCGTGACCAGACCTTCGAAGGTCACCAGCGCCCGCTCGCCGCCTCGGCGATCGGCGAACTGCAGGATGAGCAGGTCGCAGGGATCCATGCCCCGGACCTCGAACTGGACGAACTCGTCCGCCCCGCATCCGGCCGAGAAGAAGTGGTCGCCGGTCAGCGACCGCGAGTCGGTCACCGGCCGTCCATCGGTGTTGTTCCAGCCGCTGTTGGCGAAGAACTGCAGGACGACGCCGTCGCCGAGATCGAACTCGGGGTTCTCGACCGCACAACAGTCGGAGATCGTCATTCCTCGGAAGCCCATCGTGGCGTCGAAGGTGCCGGTGTAGACCAGGCCCTCGCTGCACCCGCCGCCCGGTCCGAGGTCGATCGCGGTCACCGCGACGTCGGTCGTGCCATCGCAGTCGTTGCAGATCTCGATCGCGGCCGCGGCGCAGTCGGCATCCCACATCATCTCGCAGCAGTACGGCATGTCGAGGCAGACCGCATTGGCGCAGTCGACGTCGAGGCAGCCGGGCAGTCCTTCACCCTCGACGCAGCACGCGAGAAGCTCCGGCGGGGCGCAGGAATCGGCGTCGCAGACGGAACCCTTGCCCTCCGGGACGCCGCCCGCGGCGACGCAGTCGTTGGTGCCGATGTCCCAGCAATCCATGCCGAAACAGCAGGCGCCGGTGGCACCGCTCGCCTTGCCCTGCGTGATGATCGAGATCCGGGCACCGCAGAGGTTGCCTTCGCCGTCTCCGTTCGGGCCGGTGAAGGAGCCGGTGTAGGTCGATGATCCCGTCACCACCCCGACGGTGGTGAACACGCCGTCGTCGCCCGCGACGCCGTCGACCATGGTCGTGACGCCTTCGAAGGTGACCAGCGCCCGCTCGCCGCCCTTGCGATCGGCGAACTCGAGCACCACGATCGCATCCGGATCGAGTCCGGCGAGCGAGAACGAGACCGGGCCCGATCCCTGCCAGTTGGAGAAGAAGTGATCGCCGGTCAGGGCCCGCACGTCGTCCGGCCCCGCCCCGTCGGTGTTGTTCCAGCCGGTGACGTCGGTAAACCCGAAGGTCGCGCCGTTCCCGAGATCGATCTGGGGACTCTCGACGATGCCGCAGTTGCTGATCGTCATGGCGACGAAGTCGCTCGTGCCGTCGAACGTGCCCGTGTAGAGCTGGCTCTCCGAACAGTTGTCGCCCGCGCCCTGACCGAAGTCGATCGCGATGACCTCGACGTCGCCATGGGCGCCCGCGACCACGCCGCCGACCGCGAGGCCCGCGACCAGCGACAGGTCGCGAACCCTCCTGACGATCCCGCGAACGTTTCCGATTCCTTCAAGCATGTTCATGTCTGGCAATCTCCGATTTCAAAGGGATTTCCCGGTGCTCCCGGGCATGGCCGGGATGGACGGCGACCGGTCTCGCGATCAGTCGCTCGGGGGTGGACAGGTCGATCCGAGCGGCTCGAACCAGCCTTCGAACCGCAGCGGTCCGGGTGGGACCCGGCGGTCGATGATGTCGAGCAGGTGCTGGAGCGATCGCCGGCCGAGGAACTCCGCACTCTGGCACACGCTCGAGAGTCGGGGCACGGTTCCGTACCGCTCCTGGGCGTCGTCGAATCCGACCACCGAGAGGTCCTCGGGGATGCGGACGCCCGTCCGCATCGCCTCGGCGCAGATGCCGGTCGCGATCGTGGGGTCGGTCACGAAGATCGCGGTCGGGCGGTCGGGCAGATCGAGCACCTGCCGCAGCACCGCCCCGCTGTTCCCCTGCCACACCACGTGGCGAAGGATCCATCGATCGTCGCGCGGCAGCCCCTCGTCCTCCAGGAAACGGAGGTAGCTCCGAAGACGCTGAGCATGGTCGAAGTCGTCGACCGTGTTCAACGCGATCGCGATCCGCCGATGTCCGAGGCGGGTCAGATGCTCCATGGCCCGACGGACCGCCTGATCGGTGTCGTAGTACACGCTGCCGATGCGGTCGTTGTCCGTCCGATCCGCGACGAGCACGGTCGGAAAGCCCTCCTGACCGAGTTCGTCGCCCATGGTGTTGGTCAACGACGTGGTGCGGACGAGTGCGCCCGCCACCCCGCGACGAAGCAGCATCTGACCGACCGACTCGCCCTGATGCCGCAATCGCATCGCGTTCACGATCATGAGGTCGTGGTCTGTCTGGTTCAACTCCTCGGCGATGCCGTAGAGCAGCGAGGAGTCGAAGCGGGTGTTGATCGACGACTGCCCCCGGTAGACGAACGCGATGGAGCTCGTCCCCCGCCGAAGTCCGGTCGACCCCGAGTCGCGAAGGTCGTTGACGGCCTGAAGGACCTTCTCACGCGCCTCGGGACTGACGTGCGGATGACTGTTGAGGACTCGGGAGACCGTTCCGATCGAGACGTCGGCGTGGGTTGCGATTTCCCGAATGCTGGCCATGCGGTGATCCAAATCACGGAGAGACAACTCTGGAACATGTTCCACAAACGTTCCAAAGCATACACCGGCGCGGCCGAAATCAAACCCGGAATTCGGGAACGATCCTTCATGACGGTGGTGATCAGCGTCCCGACGGCCAGGCTGATCCAGGCCCGGGGGCGGAGAAGGGCCGTCTTATCGGCCGACCGTCGATCGGGCGGCGTCGGGAAACCCGATCAAGAATCGAGTTCCCGCACGCCCATCTCCGCAGCGCGGCAGGTGATGACCACGACTTCCGCGGGGCACTGGACCCGCAGGGGGAACCAGCTTCCGGTGCCGACGGTGACGAAGAGGGTGCTGACGTCGCGGTGGTAGAAGCCCGCGCTGTGGCGATGCGCCACCGCAAGATTCACGCCTGGCCGCGCCTTCGACGCGATCTGACCGCCATGGGTGTGACCGGAGAGAATCAGCGGAATCCCGCACCGAGCCGCGGGGAGGAACGCCTTGGGGTTGTGCGCGAGCAGCAGCAGCGGATTCTCGTCCGCCACCCGCTCGATGCGGTGGGCGAGCCCGTTCACCGACTTGTCCCAGTCGACGCCCGCGACGACCAGCGGATGGTCGCCGGCGAGACCGTGGGCGTCGACTCCGACGTGCGGGAGTCGGGCGGCGGTCCGCGGAATGTGCACGACCTCGTCCTGCAGCACTCGGATGCCCGCCTCGGTCGCCATGCTGCAGACCTGCGGGGCGTCGTCGAGGAGGTCGTGGTTGCCGAGCACCATGTACGCGCCGAGCGGCGCATCGATCGCGACCGTCGCCTCGAAGAGCGGCCCGGCGCCGTCGCACTCGAGATCGACCATGTCACCGGTGAAGGCGACGAGGTC
>CAYZSH010000050.1:0-13416 GCA_964481025.1 uncultured Isosphaeraceae bacterium
CTCCGCTCGCCCAGCACCCACTTGACCGCATCGACGACGTTGGACTTGCCGCAGCCGTTGGGACCGACGACGCCGATGATCGGTTCGTCGAAACTGAACTCCGTCCGGTCCGCGAAGCTCTTGAACCCGGAGAGGGTCAGTCTGGCAAGTCTCATCGAACGACCTCCTGTCGGCGAAGCCGCGCATCCTTCGCGGCGGGGTGATCGGGAAACGACCCCGATCACCGGGGAACAGTATCGCGGCCCTTCTTCGGTCCTTCAACCGGTCTGGGCAGATCGATCTCGTCTTCCTTGTCGGCCGTCGGATCCTCGACCTCGGGGATGTCGGCATCGAATTCGGGTCGATCGACGGTGGACTCGACCTTCTGGGCCCTGAGGATCGAGGAGAGGACCCGGTCCTGCTCGGCCTTGAAGTCGGCCTCGATGTACCCGGCCTTCCACATCTGATGCAGGGCACCGATCGTCTCGCCGTAGGTCAGGCCGATGCCGGGGGCCGGCGCCTCGATGGTGGTCTTGTGGCCGAAGTAGGCGACGAGCTCGGGCAGGGCGGGCGAGACCCGATCGGTCTGGGCCTCGATGCCGACCCGCTCCCGGAAGAAGACCTCGAGCTTGGGCGAGTCGGGGTCCGCCTTCACCAGCAGGCGGTCGCTCCAGGCCTCGAGGAACATGGGAGTCGAGACCTTGAGGGACTCTCCGAAGAGCACGATCCGAGGCGTGCCGGTCTGAGCGACGTAGATCATCGGATCGCTGCTCGGGACGATGTTCAGCGTGAACTTCTCGTCGATGTCGTAGGCCGCGACGATCGGGTCGCGGCGCTTCTCGAGCGCCTCGAAGACCGCGAGTCGCACGTCGACGTCCGGATGGTCGAGCAGCGGCCGGAGACCGACCTCGATCGCCGGATTCGCCCCCATCTCCGAGAGAAGATCGATCGCGGTGAGGCGGCCCGAGGGCGATCCGTTGCGAGCGAGTTCAAGCAGGTAAGGAGTCGCGGTCGCGTCATCCAGCTCGGCCCCGGCGGTCAGGGCGGCCAGTCGCGGTCCCTCCTCGGGATAGTCGTAGAGGTCCTGGATGATCGGGATCGACTTCGGGCCGAGGGCCTGCCATCGCCAGGTGGCGGGCAGGGCGAAGCCGGGACTCGACAGCAGTCCCCGCTTGATCGCGAGGGCGGTGGCTTCCGCGGCTTCGGGGCGAAGTCCCGTGTGCTTCACGAGCTCGACGAATCGCTCGGGATCGTCGTGGAAGCTCGGCGGGACCGTGAGCTCGATCTCCTCGCCGCTCTTGCCGCGGGCCGTGTCCTGCGACTGTCCCGGCTCACGGGGGAATCGCGAGTTGACCGCATCCCGCAGCGCCATCGCCCGGGTGTGGCTCTGCACGGCCATCCGGAGCTTGAGGGGCATGTCCTTCGTGATCGACCCGCCGTCGAGGATGCGACCGGTGAGTCGATCGACGGTGTCCCGGCCGGCGGCGTCGGGTTCGGCGAAGGGGTTGATGAAGACGCGGCCGCGACCGGTGGCGAGCGCGGTGGCCTGCCGGGAGCCGACCGAGAGATCGCCGGGACGCAGGTCCGCGGTGTAGAGCATGCCGCCTTCGAGGCTGGTGGTGCTGGTTCCCGGGGCCGCGTAGACCCGCAGATCGAACGGCCCGTCCTCCACGCCACCTGGCGGGATGACGCCTTCGACCACCACGACCGCGGTGTCGTCGGAGTCGAGAAGTCGCTCGGGCGTGACCTCGCCGAAGCCGGTGGCGGGGTTGCCGACGCCCCGACGGGCCATTTCCTGCAGCATCCAGGCTCGGACCGGGGCGGGCATGTCTCGACTGCCGGTGCCGTCGAGTCCGACCACGAGACCGTACCCGCGTACGACGGTGGGGGTGTCCCCGATCACGACCGCTTCGCTCGCGACCGTTCCCCGCATGATGGGCTGGACGTCGATCTCGAAGTTTCGTCGCTCGAGCGACGTCGTGCTCTCGGTCCGATCGGCCCGTTCGACCATGTCGCAGCCGACGAGGGCGAGCGACGCGAGGCTCAGGATGGCGACGCGGCGGATGACGGGACGCATGCGGGACGGCACTCCGGGATCAGGCGGATCCACCGAGTGTAGCCCAATCCGGTGGGGCACTCCCCGGCTCAGTCCCGCGTCATCACGGGAACGGGCCGCCCCGGCCGCAGCGCGAGCCGCAGGACCAGAAGAATCACCGGGCTCATCAGGGCCACGGCGGTCAGATCGGTGGCGAGGTTGGTGGTGAGTTCGGTGGTCATGGGCGGTCTCCTCTCACCCATCCGTAGGAGCCGGGGCGACCGTCATGACACCTCGAACGGAATTCCGCGGACCTCGCCTCGACTTCGAGGAGTTCACCCCGTGGGAGCTACCATCCCGCCGTGTCCGCTCCCCGAGAACGTCGCCGCCGCGGTCGTCGCGGTGCCTCGACGCCGACGTCGCCCCCCGACGCCGCGGCGGTCGCACCGGATCTCGCCGAGCTCGCGGAGCTCGTCGAGGCGATCGACGGCCCTCGGCGATCGCTCTTCCGCCGACGTCTCGACGGACTCCGGCGGGCGGCCGCCCGCGGCGTCCAGACGGGCCGGGTGATCGCGGCGATTCGACGGGACCTTGAACGCCTTCAGGCCGGCCGGACCGCTCGCCTCGGCATCCCCATCCGGCTCGAGTACCCGGCCGAGCTGCCGGTCTCCGCTGCCCGGGAGGAGCTTGCCGCGGCGATCCGGGATCATCAGGCGGTGGTCGTCTGCGGCGCGACGGGCTCGGGCAAGACCACCCAGCTTCCGAAGATCTGTCTGGAACTCGGTCGCGGCCTGGACGGCGCGATCGCGCACACGCAGCCGCGACGCGTCGCGGCGCGGAGCGTCGCCGCCCGGATCGCCGAGGAGGTCGGCACCGAGCTCGGCCGCGGCGTCGGCTATGCGGTGCGGTTCACGGACCGGAGTTCCCCCGGCACCCGCGTGCGACTGATGACCGACGGCATCCTGCTCGCCGAAACGGCGCGGGACCCGGATCTTCTCGCCTACGACACGATCATCATCGACGAGGCGCACGAGCGAAGCCTGAACATCGACTTCCTGCTCGGCTACCTCAAGCGCCTCCTGCCGCGCAGGCCCGATCTCAAGGTGATCGTGACCAGCGCGACGATCGATCCCGAACGGTTCAGCGAGCACTTCGACGGCGCGCCGATCCTCACCGTCGAGGGGCGACTGCATCCGGTTGACATCCGCTACCGCCCCGTCGGCCGCGACGAGTCCGATGGCGAGGACGAGTCGATGCTCGCGGGCATCGTCGATGCGATCCGGGAGATCGATCGCGGCGGCCTGTCGATCACCGATCGATCCGGACTTCCGGACATCCTCGTGTTCCTCCCCGGCGAGCGGGAGATCCGCGACGCCGCCGACGCGATCGGGGCGGCGGGGTTCGCGGAGACCGAGGTGCTTCCGCTGTTCGCGAGGCTGTCGAACGAACAGCAGGATCGGGTGTTCAGTCCCGGCGCCGCGCGTCGGATCGTGCTTGCGACGAACGTCGCCGAGACGTCCCTGACCGTGCCGCGGATTCGCGGCGTCATCGACACCGGACTCGCTCGAATCGCTCGCTATTCACCCCGGCGTCGCGTGCAGCGACTGCCGATCGAGGCGGTCGCGCGGGCCTCGGCAGACCAGAGAGCCGGTCGCTGCGGACGCATCGCGCCCGGCATCTGCATCCGACTCTGCGACCAGGACTCGTTCGAGAAGCGACCGCTCTTTCCCGAACCGGAGATCCAGCGATCGAACCTCGCCAGCGTCATCCTGCGGATGGCGCATCTGGGCCTCGGCGATCCCGAGAAGTTTCCGTTCGTGCAGGCGCCGTCCGGCAAGCTCGTGCGAGACGGCTACGAGACGCTGCTCGAACTGGGGGCGGTCGATCGGCGGAACGAACTCACGCCCCTCGGACGGGAACTCGCGATGCTCCCGGTGGATCCGCGTCTCGGGCGGATGATCCTCGCGTCGATCGACGAGGGATGTCTCGCCGAGGTGCTCGTCATCGCCGCGGCGTTGACGGTGCCGGATCCGCGTGAACGGGGTGGCGAGGGCGAGCGGGGCGGCAGTCTCGCGCACGCCGGCTTCCGTGATCCCGAGAGCGACTTCCTCTCCTTTCTCCGCATGTGGCGGGCGTGGCGGGAGGCGGCGAACGACAAGGGGTCGTCGGCGCTCCGCACCTGGTGCAGACGGCACGACCTCTCGTTCGTGCGGCTGCGTGAGTGGCAGGATGTGCACGATCAGCTGGCGGAACTCTCCCGCGAGATCCTGAACGCACGGTCGGGGCGACGGCGGCGGAAGGGCGGCGGCGAGGCAGGGGATCGGCGCGAACGCGACGGGGTGCGGATCCCCGAGGTTCGTCGGAATCCCCCCGCCGGGGCGGTGCATCGCGCGATCCTGTCCGGGCTCGTCGCCAACGTCGGACGCCGCACCGAGGAGGGCGACTACCGCGGACTGCGAGGCGGAACATTCCAGATCTTCCCGGGGAGCGTGCTGCGACGGCAGGAACCGCCGTGGATCATGGCGGCGGAGATCGTCGAGACCTCGCGACGCTGGGCCCGCACCTGCGCGAAGATCAGAGGCGACTGGATCGAGCGGGTCGCGCCGCACCTCGTCCGACGATCGCATTTCGAGCCGCACTTCGTGCCCGAGACCGGATTCGTGTCGGCGTGGGAGCGGGTCAGTTGCGGGGAACTCGACACCACGGAGCGTCGTCGGGTGCCGTACGCGCCGATCGACGCGAGCGCGGCGCGGGACGTCTTCATCCAGCAGGCGCTGGTGGCGGAGAAACTGCCGATCGAGGCGACGTTCGTCACCGAGAACCGGGCGCTGCGGGAACGGCTCGAAACGCTCTCGGATCGTGGACGCGAGGTCGGGCTGGTCGCGGACGATTCGCGGATGTTCGCGTTCTACGACGCGAGACTTCCCGCCGATGTCCACAACGTCACCGCATTCGAGGCATGGCGCAAGCAGGCCGAACGCCGCGATCCGCGGATGCTGCGGATGCGGGAGCGGGATCTGCGGCCGGACGAGGAGGGGCGACTCGATGCCGCGGCGTACCCCGATCGGATTCCGGTGGGCGGCATCGACATCTCGCTGCGCTATCGGCACGAACCCGGACACGACGCCGACGGCGTGACCGCAGCGATCCCGCTCGACCTGCTCGGCCGACTGGAACCGTCGCGGTTCGACTGGCTCGTGCCGGGATTGCTGCTCGACAAGATCGACGCCCTCGTGCGCAGTCTTCCGAAGCGGATTCGCACGCGGTTCATGCCGATCCGCGAGACCGCCACCGGCGCCTCGGAGCATCTCCGTTTCGGCGAGGGGCCGCTGCTCCCGACGCTTGCGGGGTATCTCGCGGCGGTGGGAGGCATCGACATCTCGGCGGCCGACTTCAGACTGGACATGCTCGAGCCGCATCACTGGATGCGCTTCGAACTCGTCGACGCCGACGGCCGCGTGCTGGAGACGACCCGCCGGTACGCCGATCTGCTTGCAAGCCATCGGGATCTCGCCCGCGAAGCGTTCGAGGCGTCGGTGTCGATCGCGACCGGCGATGGGCGTGATGAAGCCTCGCGTCTGGCGGCGATCCGCGAGCGCACCGACTGGGACTTCGGCGAGGTGCCGGTTCAGGTCCGGGTTCGCCGCGGCCACGACGGCATTCCAGGCCACCCCGCGGTGGCTGACGAGGGGCAGTCGATCCGCATCCGGGTCACCGACGACGCGACCACTGCGATGCTCATCCATCGACGCGGTGTCCGCCGACTGCTGGCGTTGCAGGTCGCGGATGCCCTGCGGCATCATCTGGACCACCTTCCCGGTCTCGATCGACTGACCCTGATCGCATCGCCGCTGGGGGCGGCCCGCGTCTTCATCCGGGAGCTCGGTGACCTGGCGATCGCGGTGGCGATCGAACGCGGAGGCGGCGACGAGCGCCTCGTCCGCACCCGGAATCGCGAGGATTTTCTCGAACTGGACGAGATGGTGCGGCATGATCTCTGGCCGTCGCTCGAACGCGCCGTCGATCTGGTGGAGCCGATCCTGACCGCGCGGAACGAACTGCTGCTCATGCTCGACGAGCCCGCCCCGGCCGCCTGGTCGATGGCGAGGGAGGACGAACGCACCCATGTCTCGTCACTCGTCGCGCCCGGATTCGCGGCGGAGGTGCCGCCGGCACGACTGGCGGAGTTCCCCCGCTACATCGAGGCCGCGCGGCGACGACTGGATCGGCTTCGCGGCAGCGGACTCGATCGAGATCGCACGCGGCGAGAGGAGTTCGAGGGTTGGCGACGGCTGCACGCGGACCGCGTCGCGAAGCTCGCGGCCATGGGACGTCTTGATCCCCGTCTCGAGGTCTTCGGGTGGATGCTCGAGGAATACCGCGTGCACCTCTTCGCGCAGGAACTCGGGACCGCCTCGCGGGTCTCGCCGTCGGCGCTCAAGTCTGCCTGGCGGGAGATCGCGGGATGACCCCGGCAAGCGGACGTCGCCTCAGCGTTCCCGCTCGGCCATGCGAAGGCCGATCCCGGCGAACCACGACTCGCCGGGGAGCGACCACGGACGGAACTTCTCGATCGTGCCGCGATCGTCGCGATAGAGCAGGCCGCGATTCGGTCCGAGGTTGGCGGCCGCCGGACTGTCGATGAGCGTGCTCGAATCGGTCGCGCCGACCTGGAACATCGCCCGCTGATCGAAGGATCGCATGGTCTGCCGGTCGACGCAGCGTTCGAGCGTGCCGACGGTGTCCGCCCACGCGATCGTGAAGACGCCGTGTTCCGGACCGTCGCGAAGAATCGACCCGAAGACCTTGTCCGGGGTCGGCGGTGCGTCGTCCATCGAGAATCCGTAGTCGTCCTCGGCACGACGGAGCACTCGGAAACGATGCAGTCCGTGGACGACCAGCAGGATCGTCGGCGCATCGTGCTCGCCCGCCTCGATGCGTCGAGCGAGTTCCCGCCCGATCTCGAGCACTGCATCGCCGGACTCTCGGAAACCCGGGCGATCGATGCGATGCGGCAGGTGCTTCGCCACGGCATCGAGCACGCCGGCATTCGGATCGTCGGCGGGCGTGCCGTCGAGCACCACCGCCGAAAGCGCGTCGAGTCGATGCCCGGCCGCCGCCGCCACGATCGACGCGGTGACGAGCCCGAGCGCATGCTCGTCGGCCTGTCCGACCACCGCAAGGTTCGAGCCGGCCTGACGTCGCAGCACCGCCTCGGTCGGATCCTTGATCGCGACCGCCTCGCCGAGCCAGAGCGGCACCGAGACCGGGCGGGAGGTCGGCACCCGCTCGATCGCGGCACGGAGCAGTCGGTTGCCCGAGAGCGGGGCGGGCGCGTTGCCTTCGAAGACGACGCAGCCACGGTCGACGATCCCTCGCTGACGGGCGAGTTCGGCGACGTTGGCGAGGTGATTCTCGCGCACGGCGTCGGGGAGCCAGCACACCTGGAACGGACTGTTGCCCTCGACGAGACCGCCCTGATCGTTGTAGATCGCCTCACCCGGACGGGAGAGCAGCCTCGCGGCGACGTTGTCGTCGGAGAGGATGAGCATGGAATCCTGCTCGTTGCACGCCAGCGCGATCCGGATCCCCATCTGTCCCATGGTCGCGCGGTTCAGCGAGTACGCGCCGCCGAGCGTCTGCGATCCCAGAAGCACGTGCATTCCGAATGCACGGCCCTGCCTGACGAGCCGGTCGAGCAGCAGTCCCGCATCCTGGCTGACCTTGTCGTCATCGACGAAGAGCTCCTGGAACTCGTCCACGACGAGCAGGATTCGCGGCATCGGCTCGTCCGGACACCTCGAGCGGAAACCGGCGAGATCCTGGACGTTCTCGGCCCGGAACCGTTCGCCGCGATCGGTGAGGATCTGGTCGAGTCCCTGAAGCACCGAAAGACCGAACTCGCGATCGCTCTCGACCGCGACGGCGCGGGCATGCGGGAGCCGATGCGTGGCGTAGGTCTTGAACTCGACGCCTTTCTTGAAGTCCACGAGGTAGAACTCGATCTCGTCGGGCGAATGCCAGCACGCGAGGTTCGTGACCAGCGCGTGCAGGAGCGTCGACTTGCCCGAGCCCGTACGGCCTGCGACCAGGGCGTGCTGCGCCGTTCCCCGTCCGAGCACGAGTTCCTGCAATCGCGTCGCGCCGGCCCGCCCGAGCGCGACCCTGACGCTCTCGGTCGTTGATCGCGTCCAGTATTCGCTCTTCGTCGGTGCGATCGCCTCGAAGGGAACCTCGACCCGGCCGGCCTCCCGCGCCGCGGCCCCGATTCGGTGCGCCATCTCGATGAGCAGGTCGTCCGGCGGTCCCGGATCGGGAAGGAACGGCAGGTCCCCGAGACCCTCGGCCTCGAACCGAAGTCGACCTTCGCGGGACCGGATCGTCACCGCATGACGATCGAGATCCTCGGGATCGAATCGCTCCGGCATCGGAAGCCGTCGATCGCGAAGGATGAGCGTGAACACGCCGCAACGCGGTCCACTCTGGAGGATGCTGGCGAGTCGTCGGGCGGACTCGTCGTTGAAGTTCGCGGGGAAGTCCGAGATCACGAGGAACCGATAGGGCTCCGCGATCTCGCCCGCCGCCTCGTTGTACGCATCGATCGAATCGAACTCGTTCCGCAGGTACTTCTGGATCACCGTCTCCATGTGATCCGTGATGTCCGCGAGCTTCTGTTCGATCTGCCGTGATTCAGTCCAGATCCGCTCGCCGACCAGTCCGGGGAGCTCGTCCTCGAGATGCATGAAGCCCGCGAAGTTCTGACCGAGGCCGACGGGATCGATGATCGTCAGCCGCGCCTTGCCGGGCGGGACGGTGGCGAGCAGGCGAAGCATCGTCGCGCGGAGCAGCCCGAGGCCGGCGTCTCGGTCGGTGGCGTCACAGTCGATCTGCAGACTGGCACGGCTGGGGAGGGAGATCGCGGCCGGAATCTCCAGCACCGTCGGGGCGTCGAGGACGAGATGCTCGTCTTCGGGCAGTCCCCCTTCGACCGCCGCGCGATCGTAGACGAGTCGGCCGAGCCGTACGCCCGGAGGCGGGGCGGTCGCGGGGCGCCATTCCTTCCACCACGGATCGGTGAAGTTCGGGAAGCGTTCGTTGATCGCGGTGGAAATGGTCTGGAGATGATCGACGTCCGTCTCGACCCCGGCTCGCCAGCGTTCCGCACGACGCGACTGCGCATCCGCGTCGTTGCCGTGGATTCTCGCCATCTCCTGCTCGTGCCGGATTCGCTCGGCCGCGATCTCGGTGTCGTGGGTGCCGATCGCGTCCTCGACGATCGCTTTCTCAAGACGTCGAGCTTCCGCCACCGCCGCGTCGTGTTCCCGCTCGGCGACGGCGAGATTCAGTGGCACGCGTCGCTCGATCTCCGCGAGCCTTGCCTCGGCCTTCTCCCGGGCGGCACCGACCAACGGCTCGTAGGTCCGTCGGGCCTTCTCGATGTCGCGATCCCGGGTCGCCACGAGGTCACGCTCGGCCTCCGCCCGGGCGGTCCGTGCCGCATCCTCCGCGGTCGTGGCCGCGGCGTGGATCAACTGCGTCGCGAGATCGAAGGGTTGCCAGGCCCGGACGACCTGACGTCGGGCGACGATGTAGAGCACGATCGCGAGCACCGCGAAGATCGCGAACCCGATCACGGCGCCGGTGACCAGCGCATCGGCCGGGACCGCACCGTCGGTCGATCCGGTCAGCGCCGCGATTCCGAGCCCGGCACCGGCGAGCGCTGCCGCCGGAATCACGAGGATCGGGCCGCGGAAGATCATCGGCAGCCCGAGTCGCCGGAACTCCTCGGCCGCGGTCCGTGCCCGGTGGATCTCGACGCGAAGGGAGGCGAGCGGCTGGCCCGTGGCGGCCGCGAGCGCCTTCGGATCGACCTCACCCGCCCGCGGACGCGGCTGGCGGTATCGGCGGGTCTCCCGCTTCATCCGGGCCTCGAGGTCCTGGAGCTCGTCGGTGATCGCGGCGATCTCCGTCCGAGTCTTCTCGAACTCCTCGCGGGGCCGCCCCTCGTTGCCCTCGTAGACGCTGTCCGCGACCCAGATCGCCTCTTCGAGCGCGGTCTCGGCAGCGGAGCGGTTTCGTGCCGCCTTGCGTCGGATGCGACGCCGCATGTCCTCGGCCTGGCTCTCGATCTCCTCCCGCCGCTGGTCCCAGGCGAGCCGTGCCGCATCGATCTCGCGGGCCGCGGCGGCCCGGGCATCGCGAACCGTCGAGTCGCGGGTCTCCGCGATCGCCGCGATGCGGCGCTCGTGACGATCCCGTTCGGTCGCCACCCACGAACCACGATCCTCCGCGCCGGAGACGGCGTTCCGAACGGTCTCGCGAGCAAGATCGTCGAGCCGGCGTCTCGCGGCTCCGATCGCGCCCAGAAGATCCGGCGGTCCGTCGATCGTCGTGCCTTGCGTCGTGTCGATCTCACCGTCCATGGTCAATCGTCCCCGCATTCCCGACGCGCCGCGTCGAGCAGCGCCTCGATCTTCTCCATCGCCGCGACGGTCGAGCGGATCCGCGGTTCGACGGGGCGAAGACGCCGCTCCTCGAACGCCCGGGCCACCGGGTCACGCCACGACTCGAGCGTCCTGCTCCACGCGATCATGAGGTCGCGATACTCGCCGTGGATCCGAAGTCTGGCGGACGTGATGCTCACGAGCCGGTCTCCTGTTCACCCGAATCGTCCTCGGCGGGGGCCTCGGCTTCCTCGGTCGCGGCCCCGCCGCGCCGCATGGACGTTCGCGTGTCATCCGGGCCTTCGAGCGCCCGGGCGAGGTCGGGGGGAGCCATCCCGACGTACGCCTCCAGATTCTCGCTCATTCTCCGCAGCAATGCGACCGCGTGCGGAAGGTCCACCTCGACGGTGCCCGCGAAGGCCGACACGGCAGCCCGGAACATCGTGCGCTCCCGTTCGATCCGTCGGATCCAGCCCCGAGTGGCCTCCAGTCGTCGCTTCGCCTCCTCCAGCCGGGCCATGGCCCGACGGAGATTCGCCTGCTCCTCGACGACGCTCGGTCGGCCATCCTTGGCACTGAGCTGCGTCTGCTTGCGGTAGAGCTCGCTCTTGGCTCGGGTGACCAGTTCCTCGCGCCGGCGGATCTGCCGGGTCCAGTGTGCGACCCGGTCGCGATCGAGCCACATGATCGTCCGGTCCAGATCGCTCTCGGCCTCGATGAGCGCATTGCGCCCGGCATCGACGAACTCCGCGAGCGTCGCGCGGAATCGATCGATCACGTCGAGGGATCGGACGTCGGCTCGTTCCTGACTCATGAGGGGGGACCCGGCTACCGCTGCTGCAGGTAGTCCTCGATCCGCTGGGCCTTCCGAAGCAGGAATGGAATGTGGATCTCGGAGGCCTTCATGAATCGCTGGAGCGTCTTCATGGTGGCGTCGAACTCCTCCTGGAACTTCGCCTGCTCCTGATCCCGCCAGGTCTGCGACAGACTGCCCATGCGGGCGTTCATCGACTGCATCTGGGACTGGATCTCGCTGTTGAACCGCTTCAGATCGTGCGCGAAGCGACGGATCTCGGCGGGATCTGCGACGGCCTTGGCCATGGGGACCTCCGGGGCGACTCCGGCGAGTGTAGCGGACGAACCCGGGGACTACGCTGCCCGGGAATGGAGAACTCACGTGACGCGGACCATCGAGACTCGGAACCTGATCGGCGGCGTCTGGACGACCGCCGACGATCGATCGACCTTCGACGTCGTTGATCCGGCGACCGGAAACACGGTCGCCTCGGTGCCGAACGTCGGCAGCGCCGAGGTCCGACGGGCGATCGATGCGGCCTCGGCGGTTCGATCCGACTGGGAGGCGACGCCGGTTGCGGATCGGATCGAGATCCTGCACCGGATCGCCGCGGGCCTGCTCGCGGCCGAGGATGACCTCGCGGCGATCATCGTGAGCGAGAACGGAAAGCCGATGCGGGAGGCGAGGGCGGAGGTCGCTTATGCGGCCTCGTTCTTCCCCGCGGCGGCGGACGCGGTGGCCGGCATCCAGGACGAGTTCGTGCCCGTCGACGGGAAGAGGGTCCGCGTTCGGTATCGGCCGGTCGGGGTCTCGGCGGCGATCACGCCATGGAACTTTCCACTGGCGATGCTGGCGAAGAAGACGGCACCGGCACTGGCCACCGGGTGCCCGCAGATCGTGAAGCCCGCCGAGCAGACGCCGCTCTCGGCGATCGCGTTCGCGCAGATCGCCATGGAAGCGGGGGTGCCCTCCGGCGTGCTCTCGCTCGTCACCGGCGATCCGGCGACGATCGGGGCGGCGATCCTCGGCGACCCGCGCGTCCGCAAGCTGTCGTTCACCGGCAGCACCGAAGTCGGGCGATTGCTCATGCGTGGCGCCGCCGAGCGGATGCTTCGGCTGTCGCTCGAACTCGGCGGCCACGCGCCGATGCTCGTCTTCGAGGATGCGGACCTCGACGAGGCGGTCCGGATCGCGCTGGCCGCGAAGTTCCGCAACGGCGGACAGACGTGCGTCTGCCCGAACCGATTCCTCGTGCAGCGGCGCGTGCATGATGCGTTCGTGGACCGTCTTGCGAAGGCCGTCGCCTCGTTTCGGTCAGGTCACGGCGCCGACCCGGACGTGCAACTCGGTCCCCTCATCGACGACGCCGGCATGGCGAAGGTGATGGCGCACATCGACGACGCGGTCGCGAACGGTGCGACGGTCGTCACCGGTGGCGGCAGACGAGTCGTTCCCGGATGCATCGATCGTTTCCCCGAGCCGACGGTGCTCACGGGGGTCGGTCCCGGCATGCGGTGCTGGCACGAGGAGACCTTCGGACCGGTCTGCCCGGTCCGCGCCTTCGACGACGAGGAAGAGGCGGTCGGGCTCGCCAACGACACCGAATTCGGGCTGGCGAGTTACGCGATCACGCAGGATGACGACCGCATCGAACGGCTCGGCAGGTCGCTCGAGTCCGGCATCATCGGCATCAACGACCCGGTCCCTGCGATCGCGGTCGTGCCATTCGGAGGGCTCAAGCAGTCCGGCTTCGGCCGCGAAGGCGGAAAGTGGGGCGTGCAGGAGTATCTCGAGCCCGTGACGGTGTCGTACATGTAGCGAGCGCGTGGAACATGGAGCAACCTCAAGCTCCGCGTTCCAGATGGCGTGCTCCCGAAGACAACGCCGGCCGCCCCGCAAGGGACGGCCGGCGTTCTTGATTCACCTCTCGGCGTCGATCACTCGTCGCCGCTCAGGAAGTTCGCGAGCCGCTGGCGACGAATCGGATGCTGGAGCTTCCGGATCGCCTTGCTCTCGACCTGGCGGACGCGCTCGCGCGTGACCTTGAAGATGCGGCCGACCTCTTCGAGCGTGTACGTGTAGCCGTCACCGATGCCGTAGCGGAGCTTGAGAATCTCCCGCTCGCGGTAGGTGAGCGTGCGGAGCACGTCGTTGATGCGCTG
>CAYZSH010000051.1:0-13394 GCA_964481025.1 uncultured Isosphaeraceae bacterium
CTCGACCTGAATGGGCGCTACTGGACTCGAACCAGCGACCTTCCCCCTGTAACGGGGATGCTCTAGCCAACTGAGCTAAGCGCCCGGAGCCGGGAGTGTACGAGTCCGGCGGAGGGGAGACGTGGGACCTCGGTCGTCGGGTCGGTGCTCGCGGGAACCCGACATTCCGGGGCCTCAGTCGCAGCCACCCCAGGCTGCGAAGAGGATCGGGAGGTCCGACGGACCGACGGTGCCGTCGCCGTCCAGGTCGAGGGTCGGCGACGTCGAGCCCCAACCGGCCAGGAGCATGCTCAAGTCGGTGGCGTCGGTCTCGCCCGAGCATGAGAGATCGCTGCGGCACTCCGGGCAGGTGGCGAAGGTGACATCGCCCCAGTTGTTCTCGCCGAGGTCGCGAATCTTGTGCCCCGGCTCGATGACGCAGCACGACTCGAACGACGAGCCGGTGATGTCGAGGGTGCCGCCGCGGTTGCCTCCGGCCCAGATCGTGGTGCCACGTTCGGAAGTCTGACCCTGGAAGGTGCAATTCCGCACGTCGAGATGGTCGAGTGCGGTCACGGAGACGGCACCTCCATACCTGAGACCGGCATTCGAGTCGAAGTCGCAATCCACGATCGACCATCGCTGGTCCGGCATCGAGGGGAACGACGGTGGGCCGGCGATGGCGCCGCCGGCCAGCGCCACGTTGCCGATGAAGGTGCTGTTCGTGATGGGCTCACGACTCCACGAATAGACGGCGCCACCCCAGACTCCACCGAGGTTGGCGTGGAAGGTGCACATGTCGATGCTGACCGGATGTCGATCAAGGGCGACGGCACCACCACCGCCATGAGCCGTCCCGGGCTCACCGCTCCCGTCGCCCACATCGCCCGCTCGATTCCGCTCGAATCGACAGCCGATGATCGATGAATCGCCGGTCTGCGACGCGATGATCGCGCCGCCGAAGTACTCGGCCACGTTGTCGACGAAATCACAGTCGCGGCACAGGAAGGTGCATGGACCCCAGTGGTTGAGGGCGCCTCCCGAGGCCGACGCGTGGTTGCCTTCGAATCGGCAGCCGGTCGTCTCGAGGTGACCCACGTGGATGGCGATCACGGCGCCGGTACCCGCCTGATTGTTCGAGAAGACACAGTCCACCACCGTCGCCGTGCCGTCCTCGATCCGCATCCATCCACCCCAGGAATCCCGAGGGTCATCGCCGCGATCGCCCTTGGCATCAGGCAACGCCCGACCGTTCACGCCCGCGAGATTCCGGATCTCGACGGTCGCACCGCCACGCAGATCCAGCACTCGGGTGGCGTCCTCGCCACTGACGATCGTGCGCGGTCCGTCTTCACCGGGGTCGGCACCGGTGATCGTCAGTGAGATGCCGTCGAGAACGATCTCGCTCGACACCGTGTACGTGTCCGCCGAGAGTCGGATCTCGTCGCCGCTCGACGCGATCGCCACCGCGTCCGCAAGACTGGCCGCATCACAGGAACCATCGGGGCACACGGTGATGATGTCGGCCGTGGTCGGCAGTGTGATCAGAAGGGGCACAAGGCACCGAAGCGGCGCGGCGATCGCGGCGCGATTCCAGGTTCGGGTCGTCATCTCTTCTTCTCCGAGTCGTCCATGTCTCGGGAGCGCCGTGCGCTCTCGTCTCGTGCAGCGTAGTGGTCGTCGCCTGCGGCGTCAGCGGGAGATGATCAGACGCGGCGGAGACTGGCGGTTGCGATCTGTCCGCCGCCTCACGCCAGCACCTCGGGCACCACCCGGCCATGGACGTCGGTCAGCCGGAAGTCACGGCCCTGATGACGGTGCACGAGGCGGGTGTGGTCGAATCCGAGCAGATGGAGGATCGTGGCCTGCAGATCGTGGACGTGGACCCGGCCCTCGATCGCGTCCATCCCGAGATCGTCCGTCGCGCCGTGGCTCAGGCCGGGTCGCACGCCGGCGCCCGCCATCCAGATGGTGAAGGCGTAGGGGTGATGATCGCGGCCCCATTGCGGCCGATCCGCGAAGTCGCCCTGGCTGAACGGCGTGCGTCCGAACTCGCCGCCCCAGACGACGAGCGTGTCCTCGAGCAACCCGCGCTGCGCGAGATCGAGCACCAGACCCGCCGACGGCTGATCGGTGTCGAGACACTGGGTGTAGAGCTCGTTGGTGAGACTGCGGTGCTGGTCCCAGCCCGCGTGCATCACCTGCGTGAAGCGCACGCCGCGCTCCGCGAGGCGCCGAGCCATCAGGCAGTTCCACGCGAACGTGCCGCGTTCCCGCACCTGCGGGCCGTAGAGATCGAGCACGTGCGGCGGCTCGTCGGAGATGTCGGTGAGTTCCGGCACGCTCGTCTGCATGCGGTACGCCATCTCGTACTGGGCCATGCGGGTCGCGATCTCGGGGTCGCCGAGGGCATCGAGGCGTCTTTGGTTGAGGTGGGCGAGATCGTCGAGCATGCCGCGTCGGATCACGTCCGGCATCCCCGACGGGTTGGCCAGATTGAGCACCGGATCGCCGCCCGAGCGGAATCGAACTCCCTGATGTCGCGACGGCAGGAATCCACTGCCCCAGTAGTGCTCGTGGAAGATCTGGCCGCACGTCGTGCCCTTGCTCACCGAGGTCATGGCGCAGAACGTCGGGAGGTTCGCGTTCTCACTGCCGAGCCCGTACGACAGCCACGCGCCCATCGACGGCCGTCCCGCCCGTTCGGAGCCGGTCAACAGGAACGTGATCGCGGGGGCATGGTTCACCTGCTCGGTGTGCATGCCCTTGAGGAAGCACAGCCGATCGGCGATCGAGGCGGTGTGGGGAAGCAGTTCGCTGACCCACGCGCCGCTCTCGCCGTGCTGATGAAACGGCTCCATCGGCGCCAGCAGCAGTTTGCCGTTCGGATCGCCGCTCATGGTGCTGAACCGCTTGTCGCCGAGCGAGGCGGTCGGGATCGGCGTGCCGTGGAGCCGCGCGAGATCCGGCTTGTGGTCGAAGAGATCGACGTGCGTCGGACCGCCGTTCATGAACAGGTAGATGACCCGCTTCGCGGTCGGGGCGAAGTGCGGTCCGGTCGCGACGAGCGGCGCGTCGGCGGGCCCGCCGAGCAGTCGTGGATCGAGGAGCGATGCGAGCGCTGCCGCGCCGACGCCGGTCGCGCCGCGACCGAAGAAGGTCCGGCGGGTGATGCCGCGGGCATGCTCGGTGATCGGATCCGGCGTGGTCACTTCGTCAGGCTCTCGTCGAGGTTGAGAAGCAGGAGGCACACGCCGGTCCACGCGGCGTGCTCGTCGGCGGTGATCGACTCGTCACGCGGTGATTCGCCGATCCGCAGCAGCGCGAGGGCATCGTCAGGCTGTGCGGCGTAGTGCGTTCGCCACTCGGCCAGTCGGCGATCGAGCACGGCGATCTCCTCGGCATCCGGACCTCGTCCGGTCGCGATGCGGAACGCGTGCGAGATGCGGTCCGAATCGGCGGACTCCCGAAGGACGCGCTCGGCCATGGCGCGGGCCGCTTCGACGAAGGTCGGATCGTTGAGCGTCGTGAGCGCGTGCATCGGCGTGTTGGTGATCGCGGTGCGCACCGTGCAGGTCCGACGATCGGCGTTGTCGAAGAAGATCGGCGGCCCGATGATCCGGCGCCAGAACGTGTAGAGACTTCGGCGGTGCAGGGCCTCGCCGTGGTCCTGCTCGTAGACGATGGTGCCGAAGGTGGTCTCGCTCCACAGTCCCTCGGGCTGGTACGGCTTGACCGGTGGCCCCCCGACGCGATCGACGAGCAGGCCGCTGCACGCGAGCGCGTGGTCCCGGATCATCCAGGCCGGCATCCGTCGGCGCGGACCGCGACCGAGCAGCCGATTCTCAGGGTCGACGTCGACGAGTTCGGGACGCGGGCGTCCCGACTGGGCGTAGGTCTCGCTCGTCACGATGCGTCGATGCAGCGCCTTGACGTCCCAGCCATCTTCAATGAACGACGTCGCCAGCCAGTCGAGGAGCGCCGGATGTGTCGGACGGTCACCCTGGATGCCGAAGTCCTCGACCGTCTCGACGAGACCGCGGCCGAAGAACCGGCGCCATTCGCGGTTCACGAAGACCCGGGCGGTCAGCGGATTCCTCGGATCGACGAGCCAGTCGGCAAGATCGAGTCGCGTCGGACTCCGGTCCGACGGGATCTCGAGCGAAGGAAGGATCGACGGGGTTCCCGCGAGCACCGTCTCGCCCGGCGTTCGGTAGTTGCCGCGACTGAGGACGTGCGTCGGACGGCGGTCCGGGCGGTCGCCCATCACCATCACCCGCACCGGCGCGTCCATGCCGTCGATCGCGACGTCCATCACCGGCGGCGTGTGCGGGTCACCACCCGAACCATCGTGCGGCGACTGGTGAAAGAAGTCGAGGAACGCGTAGTACTCGCGGTGCGGAATCGGATCGAACTTGTGGTCGTGGCACCGGGCGCAATTGAGCGTGAGACCCAGCCACGCGGTGCCGACGGTCTCGGTCATGTCGAAGGCGTATTCGACGACGTTCTCCGCGGCGATCCGGCCGCCCTCGCCGTTGATCATGTGATTGCGAAGGAACGCGCTTGCGAGCCGCGGGGTCGGATCTTCATCGGAGGCGGTGACGAGATCGCCCGCGATCTGCCAGCGTGTGAACTCGTCGAACGGCAGGTTCTCGTTGAAGGCGCGGACGACCCAGTCCCGCCACGGCCACTGCGTGCGGGTCGGATCGTTCTGAAAACCGTTGGTGTCGGCGTATCGGGCGAGATCGAGCCAGTCCCAGGCCATGCGTTCGCCGTATGCGGGCGAGGCAAGCAGCCGATCGACGGCGAGTTCGAATGCGCGTGGATCGTCGGCCACGGCAGTGAGGTGGGCGTCGATCTGCTCGGGCGACGGCGGAAGGCCCGTGAGATCGAGGTGCACACGGCGGAACAGCCGTGCCTCGTCCTCGCGAGGAGCCGGCGCGACTCCGACCTCGGCGAGCGTCGTCTGCACGAATGCGTCGATCGGATTCCGCTTCTCGGCGTCCGGGGGCACGATCGCGGCTCGCGGCTCGAATGCCCAATGATCGCGCCACTCGGCGCCCGCCGTGATCCACGCCTCGATCGTTCGCCGTTCGGCCGCGTCGAGCGGCTCGCCGTGTCCCGGCGGAGGCATGATCTCATCGGGATCGACCGCGCTGATCCGCGTCAGAAGCAGGCTCGTCCCCGGTCGGTCGAGATCGATCACCGTCGCCAGACCTTCCGGCGTGTCGAGCCGGAGGTCGGCGCGTCGCGCCGCGGTGTCAGGTCCGTGACAGGCGAAGCAGCGATTCGAAAGCAACGGTCGAACGTCGCGGTCGAAGTCGACCGCCGCGGCCGTCGTCGGCGGCGGCGTCATCGGCAGAAGGAAGGCGAGGAGCATCGACATCATCGGTCTCGATGATCCGAGGATATCGAGCCCGGGCGGGGATCCCGGATGCCGATTCAGGAATCCGCGGGAACCACGCGCACGACCTCGCCGGGGGCGAAGGGGCCATTCCTGGTGATCTCCGAGCCGTCCGACCAGCGCACCCGGATCGAGGTGGCCGGACCCGCGACCGCGACCACGTGACTGCCCGCGCTCGCGTAGCCGCCGGCGGTGTCGATCGCGAAGTCCTGCGTGCCCGCGGCGGTCGTGATCGAGAGTCGGGCGCCGATCGCGGGGGCTCCGGCCCGGGTTCGCAGGTCGAAGCGAACCGGCGGCGGCGTGCCGTCGGCGGGGGTGCGGATCAGCAGTCGCGCGGGACCGTCGCGGGAGACGGTCAGGAGATCGTCGAACCCGTCGCCGTCGACGTCGCCGACCGCGACGCCGTGCGTCGCCTCGGGAAGCAGATCGCTCGGCCACGGTGCGTCCAAGACGCGGAAACGTCCCGTTCCGTCGAACGCATAGATGAGGTCGGGCTCCGCATACGGCCGATCGGCGCGGGCCGCGTTCGCGAGTTGCAGCACGCGTCCGCACGCGACGAACAGATCGAGATCGCCGTCAACGTCGAGATCCAGGAATCGACCGCTCCAGCGGGTCCGGGTCCGGCTCGTCGAGGCGATGCCCCAGGCGTTCGCGCGGTCGAGGAAGCGGCCGTCGCGGTTCTCGAAGAGGCCGTCGGCCTCGCCGTGGATGTTGCTGACGTGGATCTCGAGATCGCCGTCGCGATCGAGGTCGGCGAAGGACACCGACATCCCGGCCCGCGGGCTGCCGTCGAGGCCGGTGGCGCAGCCGCGGATCGTGCCCTCTTCGCGGAACGTGCCGTCGCGCTGGTTGATCCACAGTCGGTCGGGGGTCTTGTCGTTGGCGACCATGATGTCGGGCCAGCCATCGCCGTCGAGGTCGGCGGCCGCGGCGGCGAGTCCGGTGCCGGTCACCGCCCCGATGCCCGACGACTCGGTCGCATCGGTGAACCGGCCGCGTCCGTCGTTGATCAGCAGACGATCGGCGACGCCGCGGCCGTAGACCTCGGGGTTGCAGTAGTCACGTCCGCCAAGCGTGTTGCTGCACTCGACCTCGATTTCGGGCGACCAGTCCATGTACCGGGCGATGAAGAGATCAAGATCGCCGTCGCGGTCCAGATCGAGGAAGCACGGCGCGACCGAATAGCCGTCATCGTTGACGAACGCATCGTCGTCGGCGGCCGTGAACCGTCCGGAGCCGTCGTTGACGAAGAGCCGGTCGCGGCCGAGGTTCGCGAGATACAGATCGAGGTCGCCGTCGCCATCGATGTCGCCCGCGGCGACGCCGCACGAGTATCCAAGGTGCGCCAATCCCGAGGCTGCGGTGTCGTCGGCGAAGTGGCCGGTCCCGTCATTGCGGAAGAAACGGTTGCCGCCGGCGGCGGGATCGGGCGTTCCGTCGAGATCGTGTCCCCGCACGAGGTAGATGTCGAGATCGCCATCGCCGTCCGCGTCGAAGAGAGCGCATCCGGCGCCGAGACTTTCGGGAAGTCGGAACGCGCCGCGGGCGCCGCCGTCGTGCGTGAACTCGATGCCCCGTGTCGATGCCTCGTCGGCGAACCAGGCGTTGGCGACCACGCCGGCCGCGACCTCGGTGGTCGTGGTGTCGGTCGGTGCCGACGAACCGGGGTCGTCACCACCGCAGCCTGCGAGAATCAGAGCGAGGCACGCGACGGAACGAGTCGGGAACGCGGATGCTCTCAAGGCTGGACGGACTCCGCATCGCAGCGCATCGCGTCGCCGAGCCAGCGATCGGCATCCGCGGCGTTCTCCGCGTGTTCCGCCGCCCTTCGATACGCCTCGGCGGCGGCGGTCCACTGCTGGTCGAGTTCGTGAATCATCGCGCGGATCTGCCAGCCATATGCGATGGTCGGGTTGATCTCGAGCGCGCGATCCGCCGACGTTCGAGCGCGGTCGAGCAACTCCGTCTGTCCCTGCTTCGCAAGGGCCAGACGGACTGCCGCGTCCATGCTCCAGTACTCGTGATCCGGCGGGTTGTCCTCGTACACCACGTCGAGCACCTTCCGGGCCTCCTCGTATCCACCGAGACTGCGCATGAGATCCGCGACGATCACGCGAAGCATGGCGAGACGAGGTCGCTGCTGCACGTAGGGCGCGATCTGTTCGAGCGCCTTCTGCGGCGGAAGCTGGCCGCGAAGGACGGCTTCACGCATCGCGAGGCAGCGGAGAAGATCGGCGCGCTCGAAACGGGCGAGCGGCGAGAGTTCGGCGATGATCGAGTCCTCCGGCAACGGAAGCGACTCGGCGGCGTTCGCTTCGTGCGCCGCCACGAACGCGTCGTCGCCCTGAGCGCGACCGACCGCGACCGCGAGTCGGTTGATCGTGCGGTCCTGCACCCCTCGTGACAGGAGGTCGTCGACCGTGGCGCGGGCCGCGTCGTTTCGTCCCTGTTGAAGATCGAGCTGGACCGACACCATCGCTCGTCTCATCGGGGGCGCCGACTCGGCCTTCGCCAGCGCCTCGTCGGCGGCGTCGAGCTCGCCGCGGTCGAGACGCCAGGAAGCGAGCGTCACCCAGCCGTCGCTGAAGTTCGGAATCGCCTCGAGCGCCGCCGTCGCCTCCGCATCCGCGGCGTCGGCTTGTCCTGCATCGTGGAGGGCGCGAGCGAGCCGCCATCGCACCTTCGCGGCGAGCACCGGATCGAGGGAGGCAGTGTCCTGGAGCGATTCCTCATAGGCGATCGCCGCCTCCTCCGGCCAGAGATTCGCCAGACACGCGTCCCCGTACGCCATCCATGTGGCCCGAGACGTCGGGTTCTCGGCGACCTTGGCGGCGCGGATCTCGATGATCGCCCGAGCCACCGGATCGATCGCCTCCGGCGGTGCCGGTCGTGGGGTGCCCGCACCGGCGAGGCCCGATGACGACTCGCCGCATCCGCCGAGCAGCAAAGGCATGGTCGTGAGCATCGCGACCGTAAACAGCATCGGAAGGAGCGGGGTGAGGGGCGTCGGGCGGCGTCGTGGGGACATGATCGGAACCGGGTGGCGGGCGTTCTGGAAATCAAAGAGGAGGGTATGAGGAACTTGGAGAATCGACCGTTGCCGCCGAGAGGCTCGAACCTGATCTTCAGGAACGTCGGGGACCGGCGATGGGATCGCGGGACGGCTGGTGATCGTGGAAGTTGCCCCCTGACCCGAGCGGTGGGAGCATGCTCTCATGACGACCACCACCTCGCTCCGGATCCTCGCCCTCGCGACTTCTCTGGGATTCTCGTCCCTCACCGTCGCCGAGGTCTCCATGCCTGCGGTCTTCTCGGACCACATGGTGCTTCAGCGGGACCTGCCGGTTCCGGTCTGGGGGACGGCCAACCCGGGTGAGTCCGTCACGGTTCGATTCGCCGATCGAATCGCCTCGACCGTGGCGGGTGCGGATGGATCGTGGCGGGTCACGCTCGATCCGCTGGCCGCCTCCGCGGAGTCGCGGACGATGAGCGTCGAAGGCACCAACCGCGTCGAGATCGACGACGTGCTGGTCGGCGAGGTCTGGATCTGCGGTGGTCAGTCGAACATGGAATGGACCGTCGATGGATCGAGCGATCCGGCCGCCGAGAAGGCGACCGCGAATCGCCCGACGCTCCGACTCATCAAGGCACCGCACATCACCGCGAATCGACCGCAGGACGACATTCAGTCGGCGTGGACGGTCTGTTCTCCCGAGACGGTGGGCGCGTTCACCGCGGTCGGCTACGCATTCGGTCGTCATCTGCAGGACGAACTCGACGTGCCGATCGGCCTGCTCTCGATCAACTGGGGCGGCACCCGGATCGAGCCGTGGATCTCGAACGAGTCGCTCATGGCCGCGGATCTCTCGCGGGATGCGATGGCCCGGCAGCTCGACGCGATCGTCGCCTTCGAGTCGATGAGCGAGGGCGAGCGATTCGATGCCGAGGAGAAGGCGCGGCTCGAGCACAATCGATCGACCGTCACGTATCTCGAGCGGCAGCTCACCGCCGATTCCGGTCTTCAGGACAAGGTGATCGCGACCGGATACGACGACGCCGGCTGGGGCACCGTCGATCTTCCGAAGCGGTGGTCCGAGGGTGACCCGTCGCTGCGGAACTTCGATGGCGGCGTCTGGTACCGCCGCACGATCGACGTCCCGGAGAACTGGGCGAACCGGAACCTTCTGCTCGAACTCGGTGGGATCGACGACAGCGACATCGTCTGGTTCGATGGCGTCCGCGTCGGTTCGACCGTCGAGTCGTGGAGCACGCCGCGTCGGTATCGCGTGCCGAACGCGATCGTGAAGCCCGGCCCGCGCACGATCACGGTGCTCGCCATCGACTCGGGCGGCGAGGGTGGCTTCGGAGGTCCCGCCGACGCGATGAAGATCGGCGTGATCGACCGCATGGCCGCGGACCCCGCATTCATCCGGTTGAACGGCGCGTGGAAGTGGCGGAAGGGCGGGGCGCATCAGGGCGGCCGACCGGCGCCGGCGCCGTCGTCGATCGAAGCGCCCGGCACGCGTCCGACCGACTACTCGGCGCTGTACAACGGCATGATCCGACCGTTCGCCCCGTACGGCGTTCGCGGGGCCATCTGGTATCAGGGCGAGTCGAACGCGGGTGAGCCCGACCGGTATCACCGCTTCATGCCGATGCTCGTCGAAGACTGGGGCCGGACGTTCGAGCGTGCGGATCTTCCGTTCGGCATCGTCCAGCTCGCCGCGTTCAAGCCCTTCAAGCCCGATCAGCCGGTCGAGAACGACTGGCCGCTGCTGCGCGAGGCGCAGTCCGCGACCGCGGCGGCGATGCCGAACGTCGGCATCGTGGTCACCACCGACATCGGTGACGCCGGCGACATCCACCCGCGGAACAAGCGGGAGGTGGGTCGGCGTCTGGCCGGTTGGGCGTTGCAGGATCACTACGGACGAGAGAACGACGCGGCCGCGAGTCCTCGGATCGTGGGATGTTCGAAGGCTGCGGTTCCCGACGGCGTCGAGGTCGCGGTGCCGACCCGCGCGGTGCGGCTGACGGTCGCGGACGTGCAGGGCGGCCTCGAGACTCGCGATGGCAAGCCGGCCGATGGCTTCGCGGTGCAGGGACCGAGCGGTCAGTGGCACTGGGCTCAGGCGCGGATCGTCGAAGACGGCGGTGCGGTGCTGGTCTGGACCGATCAGGTTCCCGATCCGGTCGCCGTCGCGTACGCCTGGCAGAACAACCCCGAGCGGGCGAACGTCACCGGCGGCAGCGGGCTGCCGCTCGACCAGTATCGCGGGCGTTGCGAGTAGCGCCTCCGGACAGGCGGATTCATCATGTTCGTGGGGTGGATACCCATGAACGTGGTCGCGTCGTCGCTTCGCGCGATCTCGCACTTTCAACCGATGTGAGCAGCCGCTATCTTCGTTGATTCGGAGCCGGCGCGATGTTGTCGGGGCGTTCCGCCTCGGCACCAGAGTCACCCGGTCCACCGGGGTGGTCCCGGACGTGAGATGCGATCGAGTCGTCGTCGAGATGGGACGGACGTCGATCGCGAGAGACGCGGCGTTCCCGTGGACGTCGCCTGAACAAGACGCCTCCTTTCCGGGGGCAACAGGAGGATCTTCGTGATGAAGACCATGAATGGAACGGCCGCCAAGGCGGCTGGCGCTGTGCTCGTGGCCATGGCGTCCGCGACCGTGGCGCGTGGTGACACCATGAGCCTGACATTTCAGGGTGTCTCGCCGGGCCGTGCGATCGGCTGGTCGCTCAACTACGGCGGCAGCGGGACGAGTTCCGGCGGCGTCTACAACTGGGGAGGTGGCGTCCGCACGTTCTGCGTGCAACTCGAGGAGAACATCGCGACGGGACAGACGATCGTCTACGACGTGGTCGATCCGTCGATGGTTCCCGACGGCGGGGCGTTGAACAACCCGAACCAGCCCGGACCGATGGGCATGACCAAGTCGTCGCAGCTTCAGACGGCGTATGCGCTCTGGTGGGGCGAGTCGATGATGAGCAGCCAGAACCTGTCCGCGGCGTTCCAGATGGTGATCTGGGAGATCAGCCACGAGCAGGGCGGGATGAGCGGCGGCTATCAGATCAACACCGGCTCGGCGCGGTTCACCAGCAACTCGGCGGTCGAGACGCAGGCGACGGCCTGGCTTGACGAAATCAACAACCGCACGCTGACCGGCGGTCTGCTGAGCTTCTCGCAGCTGCGCGGTCTGACCAACGTCGATCGTCAGGATCAGTTGATCGTGGTGCCGGGGGCCGGCTCGATCGCCGGTCTGGCGGGCATCGCGGCGATCAGTCGCCGTCGTCGTCGCGGCTGATTCATCGCCTCTCGGGCAGAGGGAGGGATGGAACCCCCGCCGGACGCATCAGCGTCTGGCGGGGGTTCCTCTTGTTTCGGTGGCTCCAATCGGCTCGATCAGCAGACCAGTGGCGGCGCGAAGCCCGCGCGATACTGGCGTCGCACGATCGTCTTCGTCGCCTCGTCGTGGTTGGTGAACGTGTTCGTCGCGCGGTCCCACGCAAGTTCGGTGTTGGGGAACCGCGCCGCCTTCACCGCCAGCAGCGCCGGCTCGGTGATCCGCACGCCTTCGCGGAACGGGGTGCGGAGTTCGGTGTCCTTGCCGACGATGTTGTCGACCCACGCGTGCCAGTGGTTGATGCCGGGGAACTCGGGAAGACCGGGCATCTCAAGTCCGGGGGTCATGACGCCATCCCGCCAGATCTCGAGATCACCGCCCGCGGTGAGCGCGAGCACGCCGCCTTCGCAGACGACGACCGTCATGTTGCCGTCCTTCCATTCGCCGGGGGGAAGTCCGAGCGAGGCGCGGGACGGCGTCTGGCCGCTGTCCGAGTAGTGCAGCGGGAAGAAGCGGTTGGCGAAGCGGGGCGAATCGACCGCGTAGGTCACGGTCGAGAGGCAGGGGTAGGTGTGGAACGCATCCGACGGCGACGGGGCGTGGGTCTTGACCGCGATCGGCGACGTGAGTTCGGGGTACCCGAAGAGAATGACGTCGAGGACGTGCACGCCCCAGTCACCGAGTCCGCCGGTGCCGTAGTCCCACCACGATCGCCACTTCACCGGCAGCATGTTGTCGCGGTAGGGGACCTTCTCGCAGGGGCCGAGCCAGAGGTCGTAGTCGATGTGGTCGGGGCAGGTCCCGGGCTCCGAGAGCGTGCGTTCGTAGTTGAAGTAGGCGCCCGGGTTGGGAGATCCGGTCCACGCGTAGGCGGCGATCGCGGGGCCGAGGGCGCCGGACTTCAGGATCTCGACCGCGGCGCGGCGGCCGGGGTACGCCATCCGCTGATTGCCGACCTGCGTGACGAGCTCGGGCCGCGCGGCCATCGCCCGGTCGATCATGGAGAGTTCCTCGAGCTGATGCACGAGCGGCTTCTGGCCGTAGCAGTGCTTACCCGCAGCCAGCGCGGTCAGCATGATCGGGGCGTGCGTGTGGTCGGGGGTCGAGACGATCACCGCGTCGAAGGCGTCGCCGTGCTTGTCGAAGGCCTCGCGATAGTCGGCACAGGTGAACGCGTCGGGATGTCGCTCGGCGGCCTTGGCGATCGCTTGCGAGTCGACGTCGCAGAGTCCGACGATCTCGACCGCGGGGTGGCCCGCAACCTGCTTGCGATCGACGCTGCCGATGGTGCCGACGACACCGATGCAGAGCACGTTGACGCGATCATTGGCGCCGGGACGGCTGCGACGAGCACGCGGTGACGTGGACAGCGTCGCGGCCGCAGCGGCCACGGATCCGAGCGAGGACGCGCCAAGCCCGGCGACGCCCGCGGTCTGGATGAATTGGCGGCGATTCACCGAATCGGACGCGGCGGGGGACTCAGGTCTGGTCATGTGCGGGCCTTTCATCTGGGCCATTCAGGGGTCGGTTCGCGTCGGATGGCAGGGCCGACGGACCTCTATCGAGCGGGCCTGATTTCTGGCAATGGTAGCGATCGCGATCAATTGAACCGATCGTCCACGAAAGAGCCGCGGGAAGGCGATGCGTTCCGACGCGGCTTG
>CAYZSH010000052.1:0-6226 GCA_964481025.1 uncultured Isosphaeraceae bacterium
GGTCCGCGGCTTGTTCGGGGCTCTGGGGCTTCAGGGGCTCGGGGTTTCTGGGTTTCACGGGGTCTGGGGTCGTTGATGAACAGAGTTTCGTGCCTCGCCGCCACGGTGGTGTTGGCGCTGGCGACAGCGCTCTTCGCCCAGCCGTCCTTCGCACAGGTCTCCGCAGTCGAGATCACTCGAACGCTCGAAGCGGCAAGCGTCGATCGAAAGCCATGGCTGGTCGTGGCGGTGTTCGACCGTTCTGGATCGATGCTGCGAGAGTGCGCCGAGGACCCTCGGCGGCTTGGGCGAACGAACTGGGAAGTCGTCTTCGAGGATGCCGAGAGCAAGTTGCAGCAGCTGCAACGGACGCTCGGATCATTCGATTTGCGGGTCTACACCTTCGGCACGCAGGCGGCGGACTACGCGCGTCCCTTCGAAGGCCGGACCTTCACCATCAAGAATGCGTCGGACCTGGCGGATGTCCGGCGGGATATCCGAGCCATTCGCCCTCGGAACGGCGAGGGGACAAACCTCTGGAACTCCTTGAGGAGCATCTTCGCCGGCCTCGAGGCCGGATCGCTTTCGTCGACCTACGAAGGCGTCGTGGTCGTCGTCTTCTCCGATGGCATGGACGATCTCGGTGATCGTGGCTCCTCCGAGGCGGCGGCCCGCGAGCGATTGATGAAGATGGCCCTGGACCGTGCGCGGGGCGAGATCGACATTCGACTCAGCGTGCTTCCGATCGGCGAGTGGAGAAGCAACCCCGCGCAGCTGTCCCAGCTGCGGACGCTCGCGGGCATCTCCGAACTGGGGGCCGCCATCGAGGTGCCGATGGTGGCGAGCTACGCGATCGCGCCGGGCTCGGTGCAGTTGGCTCCGCTTCCGGAACGAGGTGCCGAGGCCGGACTTCCAGTGCGCCTCGTCGGATTCGACGCCGCGGCCGCGGCGTCGATCAGCGTGTCGTTGAAGGATCAGACGACGGGTCTCTCGATGTCGGCGGGCCGCTTCACGCCAGCCGGTGGGACCCTGCGATTTGCCGCGGGCGCCCCGCTGGCCGATGGAGCCTCCGGAACCGTCGAGGTTGGGTTTCGCGATGCCAGCGGAAACGTCGGGTCGCTGAACTTCCGCGTGGTGGTCCCGTCGTTTCAGCGGGTGGCGCCGGTCGAGTCGTGGGGCTTGCCGGAGATCTGCGGAGCGCTCGATGATCGCCGGGTGGTCGTCCTGGAGTCTGGGCAGCCGCTTGACCTGGCCATTCCGGTTCCCGCCGGAGCATCTGTTACTTGGTCCGTGGACGGAGCATCCGCGGCGAGCGGTCCGGTGCTGTCCGTGTCCGATCTGTCCACGGGCGAGCATCGGGTCACGGTGTCGGTCTCCACTGCCGACGAAACGAAGTCCGCGGAGATCGCCGTCTTCGTGATCGACCCCTCGATCCGAATCGAGGGACCTTCCGAGGTGCGGGCGGGCGACGCCGCGACGCTGAAGTTCGAGGTCGACGCGGTCCCTGCCGCAGTTCGCTCCCTGATGGGGCCGGCCACCTGGACCGTGAAGGGCGAGGGTCAGCCCGGCGGCGACGCGATCTCGGTCCGATTCGATCGTCGTGGCTCGGAACGGGTCACGGTGCGGCGATCGTTGATCTTCTGCGGCGCTTCGATCGAGTTCACAGGCAGCACGGTGCTCACCGTCACTCCGGGGCCGGCCGTGCGCCTTCTCGGCGGGGAGCTTGTGCGTGGCCGCGAGCAACGCATCGAGGCGGCGCTCAGCGGGGCCGACGAGATCTCGCGTGTGGTGTTCGACGTCGATGGCGCCCGTAGCGAGGCGAACATCGATCCGCCCAAGGACGGCAATCCCGCGATCGCGTGGATTCGATTCACGCCACGTACCACGGATCCGGTACGGGTCTCGGCGACTCCGATCCTCAAGGACGACCGAGGCCTCGATCGCAGGATCGACGATCCAGAGTGCGCGAGCCGAACCCAGACTCGGGTCTACACAGTCGTCGAGCCGGATGTCCTGCTGCAGTTCGACTCGCCGAAGTCGGGAGCCGAACTCGCATTCGCCGAGCCGTTCGACGTGAAGGTCGTGCCGGCGGGCGAGGATGCCGCCGTGGTCGACCGAGTGGTGGTCAAGGTCCGTCCGGAGCGAGGACCAGCGAGCGAGTTGGTCCTGACTCGAAGTGGCGGTTGGGCGGCAAGCATGACCCCGTCGATTGCGATGGGATCCTCGATCGCCTTCGAAGCGCAGGCCTTTGAGCCGGGCGGCGCGATCGGAGGCCCCGTGTCACTCGGCATCTCGCTCGTGGCGCCGGAGCCGACGCTGGTGGCGACGGGCGCTGCGGCGACTGGCACGGTCTCCTGGACCGGTCGCAACGAGAATCCGCCGCCCGTCACGGTCGCGGTGGTGCTTCGAGGGACCGATCGTGCGTATCCCAAGGCGGAACTACGCGCGCTCGAGTGGTCGGTGCGAGGCAACGGCCTGGAGGCCGAGTCGAAGTCCGAGTCCGACGCGACCGCTGCGTTTGCGATCAGACGAGCCGGTCCCGAGACGATCCTCGCAAGAGTCGTCGCCGCCGATGGACGTACCTACGACCTTGCCACCGAGATCGCTGCACGCCCCGAGCCGGTCGTGCCGGGTCCGAGGCTCGTGAAGCGGAGCGTGGTCGGCACGGGCACGGTCGAAGTCGATCACGCCGACACCAAGGGGGCATGGTCGGACTATCGCCTGCGTGGCCGCATCGGAGACAGCGAATGGATGCCCCTGATCGAGGAGTCGTTCGACGAGAACGTCGCCTCGGCGACGCCCGCCGAGGTCGAGGTCTGGTACCGACCGTGGGGTGCCGAGGCCAATGAGACGCCGTGGGACGGGCGTGGAGGCTGGGTCCGCAGCGAGCCGATGCCGCTCGAACTGCTGAGGCCGCACTCGCCGCTGTGGATCGCGGTGGCGTCGGCTCTCGCCCTGCTGCTCGCCGCGGTGGCGTGGTACCTCTTCACGGGGCACGAGTTCTGGGGGGGGACCGCTCGATGGAGCACCGACGGCGGCGAGGCGCCGGGTGACGATGAGCTGACGACCCCAATGCCACTGACCGTCCGATCGGGTCGATACCGCTTCCTCTCGAAGGAGGTGGTGGTGCCCATCGACTGCTTCGAGGACATCGATCACCCCAACTTCGGATGGGTTCAGCAACTCAAGGAGCGAGGCTATAGCGGTCGCCGTGCGCCAGCAGTTCGCTTCGGCCGTGCTGTGACGGGGGCCCGCTACCTCTCGACCAGTGGGACGGCCTACTCAAACTGCTGCGAGCGACTCGATCAGTCCTTCAGCAGTCTGGAGCTCCGTCCGCCGGAAGAGGTCGATGCGGGCGGCGGTTCGACGGCCGGTCGACGGCCCAAGCCCATCTTCCTCGCGATCGATACCGGGCCGGGCAAGTTCTTCCGCCGCGGCTTCCTCCCGTGGATGGCACTTCCTGCGACGTGGCTCCTTCTGGCGGGCGCGGTCGCGGTGCTGATCTCCCAACGCGTCATCTAGTCCATACCCATCGATCCGAGTCGGGTCGCCCAGTTCTTCAAGGGTTCATCATGTCCGACAGCAAGACCAAGAACGTCCTCACGATCCTGTTCGGGTTCGGCGGATCCGGCGGCAAGACCATCACGGCGCTGGCCGAGCTCCTCACGACGGATCCGAATGCGGCCGAGCTCGCCCGCGACCGCATCCACGTCGTGCTGTGCGATACGGACGAGAACGACCTTCGGAAGAGCAAGGAGGGCATTCGCAGGGCCTTCTCCGATCGTTGTCCCGGCCTCGAGATGCAGGTCGAGACCTTCGGGCTCTCGACCAACGTCGACGCGTTCTGCGACCTGGTCGAGAATCGCATCGGCGTCGATGCGGTGCACACGCCCGAGGGCCGTCGCCGGATCCGGGAAGCGTGGTGGTTCAACCAGCACGACGATCCGTTCAGTGCCACTGGCCTTCCCCTGCCTCCCAGCGCGGGCGCAGGCCAGTGCGCTTTGGTGTCGCACTTCCTCTCCTGGGACAAGCTTGATCGCTTCCCCGAGACGCTCGAGCGGATCGACAAGTACGCCCGGAACGTCCGCCACATGGAGGACTATGCCATCGACCTGATCATGGTCGGCAGTCTTGCGGGCGGCACCGGCCGAGGCTGCTGGCAACTCCTCGCGCTCAAGGCTCGCGAACACTTCGGTCAGCGAGGGCAGTCTTGTCGTCCGTACGGGTTCTTCATGGATCAATCGGTCTTCGAGGATGTGCAGCGAGGGCGCCCGGAGCAGCGCATCAAGTTGCGGATGAACTCGCTCACCGGCCTGTCGGAGTTGGCGATGTGGCTTCGCTCGGATCGCCGCATGGCCGACGAAGACTCCAGCAAGGGGCAGCCGAAGGAGCGTCGCTACTCGGTCCCGAATCTGCGGGCGCCCGATGCCCCCGAGTCGGATGTGCTTGATACCGAGCGATACATGCCCGAGCGTGAGCGTGCCCGCGTGGGGCGATCGCCGATCCACAAGGCCTACGTGTTCACGAACCAGTCGTCGAGCATGGCGCTCGAGGGGGCGGATCGCGTCTACGAAGTCTGCTCCAACGCCATCTACGGTCGCCTCATGATCGGTCAGATGCGGAGCGACGATGCCAACCAGCCGGCTCGTGCGGCCGCGACGGCGACCAGCGTGCTCCAGGTGCCGGTCACCGACCTGCGCATGGTGATCCAGGCCGAGGCCAGAGCCATTCGCGTCGAGAACATGCTGATCGGCCAAGGCGATGCGGGGCCACTCGTCGAGGTCGGTCCTGGCAGCGGTCGTCATCGCCACTCGATCACGGTGAAGGATGAGCGGGGGCGTCTCGGGATCGAGGCGATGCTGGTCCGGATCCGGAACTTTCTGGCGGTCCATGAGCGTCGCCCGAGCGACTCGCAGCAGCGCGACGGATCGCCACACGCCCTGCATCTGGAGGCTCGGCAGTCCCCAGCCAGGGAGAAGAACCTCGCGAGCCGATTCGAGCAGGCGTTCGCAAGCGGACAGATCGATGCCTTTCGCGCGGCGCTCCTGTCGTTCACCAAGCCGAGCTCCGACCTGCAGCATTCGCTGCGAGAGCCCATCTCGAAGGTGCTGGAGCTGGACGATGCTCAGAAGGAGCTCTGGAGCAAGCGGCTGGAGAAGCGCGAGGATCCCACGCCACTGCTCGCCCGACTCGCGCTGGAGCGGCTCGCGGTCCGGGGCTCGGATCCATCGAGCACCTTGCCGGGCCTGGGCGGTGGCAAGATGGGCTGTGTCGGATTGGGACTGCATGCGATCCAGTCGCTCGAGACCTGCCTGACGGAATTGTCGACGGAGATGCAGCAGGAACTGGGCCGCCTCGAGAAAAAGGAGAGCAGTCGAGGCGAAGACGCGGGCCCGATCGCCACCTTCCTTCGGAGCAAGCGAAGACTTGCCGTGTGGCCGATCGCCAAGTTCGGCGAGCAGAGCAAGAAGTCGATCATCGCCGAAGCTGCGACG
The DNA here is from genome assembly GCA_964481025.1 of uncultured Isosphaeraceae bacterium. Taxonomy (GTDB): domain Bacteria; phylum Planctomycetota; class Phycisphaerae; order Phycisphaerales; family SM1A02. Next base: position 5,475 of record CAYZSH010000052.1, read on the forward strand.
GAGCAGCTCCGCAATGAGCGGCCCTACATGCTCAAGGAGTTCAAGAAGCTTGCCGACGCGATGCTCGAGGTCGTCCGTGAATGGCACGCCAATGCCGAAGCGGTCGCCGAGGTGCTGGACTTCGTCTCGAGGACGGAAAGGAAGTCGGTCGAGAAGCGAAGGGCGGCATGCTTCACGATGGGAGACGGCGAGGACTCCCACGCGATCGCGGAACGCACGCTGCGTCAACTCGAGAACGACGAGATGAATCCGGTGACGCGCGTGCGGCGGCGGCTGCGTCCGCTGTACGACCAGGAGTCATTCGACGCCATCGTTCAAGCGACCCTCGGCGATGGCGGAGGTGCTCGGCAGGCGCAGGATGTGTTCTGCGAGAAGCTGATGGGCGGACCCAAGGGCGAATCGATCGATGAGACGTCGATCCTTCACTGGTCGCCGCGGCGAGCAAGCGATCGACATCGATTCAAGCAGGGCATCGAGAAGAACCTGCAGGAGATCCTCTCCATGCAGGCGACGCCATCGGTGGCCATGCGCATGTTTGCGCTCGACACGGTGCTGGAGCGGCTGGTCGAGTTCTGGTGCGAACTCTTCGATCGCAACAAGGGAGACGAGGCCTATTGCCGCCGCCTTTCCGATGCGGTCGAACGTATCTGCGGGATCAGTCTGCTCGCGCGGGCCGAGGCGATCGCGCGAGACGGCGGGCGGCTCGGTTCGGACCGATTGGAGCCGCCGCCGCTCGACGAGATCATGGCCGG
>CAYZSH010000052.1:6326-10479 GCA_964481025.1 uncultured Isosphaeraceae bacterium
TGGAAGAACACGCTCGAGTCGCTGTGGCCTCGGCTTCCGCACAAGTTCGCGTTCGTCCGCACCGATCGCAACGCGGGCAATCCCTACATGATGGTCGCGATCTCGGATCACCCGAAGCGCGACTTCGATCAGCATGGTTGGGACGGGTGGGTGTCGTTCGAGTATTGGAACGATCCGGCGCTCAACGAGTGGCTGCAGATGGTGGAGGATCCGACCGGATCGAGCGTGTTCATGGAGGGCAAAGACGACTCGATCGGGCTGGGGTATCTCGATCCGCGGATGGTTCGGGTGGAGCACTGGGCGAAGCGCCGCTGGCGCCCCTGGTTCGATCCGACCAAGGAGAAGTCCCACGACCGTCGCAAGTGGGAGGCGCTGGCCTACTCGATGCTCGGCAACGAGGTGTGCGAGGTCGACGGGAGCCCAGCGGATGCGACGTCGCAGACGTTCCTGCGCAAGTACCGGGAGTTCTGCCAGGTCTTCGCCGACAACGTCGTGCCGAACTCGCACTACCCGAAGGACCAGTGGCTGCTGCCGCTGCTCGAGGAGCGTCCGGGCGATCGAACGACGGAGCCGAAGTTCACGCGAGGCCTCTTCCGCATGACGCCCGACGGGCTTCGGCGCGATGCTGCGGTGCCGATCGATCGGTTCGGCTCGATGCGCAAGTTCGTCGAGTGGTTCGAGTCCGACGAGAGCCAGGCGATCCTCGATCGAATCTGGCAGGAGCAGGTCCTGTTTGCGACGTTCCTCGATCGGACGGCGAACTCGGCCGAGGACGTCGGCCCGCGACTCCACGCGGTGATGTCCTCCGAGCACCGGCGCGACATTCGACTGGCCATGGCGGAGTACGTGGATCGGTGGATCCGGATCGTCGAGGCGAACGTCAACCGCGAGGATGACCGGATCGCGCAGTCGGCGTTCCTCCGGGACTTCCGAAAGTTGTTCGCCCCCGACTTCGACATCCTCCGTTCCTTCGACGCCGCCGTCCCTTCGAGCTGATGCCGGTCCATGGCAGCGCCGGCACGCATGCTCGTCCTCGCGGAAGGCTCCGCCATGGAGCGCCTTCGGCGCGACGGGGGGTGCCGTGCGCTGGCCGATTCCGCGCTCGTCGGGCATCTGCCTCTTCTGGATGACCCGGAGAACCCGCCGAAGGGAACGGGCATCGACCCCGACGAAATGGCCCGGACCTACGAACAGGCCTCGGGGCGCGGTCGGTCCGTCGTGGTCGCCGTGTGCGAGGTCGTCGAGGACGGCGATCTGGTTCGGTTCGTTCGTAGGCTCGATCGCCTGGGCCGATCGTTGTTCGAGCGGCTACAGCATGATCGCACGCCATTCCCGCTGGCGGCGTGCGTGATCGCGGCCCATGGGCCGATCGGCGAGACGGACCGGGAGGCGTTGGAGATGCTGTTGGCCGCGGCACGCCTTGGGTCAGGAACGTCGATCGACTGGGACTCGGACTCGGCAGGGCTTTCGGTGATCGTGCCGACCGCCATTCCGATGTACCTGATGGCGCACCGCACGAGGCTCGATCACGAGTCGCGCGGCTGGTCGTGCCGCGACATCTGGCCGGCGGCGGTGGCACGGCTTCTCGCCTCGGTCTCGCTCGAGCCGCGGCGCACTCCTGGGCTGCGGGCGTGGCGATCCGTGTCGGTCAACTACACCGAGGGCGACGCTCGGGCCCTCGAGCGCGAGGTGATCGAGATCGTCCGCGAGGCCGTCGACTCGGTCGATGATGATGCCGACGCCGTCGAAGCGACGTCTTCTCTTGACTATCTGAAGCCGGAGTCGCCGCCAAGCGACCGGGTCGACGATGCAGGCGTGCCGCGGCATCGCCTCGACAAGCATGGTGACAGTCGAGGCCCTCATGACCCGGTGCCTGGATTTTGGGCGCTGGAGCCATCGTTCGAGGGCGGCGCCGGAGGCGGAGAGGCCCACTGCTCGTCGCGACTCGACATCGTGCCAGAGACACCGTGGCGCAGTCGTTTTCTCGAGCGAGGCCGGCGATTCATCGGCGATCGCTTCAAGCGAGCGGTCGAGGTCTTCCGGTCCTCGACGGGACCTCGATCGGTGCTGCGGCGCGTGTGGCGTGGCATCCACGATCGGCATGATCATCTCCGGTGGTACGCCGATGGTGGTTTCTTCACGACCGCGGGACGGCGGGAGCTCGACGGACTCTCGGTTCAAGTTCGCGAGTGGGAGGGCATTCGGGACTTGGACGCCGATCGTGATCGTCGGATCGCATGCGTCAAGGCGGAGGCTCGCGAACTCGATCACGCTCGCTCGCATTTTGTCGGCATCGCCTGGCGTGTCGCCTGCGCAGGCTCGGCGGGCCTGTTCGCCGCCGCCATCGTGGGCTCGGTCACGTCGATGCTCGAGACGAAGTGGACGCTGTATACCGGCATCGCTTCGGGAACCGCCGCCGCCGCCACGGGGCTCCTGCTGCTGTTCACGGAGAGTCAGGCAGGATCGCGAGGGCGAAGTCGTCTCGAACGCGAGACGAGCGATGCGGAGGCGTCCGTCTCTCGTGCCTACGCCGCAAGGCTTGGACTGTCGGCGACCGGCGAACTGTTGCATCGTTCAACCGCCTGGATCCAGAACTGCGCTCGGGTTCGCGACGCGGCCGGAAGACTCCTCTCGCTCTGGAAACTGTCGCTCGATCACGCCAGCGGCATCGGCGTCGCGAGGTCGATCGCTTCAGGAGCGCCGCTTCGTGCCTGGAACGCGTCCAGCACCGTGGAGGTCGCCGCGGGACTGTCGTTCGACGACGCGGCGCGGGCCTGCCGCGAAGAGCAGCCTGAGCTGCTTCCCGATCTACGGCACGGATTCGAGTCCTTCTGGTCCGACTCGATGCAGCAGATCGATCCGCACGAGGTCGGAGACGTGGTCGCTCACCGATTCGGCAAGTCGCTGGAGTCGCAACTCCGATCGATGAGGGATGGCGTCCGCCTCAAGGTCGTGGCGGTCGTCGAGCGGTGGGTCGGCGAAGGATGGATCGAGTCGGTGGGCGACCGGGTGGTGGAGGTCTTCGGCCCCGGCACCGAACTGGCCGGGCTCAGCGTCTCGACGCGCAAGGCCAGCGGAGCGGACCTTCGCCGAGTGATCCGCGCGCATGCGTCGAGCGAGCGTGTGAGCGACCGACTTGGAGAGTCTCTTCGAGTCGCGACCCTCGATGGTTCAGCGGTCGCCCGGAGCGTCGGGGACCTCGAGCCCTGGGGCTGCACCGCCCTCGCGATCGAGGAGATCGAGATCTCGCTGCCGATCGACCGGAACCGACCGATCGCGGTGTTCGTCGAGGGCCCCCAGCCGCCTGAGGTACTTCGCCCCAGCGGGCCCGTGCCGCCGTCGACGGAGGGCCGTTCGTGAGCGAGAAGCGCGAGCCGACGCCCGAGGAGATCGCCGCCGAGCAGATGGTCGGGACCCTCGGTCCACTCTCGAGTCACCCGAAGTTCCTGGTGCGGCGCCTCCGATGGGTCTGGTGGATCTCGGTCACGCCGATCCTGCTCGTCGTCCTCTACTTCGCGTGGCGAGCCTGGGGAGTCGTCAGCGCCGTCTCTAATCTCGATGTAGCGGTGCTGATCCCGCGAGTCGTCGACCTGATCAAGGACATCTTCGTCGTCGGTCCCTGGTTCATCGTTGCGTACGCCTGTAGCCTCGCGATCTCGTTCTCCGCGCTGCTCACGCTTCGAGTCGCATCGACGCCCCATCACTCCGCTCGGGCGTGGTCCGGCGCGGGGGCCGCATGGTCGATGGCGCTCGTGGGTGCACTTGCCTGCATCGGCATTTGCACGCTGGCGGCCTGGGCGTCCCAGACCCCGCACATCGCCCCGGCGAACCGATGGTGGATCATCCTCGCGTCGCTCATTCCGATGTATGCCGTGCTCGGGATCGTCGAGATCTCGGAGATCGTCCACTCGGAGCGCAAGTCTGGGTTCCTCTCGATCATCCGGTGGGTGCTCTTCGCCCCCGCGGTCGTGACGACGCTCATCCTGTCGATCCCGTCCTCGGCCGCCTGGCTGACCGATCAATTCTTCTACCTGCTTGAGTGGATCGCCGCCAAGGCGGACTCGCAACTGCTCGACGGCATCATCGAGCAGCTCAGGCTGCAGCAGATCGAGGAGATCGTGACCAAGGTGCTCGGTCTCTTCATCGCGGTCGC
>CAYZSH010000052.1:10579-13261 GCA_964481025.1 uncultured Isosphaeraceae bacterium
TGCAGCAGATCGAGGAGATCGTGACCAAGGTGCTCGGTCTCTTCATCGCGGTCGCCGTGATGATCTTCACTTCGGCGCACATTCGTTCGATCCGCCGGCGCCTCATGAACGAGCTGGAGGAGGAGTCGGGACCGGAGGAGCCCAAGAAGGGCTGCATCGGGCGAATCCTGGCGTGGCTCGGTATCGGCAAGGACGAGGAGTCGACGGAGAAACCAGGCGAACCCGAGCTGGCGAAGAAGCCAGAGGAGTCGTGGTTCGAGGCGCTGGTCGAAGGCGGTGCAGAGGCCGGATTCGACTTCGATCATCACTGGCATGCCGGCGAGAGGCTTCGTCATGATCGCGGGCGATCGAGTCCGCCGTGGGAGAGCGATCAGTTCGACTGGCTCTTTGCTGGGGCGCGCCCCAGCACCGATCAGGTCCGACTGCTGCGGTCATTCCAGCAACTCTGGTACGAGCACATCACGATCGTCGAGCAGGAGCACTACGGGGCTGATCGCGAATCGCATGCGGACCTGCTCGTCGAGGCCGAGCAGGGGTCCGGGTGCGAGTCGGCGGTCGCGGCGTGCGCGGCCTTCGCGTGCGTGGCGCGTGGGCAGCGGGTCCTGATGATCGCGGAGAATCGAAGCACCCAGGACGCCATGGTCGAGGGCGTTCGCCAACGATTTGAGGCGTTCGGGTTCGAGTCGCTCTTCGAGGTGTCGCCCCTCCGTGCCGACAGCGTCTCGGCGTGGTGCCCGCCGGCGACCGACCCAGCTGCATCGCCTCCGGCCGATCCACCGGACGTGATGGTTGCGACGCTGGCCGACTACGAGCAGGTCTTCTGTTCGGGCGCCTATGCCGAGCAGAAGTTGCGCGGCGTCCAACGATCGATCGAAGTGGTCTTCGTGGAGAACGTGGACCGCCTCATCGCCGACGAGCAGGTGCGGCTGCATCTACCGTTCGTCCTCGACAAGCACCGCATGCTTCTGCGAACCGAGAATCGGGCGATGCAACTCGTGCTCACCTGCCGTCCGGTCGGGCTTCCGCCCCAGCCCACGGGCGACGAGGATCGGCCGGTCAGGCCGATCTCGAGCATCGCGCGGATGCGGCTCGCCAGCCGATTCTTCGGAGGCGACGGCGGACTCGATGGTCGTCGAGATCCTTCGGCGCAGCAGGATGTCGACGAGCGGGACCCGAAGCGCAAGGCAGCGCACCTGTCCTATCTGCGACGACGTGCGCGCGATCGCGCGGCGGTGCTCGAACTTACGGTCGCGGCACTGCCACCGGCCGAGGGCGATCCCGCCGCGCAGCCGCCGAGCGATGCGGCGGTCGCCGAGGATGCGAGGGCATGGGTGGTGCGAAGGCTGCTGAAGGACGGGGTCGCGATGCTCGCCGCCGGCCATCGAGCGGAGTCGCTGCCGCCGGGCTTCGCAGACGAGGAGAACGCACCGGTTCTGGCCGGCCTGAAGACGTGGGATGACGATCGCGAGAAGGTCCGTGGTGCGAAGTGGGTTGTCGCGGCGGAGCCCTTCACGGCTAAGCAGCTCGACGAGGCGGCGCATCTTCTCGCCGAGATCTCCGGCGCAGCCCTGGTCGTCGTATCGACCGAGGCCACCGGGCTGTCACGTCGAGATCGGCGTACTCGTCCGATCTTCCCGGTCTTCCCGGCTCCGACCTCGCCGGCTTTGTTCGTGTCGCACTTGAGAAGTGCGGTCGGCTCCCTACGCCCCGATGTGCCGATCCGTCGCGAGCACTTCGCGCGGTTCGGATTGGACTGGGAGGCCGAGTCCGACGTGCTCGCGAGCCGCCACGCGGAAACGATCCCACTCGAGGAGAGTTGGTCGCTCGAGATCGACCGAGGACTGGTGGATCTGCTGCGGCGAGAGGACGAGATCTGGCCCGCGATCTTCGTGCGTCATCAGGAAGGCTTCTCGCCTCACCGGGTCGACTTCGAAGCGCCGCTCGATGCCGGGCTGGTCCTCGTGCGAGAGGGTCACCATCTTCGATCAGCCCGTCGATCGGGTCGATCGGATCGACTCGACCGTCGGCGATTCGCCACATGGATGACACGCCGCGGTCTCGAGCTGACTCGGACCGACCTCGCCTACTTCCGTCCGATTCTGCATCGTGGACTCCGCCAGTCCTTTCGCGCCATCGAACTGATGCCCGGCCCGGATGGAACCCGCATCGTCGCAGAGCCGCTCTCTCCCGATGGAGGAGATCTGGTTCTTCCAATTCGACGGACGAGGATCTCCATTCCGCCGGACGTCTCCCTGCGCAGCCCGCAAGCCATTCGCGCCGTCAATGCTTTCGTGTTCGGGCTGCACGAGTCATCCACCGCGTGCCATGCCCACGAGCGCATCGTGGGACTCGCGCCGTCGGTGAGTGAACAGACCGGCCGTGGCGATGCGAAGGTGGTTCCGATCTCCCCTCCGGTCGAGTTCACCTTGCAGGTCGGGGTGACGATCCTCTCGATCGGCTGTGCCTTTCCGATCGAGAACGCCGAGACGACGCTCAAGAGCCTGTATGCCGGCGATTGGGAGTCGTCGCTCGCTCCCAGCGGAGCTGCCCGAGATCCGTGGCACGGGCTCGCGCGATGTATTGCATTCGCGATAGAGAAGGTCGCTCCATCGCTGCTCGAGTACGCAAACGCCTACGCGTTTCGTCCACCGCGTGGCCAGGATGGCGCCACGATCCTGTTCG
>CAYZSH010000053.1:0-13169 GCA_964481025.1 uncultured Isosphaeraceae bacterium
CCGCGGCTCAGGATGTAGAAGTTGTTGCGGCAGCCCATCGCCTCGGCCATGAGCTCGGTCGCGAGGATCTCCTCTTCGCGCCAGACCATGCAGTCCTTGAGCGTCGCATCGACGATGTGCTCCTTGTGGAGCCGCTGATGCACGACCTCGACGTTGTCGACGAGGCAGATGAAGAGGTCGGGGGCGAGGGCGCGGATCTGATCGAAGTCGAATGCGCTGAAGAGGCCGTGGTGCCAGCGGAACGTCGCGTGCGTGTTGACCATCACGTTCCGGTGCTCCTCGACCGGACGGGTGGTGGCGATGATGTCCTTGAACGCGGCGCGACGAAGCGAGTTCAGACGACTGATCGGCAGATCGAGGATGCGGCCGGGGCGGACGTCACGGGCCTCCTCGTACATCATGTTGCCGACGTGGAAGACGTCGATGTTCTCGCCTCGCTCGCCCGCGAGCTGGGCGGCGGCGTCGAGATAAGGCTTCTTGTCAACGCCGATCTGGCCGGTGACGATCGCACGCATGGTCGGGGACTCCGGGGGGTCAGGACGAGGTCGACTGGACACGCGCCCGTCGAAGCCAGGCGATGCGGGCTCGAGGAGCGGGGCCGGAGTCCTTCCTTCGGGACGCGACCCACCAGTTGACCAACGCGGTCAGGGCGATGATGCCCGCGACGATGCCGAGGGCGGAGAAGACGACGGTCGGCAGGCTCTGACCGGCCAGCCCTCGTCCGATGAGGATGCCGAGTCCGACCTGCAGCGGGGTCGTCAAGGCGCAGCATACGAGTTCGACGGCGATGAACTTCCGCCACGGCATGTGCATGAGCGCCGCGATGGTGAGGGCGGGCGACCGGGTGCCGGGGATGAACCGGGCGATCATGAGCACGCTCGCGCCGCGGCGGTCGAACTGGTGCTTGGCCTGCAGGAGTCGACGCGGATGGACGAATCGACGGAACCCGCGATAGTGCAGGAGCCGCGTGCCGAACCGGCTGCAGATCCAGAACCAGAGGAAGTCGCCGCCGAGGACGCCGAGGTAGGCCGCCACGAACGTCGAGGTCGGTTCCATCTCGCCTCGCCCGACGAAGATCCCCGCCGGCACGTTGACCACCTCCTCGCCGATCGGGATACCGACGCCCGAGGCGAGCAGGAGCACGATCATGGCGATCCAGCCATACGTGCCGAGGAAGTTCTGGATGAAGGCTTCCATGGGGTGGGGGAGACCGCGGAGGCTTCCGGGATCGAGCCCCGCAGTGTATATGCTCGAACTCGTCCGATTCCCTTCGCGAGGTCCATCATCGCCGCTTCCCGCCGCATTCTCGTGTGTCCCGACGCCCTGAAGGAGACCGCGGACGCTCGCAGCGCTGCCGAAGGGATCGCCGCCGGGGTGCACGAGGCGATGCCGGATGCCGTCGTTCGGCAGATCCCGCTCGCGGACGGCGGTGAGGGAACGCTCGACGTGCTGGCGTCGGCGATTCCCGATCTCGAAGTGTTCGAGATGGAGGTTTCCGGACCAAGACCCGATCGCGGGGGCGTGTCGGCTCGACTTGGTGTTCGACGCCGAGGCGATCTTGCGGTCGTGGAATTGGCGGAAGCCTCGGGGCTCGGGCGACTCGCCAGGTCGGATCGCGACCCCGAGTGCACCGGCACGGCGGGTGTCGGTCAACTGCTCGATGCGGCACGCGAGCGGCTCGTCGATGTCCCTGCGGAAATCATGCTGGCGGTCGGCGGAAGCGGCACCGTCGATGGCGGGCTCGGAGCGCTGCGGGCGCTCGGCATCGACGTCGACGGGCCGTCCGGGGATGCGTCCCGTCCTCTGGTCGGCGGCGATCTCGCAGCGGTGGACGACATCCGCGTGCCGGAGGCCGTGCGACGGCGATGGGGGGGCGTTCGGGTGCGGGTCCTGGCGGATGTTCGGAACCCGCTCACTGGTGCGACCGGAGCGGCTCGAGTCTTCGGGCCGCAGAAGGGCGGATCGCCCGATGCCGTCGAGCGACTCGAACGCGGGCTCACGCATTGGGGGACGCTGTTGCGGCATCGATTCGGCGTCGATCCGTCGATGCCCGGAGCGGGTGCGGCGGGTGGCATCGGATTGGCCCTCTCCGCGGTGCTTGGTGCGACGATCGCGCCGGGTTTCGACGCGGTCGCCGCGATGGTCGGACTCGACGCGGCGATCGAGGCGAGCGACATCGTCATCGTGAGCGAAGGGCGGCTCGATCGACAGTCGGTGATGGGCAAGGTGATCGGGGGCGTCCTCGAGCGGGCCGCGCGTCACGGGGTCCCGGTCGTCGCCGTGCCGGGCGCCGTCGAGCCGGATCTTCCCGCGGGTGTTCGCAGTCGATTCGCGGTGATTCGCACGCTGGAGGATGCGGTCGGACCGCAGCAGGCGCGAACCCGCACCCGCGATGCGCTGCGGACGGCGACGATCGAGGCGCTGCGATCGCTCGGATGTTGACGCTCAGCCGCGATCGGGGGCGTCGTCCACCCGCACCAGCAGCGTGACGACGTGGACCTCGATGGCGCGTCCCTCGCCGACGGCATCGACCCGCTCGTGCGTCTTGCCCTTGAGGTTCACCTGTGATTCCGACACCCCGAGCAGCGAGGCCAGCGCGGTCCGCATCTCGGCCTTGCGGGGGCCGATCTTCGGGCGCTCGAGAATCACCGTGGCGTCGAGATTGCCGATCTCGTAGCCCGCGGCCCGGACCCTCTTCACCGCCTCGTCGAGGAAGATCCGCGAGTCGGCACCGTCCCAGTCCGGGTCGGTGTCGGGGAAGAGCTGTCCGATGTCGTCGAGTCCGAGGGCCCCGAGCAGGGCATCGGTGATCGCGTGCAGCAGGGCGTCGCCGTCGGAGTGCCCGACCGGACCGCGATCGTGGTCGAATCGCAGGCCGCCGAGGACGAACGGACGGCCCTCGCCCGCGGGTGCGACCGGTTCCAGACGATGGAGGTCGTAGCCGTGGCCGATGCGGAATGGAAGCGAGGATCCCGGGGGCGACATCGCCGGACTGTAGCAGGGGCTGTGAGGGACCTGAGCAGCTGGAGAGGGCGGAAACTGGCGGGGGATCGGCCAGCGGAAGCAGGAAGACGTTCGGGTTCCCGATCCTGGTTCAAGGCTCCCGGAGCCGCGGACCGATACACCGACACGGTCCCGGTCCGCGCCGACCAGGTGCCGCAACCTCGTTCTCTCCGTCTCAGGAAGCATCCATGCGACTCAGGTCGATCCCCTCCGCCGCCCTTCTGGCCGCCGGCCTCGTCTCCGTCGGAGCCGTCTCCGGCTGCTACTCGACCAAGGGTGGCCTGATGCCCGCCAGCAACTCGACGTTCACGTACGTCAGCGAGACCTGGAGCCCGAAGACGATCCAGGTCGTGGACACCCGCACCGACGAGGTCTTCTTCTCGCTGACGCTTCCGGTCAGCAAGCAGCTGACCTTCCAGTTCCTCACCGGCGGCGGCGACGACCCGGTCGTCACCCCGGATCGCATGCTCTGGGAGGTCTGGGACGCGCCGCACTCGACCGGCAAGCTCTCGAACCAGCTGACCTGCCCGCCCGCGTCCGCGCGACGCATTCAGGTGGTGCTCCGCGACACGCCCGAATATCCGCCGGACCCCGAGGACTACCGTCTCCGCGTGGACGAGCCCGGCGATCATCCCGACCACTGGACGCCGCAGGGCGGTGAACTGCCCAAGGGTGATGATCGCGGCGGCTTCCGCGCCGAGTGACATCACTGCCCGATCGATCGGGAGGTTGAACAACACACCGCCGCGGGTCCCCGGACCCGCGGCGGTGTTCGTTCAGCGTCGGGCCTCGACGAGTCGCCGGAAGGCATCGCCGCGTGCCTCGTAGTTGGCGAACTGATCCCAACTCGCGCACCCGGGACTGAGCAGCAGGACATCCCCCGGTCGGGCGGCGGCGAAGGCGGCCTCGACCGCCCGGTCGAGCGTGTGGTCGAGCGTGGCGCCCGGGGCGAGAAGGGCCGGACCGGTCGCACCGATCGCGTGCAGTCCGGCGAGGCTGGGGGCGAGCGCCCGGATCCCGGACAGGTCGGACCCCTTGTCGTATCCGCCCGCGATGAGGTGCACGCGGCTCGCATCTTCGAACGACGCGACCGCCAGCCGCGTCGCCTCCGGCGTCGTGGACTTCGAATCGTTGAAGCAGCGGACTCCTCGAACTTCGCCGACGCACTCCAGTCGATGCGGAAGACCGGCGAAGTCCGAGAGGCTTCGGGCCAGTGTTTCGAGCGTCGTCGCATCGACGGGCTGCCCGGTCCGTGTCTCCAGATGTGCGGCGGCGAGTCGGACCGCGAGTCGGGCGTTCCGACGGTTGTGTTCACCAGGAGGCTGGAGTTCGAGCCATGGATCGATCGTCGGATCGAGGACATCATCCATCGCCGGGACCGATCGAGGCGCGGCGCAGGTCGGCGTCACCGATGCGATCGCCTGCTTGCACGCGTCGTAGTGCGTGAACGTCTCGTGCCAGTCGAGGTGATTCGCGCTGATGTTCGTGATGGCGACGGTGGCGGCCGAGGCGCGGTCCTCCGGTCGGCCGCCGTCGCCGACGAGCCAGTGGAGCATGAAGCTCGAGAGTTCCAGCACGATCGTCGCGTCGAGCGGCGGCGGATCGTCGAGCAACGAGCCACCGATGTTTCCGCCCAGTGCGGGGGTCAGATCGGGCCGGACCCGCAGGAGCGCGTGGTGCGTCATCGCGGCGGTCGTGCTCTTGCCGGCACTTCCCGTGATGCCGATCAGGTTCGCGGCCGGACGATCGCCGATCGCCAGCCGGATCTCGGTGAGCAGTCGGGCACCCGCGTCGCGGGCGATCGCCAGCCACGGGTTCGACCACGGCCGCGGAACCGCGGGATTCACGATCACCAGATCCGCGCTCGCGAAGTCCTCGATCTCGTGGCTTCCCAGTCGGAAGCGCACGCCGAGCGGTTCCAGTCGTCCGATCGCATCCTTGAAGTCGTCCGGATCACCGAGGTCGGTGACCAGCACCGACGCGCCGCCGCGGGCGAGGAAGCGGGCCGCCGCCTCGCCTCCTCCGAATCGGCCCAGTCCCATGACCACCGCTCGGCGGCCTTCAAGGGTGCCTGGAACGCACGCCCGGGCCGGCCGGGCTTGGGGAGACGCATCGTGGACCGTCATGGACGGGAGCGTAGACGCGGCTACACTCGGCCGCCATGTCCGACGTCTCGCCGTCGCTCCCACCTCCGGTTGCGCGTCGTCCCATCGACACCGCCGGGCCCGCCAGGACGGCGCTTCCTCCGCGGAGCCCGCTGGCGGTGGCCGCATTCGTGGTGGCACTGACCGGATTCTGCCCGCTCATGGGCCTGCCCGCGATCGTGCTCGGTTTCGTGGCGCACATCCAGATCCGGCGACGCCCGCAGAAGTTCCGCGGACGCGGACTCGCACTCTGGGCGATCGCGATCGGCTCGGCGTCCTCGATTCTCTGGCTCTCGCTGATCGACCATGTCGGCACCCGTCTGCTCACCAGCATGAACGAACGCATGGAGGTCGCGATCGCCACGGTGCTCGACGCCGCGCTGAGCGAGGACGCGGCCGCCATGATTCCGGTCCTCGATCGATCCGCCGAGGATCAGGAGGCGATCGCTCGGATGTTCGTCGATGTGAAGGCCGCCGGCCTGAGACCGACGCGGGTCTCGGTGCTCGGCCTCGAGGCGCTGGAGGGCGGTGCGACGCCCCGCATCGAGACGTCCGTCCGGGTGTTCACCGAGGATGGCGGGCTGTGGAGCGGGGATGCGGAGTTCCGCCTGCTGCCGCCGCGAGCGATCGAGTTGAGTTTCGAGGCCCTCGCCTCGGAGCCCAGACTCATCTCCTGGCGACTGCAGTCGAGCGACGGTCGCACGATCGAGTTCCCTTCCCGGGTGCTCGCGGGGTCGGACGGGGCGGCATCCCCAGCCGACGAACCCACTGCCGAGGATCCGACTCCGTAGACTGATCTGACCTTCAGGGAGCCCCGATCCATGCACGACGCCGACCCGACCGTTGCCACGTCGCTCGAACAACGCCCCATGAGCGCCGCGGCTGTCGCGTCGCTCGTCTTCGGTCTGCTGCTCTGCATCCCCGGGGCGGGGTTGATCGGGACCGTGACCGGCGCGATCGGCCTTGCTTCGACCGGCCCGACCGGAACGAAGCGGGGACGAGGCGTCGCGGTCAGTGGACTGGTGATCTCGATCCTGTCGCTCTTCGGCTGGATCGTCACCGGCATCCTCGCGGTGCAGGGATGGAATGCGTACGTCAAGCCCTCGATGGAGGTGGTGATCTCCGGCCCGGATCGGACGCTTCAAGCCGCGTTCAAGGGCGACGCGACCGCCTTCGACGCCGACTGGATGCCGGGGCGGGCTCCGTCCGCCGCGGAACGGACCGCGTTCGTCTCCGGCGTGACGCTGGTGCTCGGCGAGTTCAAGGGGGCCGAGATTCAGGCGGGGGCGCAGCCTCCGACCGACTCGATGTCGGGGAATGCGGAAGACTTCGAACTGCCTTGGACGTTCACCTTCGAGAACGGCGCCTGCTCGGGCGTGGTCACCTATCGCCCGTCCCGGCGGGGTGAGATGACGCCAGGCGGCGCGTACGTCGGCATCGATGCGATCGAGATCACCGGCCCGTCCGGAACCCGCTTCACGCTCGGAGGGGGCGACTCGACGGGCGACATCGTGCCGACCGAGGACGCCGCACCGTGAGCGATCTTCCCCGGCAGGGTGAACCGATCATCGAGGTCCGGGACCTGAAGAAGGTCTTCGGCACGCAGACCGTGCTCGACGGCCTGAACCTCGACATCGTTCGGGGCGAGACGCTCGTGGTGATGGGCGGTTCGGGCTGCGGGAAATCGACGTTTCTTCGCATGCTGATCGGCTCGTTTCCGCCGACCGAAGGAACGATCAGTCTGCTCGGTCAACGCATCGACCAGCTCGACGAGGAGGGATTGAACGACGTGCGGAAGCACTTCGGCATCCTCTTCCAGTCGGGGGCGCTCTTCCAGTCGATGACGCTCGCGCAGAACGTGGCGCTTCCGCTCGAGGAGCACACCGACCTCGATCCGACCATCATCGACATCCAGGTGAAGATCAAGTTGGAACTGGTCGGACTCCGCGAGCACGCCGACAAGCTTCCCGCCCAGATCTCGGGCGGCATGAAGAAGCGGGCCGGACTCGCGAGGGCACTCGCGCTCGATCCGCTGATCCTGTTCTACGACGAACCATCGGCCGGTCTTGATCCGGTGACCAGCGCCGAGATCGATCAGCTGATCGTCGACCTCACCAAGAAGCTCGGCGTCACCAGCGTGGTCGTGACGCACGAGATGGACTCCGCGTTCACGATCGCGGACCGCATGGTGATGCTCGACAAGGGGCGGGTGCTCCGCATCGGCACCCGCGAGGAGTTCGACCAGCTTCGCAACGTCGACGGCGAGGGCGTGTCGGCACTGACGGAGGACGAGCAGTTGATCCGCCAGTTCCTGCGCGGCGATCCGGTCGGGCCGATCACGCGTCGCCGCGAGGAGACGAACTACGCCGAGGATCTGCTGCAGACCGCCGCACCGATCATCACCGCGAGTCCCGCGGTCGAGGCGACCCGACGTCGCGCATGATCCCGCGGTCCGCGGCCCGGACGGTTCGACCGCCAACGCGAGGTTCGTGGAAAGGAACCCGGGCGGACACCGATGGTGCCCGCCCGGGTGACGTGTTCCGAGGTCAGTCAGGATCCGGTGATCAGCAGGGCCCCCAGGCGCCGAGCAGAAGACCGAGGTCGGCGCCGTCGGTGACGCCGTTGCCGTTGACGTCGCCGTCGGGGGTGCCCCAGGCACCGAGCATCAGGCCGAGGTCCGCGCCATTGACCTGTCCGTCGCCGTTGAGATCCTCGGGGCAGGGATCGCCGAAGGACGTGCAGGTGATCGTGAGGTTGCCGGCGCCGGTCGAGCCGTCCTCGCTGCCGATGCGGATGAGGAACTGCTGGCCCGCGATCGCGAGCGTGCTGACCTCGGGGTCGTCGCCGCAGACGTCGTCGCCGCAGGTGAGCGGCGTGGCGCCCGAGCTCGGGCAGCCGCCCGACGCGTCGTAGACGTCCATGCGGCTGTCGAAGTCGGCGCCGCAGATCGAGATGTCGAGCTGGCCGGTGCAGTCGGCTTCGTAGAGGTACCAGATGTCGGCGTCGACGTTCGGGCCGCCGCTGGTGCTGCAGCCGATCGCGGTATCGATGCCGCTGTCGGTGGCGCCGACGGTCGAGAAGCTCGTGATCGAATCGCCCGAGCCGAGCGAGGCCGCGTCGGCACATTCGTCGTTCGGCGGGCCGGGGAAGCCGCCGCACTCGATGTTGAGGATGCCCGAACCGGTCGCGCCGTCGGAGCTTCCGATTCGGATCAGGAACGACTGGCCCGCGATCGCGAAGGTCGAGACGCTCGCGGCGGTGCCGCAGGTGTCGTCGGCACAGGCGAACGGCGTGTCACCGCTCGACGGACATCCGCCGTCCGCGAGGTAGACACTGAGTCGGCAGTCGAAGTCGACCGCACCGCAGGTCGTGATGTCGAGGGTGCCGGTGCAGAACGCGGTGTACTGGAACCAGGCGTCGGCCCGGACCGTCGGGCCGTTCGAGGCCGAGCAGGTCAGAGCATCGTCGATGTCGCTGTCGGTCGCGCCGACCGTGCTGAACGCGTTGTCGCCGCCGACCAGTTCGATCGCGGTCGCGCACTCGTCGTTGTCGATGCCGGGGCCCTGCTCGGTCGACACTCGGAAGAGGTCGACGAACCAGTCGTCGTTCGTCTCGTTGACATCGACGCGGAGTCGGATCCGCGAGCCGTCGTACCGGGCCTGGCTGGGGAGGGTGATCTCGTTGAAGGTGAATGACGTCTGATCGACGCCGTCGGAGACGTGCTCCGCGAGCGTGATCCAGTCGCCGCCGCTGTTGCGGTACTCGACGAACAGCGATTCGCCGCTCTCGACACCCCGGTGCTGGTAGTGGTAGGACAGGTACGCCTGGCTGACGCCGAGGGCGAGTTCCGCGGTTCGGATCTCGTCATCGCCGTAATCGTTGGCGCTGGTCGCGTCGAGGTTCAGGCTGCGGATGCCGCTCGGCTCGCCGACGGCCGCGGTGTTGATCGCGGCGCCGTTGATGTGGATCCACATCGCGGAATCGGGCGAGGTCTCGAAGTCGTCCTCGAAGGGGAGCGGGAGCGGATCGACGCCGACATCGGTCAGGCAGGTTCGGCTGTTGCGGAACGACGTGATCGCATTCTGGGCGAACGCCCCGAACTTCAGGTTCGAGCCACTCAGGCCGTTGCAGCCGCCGTTGCTCGAGCACATGATGTGGCAGGGCGAGCTGCTGTCGCAGTGATTGCTGTTCCAGTTGTGGCCCATCTCGTGGGCGGACAGCGACGTGCGGAAAGTCAGGTTGTTGGTGTACCGGCTCTCGACCACGCCGTACTGGTTGGGCGAGAAGCACACGACGCCGACGTACGCGAGTCCGATCACGCCGCCGGAGAAGTTGACGCCGCTGAACATGTGGGCGACGTCGCGGTGGATCTCGTTCTCGGGAGTGGAACCCCAGACGCTCACGAACTGACCGAGACGTCCATCGATGGTGGTCGACGTGTACGGGTCGCTGGAGCTCGCTCGGATGATGACCGTGGTCAGCTCATGAACGATGTCGACATCACGGGTGTAGATGATGTCGCACTGGTTCATGATGAGTTCGGCATCGTTCAGGGTGGTGGCGACGTTGCTCGAGTTCTTCTGGAAGAACTCGTAGTCGCAATCGATGCCGACCTCGACCACCGAGTAGGTCGCGCCCGCGACGCCGCCCCCGTCCCCGTCCGGAAGGTCCGGTCCATGGTGGAAGGCGTCGTCGTTCATGAAGTCGTTGCCGCAGTGGCCCTCGGCCGACGAGTCGGAGGCGAGGAAGACGACGTGCGTGCCGGCGGGGCGGTCGAGCCCGAGGCTCGACGCGGGCTGGATGACGATCTCGGCGTCGTCGCCACGGTGAATGATCGCGTGGAGTCCGTCGGGAAGAAGGCTGGCGGCGATCATGCTGCCGGGCGTGGCGAGGTCGGTACCGCGATAGGTGCGCTCGATCTCGGCGGGGGTCTCGACGAGCTGGCCGTCGCCGTGGTCGACGAGCAGCCGGAAGTCGTCGCTTCGAATCGAGATCCGGTCGAAGCTCAGTTCATGCAGCTCGCCCGCGAAAGGGACCGCGACCGAGAAGGTGTCGGGGACCCAGTTCGGAAGGTCGAGCGTCTGGAGTTCGTATCGCTCGATGCGTCCGTCGCCTTCCACGATCGGGGGCAACGGGTTCGACTGCTTGACGGTCGCGACCCGCGGGGCCTTCGGAGGCGCCGCATCAGCGATTCCGGAAATCAGGGTGACGGCCAGACCGGCCGCCAGCAGACCGAGCCGGCATGAGGAGGTGATCTTGGGAAGCACGTCAAGTCTCCGGGCGCAGTGGGGCGTCTGTGTTTCGAGGGTAGTCCGAACCCGCCGGGGGACCAAGAGCAGATCCCTGAAATGCGGGTTCTCGGTCGGGATGCGCGGGATTCGTCCTCTATCGGACGAATGCACGCGATCTTTGTTCGCTCAATCGCGAGACGACGAGGCGAGGAAGTTCGCATCGGGTCTCAAACGAGCGACCGGCCGACGAATTCGTCGGCCGGTCGCGAAGAGTCGATGATCGATGGTCGGTCCGAGAATTCGGCCCGGCCTCGTGGATCAGAGGCAGCCCCAGGCCGCGATCAGCTGGCCGAAGTCCGCGGCATTGACGATGCCGTCCTGGTTGAAGTCGGCGAAGCCACCCGGCTGATCCCACTGCGTGGTGAAGATGCCGGTGTCGGCACCGTCGACGCAGCCGTCGCCGTTGAGGTCGTAGGGGTTGACCGGGCCACCGGGGACCTGGAGACCACCGGCGGTGACGGTGGCGTTGGTGCGGAAGACGTCGAGCGTCGTCGAGCCGTCCGCCGGGGCCGCGTCGGCGGTGAACCAGAAGTTGTACATGGTGCCCCAACGGATCGCGTTGGCGTTCGAGTTGGTGGCGTACTCGTCGGTCGACCAGCTCACCTCGCCGCCCGAGACGCTGGAGGCCCAGGCGTTGGTCGCGTACGGCTCACCGGAGTGGCTGTCCACGTCCTTGAAGCCGACGTTGGTCACGGTCACGTTGCCGGGAACCGGCACGGAGAAGCCGTTGATGTTGTAGTCGGAGGTGAGGTTGTAGATCGCGTACTCGTAACGGAAGGTTCCGTCACCGTTGTCGATCACGTCGCTGGCGACGAAGACACGGCCGTCGTTCGGGATGTCCACCGCGGTGATGTCGACGGTGCTGCTGTGGTTCTGCCACGCGAAGATGCCGGGCTTGCCGATCGTGGTCGAGCCGGTCGGCGAGAGCGAGTAGCCCGAGCCCGAGAGGTTGCCACGGTTGACCCGCTTGTACGACGCGTTGTTCAGCTGGTTGCCGTCGGCGTAGTCCTGCGGGTGCAGGTAGATCGAGTCGCAGTAGAAGGTCGCGCCGGAGACCGCAAGGTCGGCCTGAAGGACCTGCATGCGGCGGCCGATGGTGGCCGGAGCGCCGGGCAGGTTCTGCGGCGGATACTGGAACCAGCCGGTGGCCGCGTTGCACTGCGAGCGGGGGGCGAGGCCGGACTGGTTGCCGTTCAACGAGTCCGAGTACGGATCGGAGCAGCCGGGGCCGAGTTCCTGGGGGCAACCGCTGCCCGCGGGCTGGCACGACCCGCACTCATTCAGCTGCAGGGCGCAGAAGCCGTCCTTGCACCACGACATGCCGATCTGATCGAGACGGCCGTCGACGTAGCGGAAGAGGTTCTGTGGGATCCGCGGGTGGTTGTTGTTGCCGGCGATCCAGAGCAGGTTGACGTCGCCGAGGTTCACGCTGGTGGTGCCGACCGAGTAGCCGGTCACGCCGCCGGTGGTGCCCCATCGGTAGATGCTCGGCATGTTGCAGACCGCGACGTCCGCGCCGATGCCACCGGCGGTGCCATCACCGCCGGGGATCGCTTCCGCGGACATCTGGCCGAGAAGGGCCGCGGTGCCGCCGATGAGAAGGCTGCTGAGAGTGATTCCGATCTTCACCTTGGACTCCGTTCTTGGGGATGGAGACTGTCAGGCGGCCCGGAGGCCGGGAGGAGACGCTGCCTCTCGCCACGGATCTTGACGAGAAAGTAATGACGGCGCGTTCGTGGAGGGTAGCTCCAAGGACGCACCGGGTCGCCTCAAAACCGCCGATTGACCGAAACGGATCCGGAAAGTCCGGGGATGCCGGGGCATACCGGATCATGGATTCCGAGGTCGACCGACAAGCGGAGCGCGACCGGTGATGGACCAGAACGTCAGTCGCCGGTTCCGTGTTCTCAACCGTTCCGCGGCGACTTCGCTATTTGAGGACACCTCCGCCTCCGAGGGCGGCCAGGCGAGCGTCCGATACCAAAAAGAACACCGCCCCGGTCGAAAGACCGGGGCGGTGTGATGGTCCTGAGAGAACCCGTGGTCGCAGATCAGCCGTTGCGGCGACGGCGACCGGCGAGCCCGGCGAGGCCGAGGAGGGCCATCGCACCGGGGGCCGGAACGATGGTGAACATTTCCTGGACACCGGGGGTGCCGAGGCCGTTGTTCCAGGTCACCTCGAAGGTGGTGCCGGTCAGATCGAAGTCGCCGGCGTAGGTGAAGCGGCCGATGAGGGTGCCGAGGCCGACGACGGTGTCGCCGGGGCGGCCGATGAGGCTCGGGGGCGAGCTGTTGTACCAACCGGCGTCCGCACCGGGCTCACCGGCGTTGTTGCCACCGAAGCTCGGGTCGACACCGACGCCGGCGCCCGAGCCGGGGCTCTGGAGGGGGTTGCCGGTCGAGTAGTCGAAGCCACCGATGGTGACGAACGAGTCAGCCTGCTGCAGGGCGGCGGTGTCGAAGGGGCCACCAAGGTTGGTGGGGATCCAGCCGGTGCCGGTGAAGCTCTGGAAGTAGGTGATGCCGGTCTGCGAGGCGTTCCAGTTGTAGACGTTGAGGAGCGCGTCGGTCGCGTCGTCGGACAGGAGGTAGATGTCCTGCACGTTGACCGAGACCTCATCACCACCGAAGTCGGCAGCGGTGACCGAGTAGCTGACGGCGACAGCCTGAGTGAAGTCGGCCGAGGCGGTGGTCGCGACGGCGGCGGCGGCGAGGCCGGTGAAGACAGCCT
>CAYZSH010000054.1:0-7661 GCA_964481025.1 uncultured Isosphaeraceae bacterium
ACATCCCGCTGCCGAAGGAACTCAACTTCTTCGACCGCGAGGCCTGGGGCGACGGCACCGACTTCTCGCCGCTGCACCGCTGGTTCGTCTTCGCACCGAAGGGCGCCATCCTCGGTGAGGCGACACCGACGTATCTCATGAACCCGTTCTGCTTCCCGCGGATCCGCGACTACAACCCCGACATGCGGATCATCGCGATTCTGCGATCGCCGATCCGGCGGGCGTTCTCGGCGTGGAACTTCCGGCGGGTGCGGTTCCGCGACAAGCGCGACTTCATGACCGCGGTGCGGGTCGAGATCGAGTCGAACGGCGACCTCGCCGTCGCCCGCGAGAACAAGTACCGCTACATGTCGGCCGGGCTCTACGCAGCGCAGATCCGGGCACTGCGTGAGACGTTCTCCGAGGAACAGGTCCTGCTCGTGAAGTTCGAGGATTTCAACAGAGATCAGGAGACTTGGGTCCGCAAGGCCGCCCGGCACATCGGCGCGACCGGCGACTTCCCGTTCGAGCGGACCCGTCGGCCGAACGCCTGGGGCTACAAGCACCGACTGGAGAAGGACCAGTTCGAGGAACTGCTGCCCTACTACGACGCGGACATCGCCGAAGTCGAGCGGCTCACCGGCTGGGACTGCTCGGACTGGCGGCGATTCGAGAAGGCCTCGAAATCGGCCACGGAGGACGCCGCCGCGGCCGGCGCCGGCTCAGGGACGGCCGGTTCCGCAGGGGCTTGACACCCCACCGGCGCCGGATATCCTTGGCGATCCGACGTGGCCGCCAGAGCGGTCCCCCGGAACCCAAGGCCCCTTCGTCTAGCGGCTAGGACACCAGGTTCTCATCCTGGGAACAGGAGTTCGATTCTCCTAGGGGTCATTCAACGACACGGCCCGCGACCATCCGGTCGCGGGCCGTGTTCGTTTCTCACACACAGGCTCGGCTCACGGGCGAACCGGATTCGGCATCAGGTCCACGCCGCGATGAGCAGGCCGAGGTCGGCCGCGTTGGTCGTACCGTCGCCGTTCAGATCGGCGCCCGCCGTTCCCCAGGCCGCGATGAGCAGGCCGAGGTCCGCGGCGTTGACGATGCCGTCGCCGTTGAGATCACCGAAGATCGACTCGGAGTAGGTGCCGGTCAGGCTCACGCCCGAAAGATCGACGTCGGCGACGATCCGCACGCCGTTCACACCGTCGGGCAGGGTCGCGGGGTCGGCGTCATAGACGATCGTGCTGATGGCGGCCTGATCGATGATCGTCACGCCGTTCGCCGCGTCGATGCGGCAGCTGAAGGTCTGGGTCGCGACGTCGTCGAAGACGCCGCTGAAACTGCTCGACACCGCACCGCTGGTGTTCACGGAGAAGTCGAATCGCGGGTTGAAGAGGGCGTTGCCGAAGGTGACGGCACCGCCGGGCCCGATCTTCGCGGAGAGGGTCTCCGCGATCCCGAGGTTGAAGTTCGCCACCGAGAGATCGGCACTGACCAGACACCCGAAGAACGAGCAGAAGAAGTCGTAGTTGAAGCTCGTGTCCGACAGCTGGAAGTCGAGGGAAGTCAGATCGACCGTGCCGAAGGGCGCCGACCCGGGCCCGAGGGTGGCGCTGGCGGTGCCGACCACCGAGACGTTGCGGGTGGACGTGTCGTTGTCACTGCCGACGAGGGTGGACACCTCGAGTCGGATCGAGACGTTGGCGGTCGAGCCGGGATCGACCGTGAGGTCGGAGACGGTGTCTGCGTGCGCAACGGTGGCCAGGCACGAGATCACGGCGAGGGCGCCGAGCGTCCGGGGGGTCATCATCTTTCTGCTCCGAAGGGAGGGTGGAGGGTTCTTTCCCCGGACACCGTACATGGTCGGTTCTCCGAATGGAACCCGCTGGATTCGCCTTCGAGCCCTTCCCGACCCCTGCAGATCCGCCCTGAGGTGCAGGAGAACGCGGATTCCGCGACGCGGGACCGCGTTTTCTCCATCCAACCTGTGAGAGCCCCCTCGCGACTCCGGAAGGGTGTGACCGCGGCACACGGCCGCACCCCGAAACCCCCGTCTGGAGTCCCATCATGAACCGCACCACCACCACCACGAGCAGCACCCTCGCCTGCCTGACCGCCTCGCTGATCGCCACCGCCGCGACCGCGGCGCCGCCCAGCTGGGAGGACCTTCCGGTCGGCACCACCGGCACCGTCGGCGGCACGCTGGTGAGCGACGGTGTCTTCGGTCAGCTCGACTGCTTCGAGTGGGCCGACGGCACGCTCTTCTGCGGCGGCTCGGCCCGCATCGACCCGATGAGCCCCGGCTGCAACGCCGGTCACCGGATCTCGCTGAACAACATCACCGTCATGCTCGACTACGCGGGCAGCATCGGCCCCATCGTCGATCCGGTCTTCGCCTTCGGTGAGTACGGCGGCAACATCAACCTCGCGATCAACGGCGACTTCCGCAACTTCAACGACATGCTCGACATCGACGGCGCGGTCATCGGCGGCTGCCTCGTGCAGGTCCTCGCCGGCGGCACCGGCAACGACTGCGGACTCGTCCGCTTCCAGGGTTCGGTCGATCGACTCCGCGTCGGTGGCCAGGAGTTCTGGTGGGACGGCGCCGAGGAGCAGCCCCAGCCCTGCGACAACGCGTTCCTCGATCACAACGACCTGCCGTTCCCGGCGGCGTGGGGTCCCGGCACCACGTTCGTGACTGCGGGTGTGGACGTGGACGTCCTCCCGCTGCAGGGACCGACCGGGCCGCTGTTCGGCACCGCCTCGTCCAGCCCCGCCGGTCTCGCCTGCGGCGACTTCCTCGAGCTGAACACGAACAACATCAACGCCCGGTACCGCTTCGCCTCGACGATCGGTCTCCTCACCAACCCCGAGGTGCTCGTGGGCGACGAGGGTGGCTTCATCAACCTCTCGGTGAACGGATCGCCGATCGCCCTCGCCAATGACTGGATCGACTTCGATGGTGCCGTCATGGGTGGCTGCACCGTGAAGGTGGTCTACGGCGGACACGAGGGTGAATGCACCCGCCTCCGCTTCGACGGCACCGTCGCCCAGCTGGTGCTCGGCGGTCAGGAGCACGCGATCGACTGCATGTGGGCCGAGGCGATCACCATCCCCGGCGACCTCAACGGTGACGGATGCGTGGACGCCGCCGACATGGGGATCCTGCTCGGAGCCTGGGGCACCCCCGCCGCGGACATCAACGGCGACGGCACCACCAACTCGGCCGACATGGGCATCCTGCTCGGCAACTGGGGCTGCTGACCCCGCCACCCCTGCCACGATCAGGGAAGACAACTTCAGACTTCGGGGACCGCATGGTCAACCACCGCCCTCGTGCTCCGGCACGGGGGCGGTGGCGTTTCCGGACATGGGGTGCGGGTCGTGCCGATGAATGGACCGGTTTCGACGAACCATGGCCCGCCTTCGGACGTGAAAGGCGGTTTCCCGCTCGACGCGGGGCCGGGGGAGCGCCAGACTGTCGAACCGCCGTTCGTCGTCCTTCTTCGATCACCCGTCCCCGCCGTCCGTGTCGGCGCCGAGAGAGCCCGGACCATGTCCGAGAGTGCAGATCAGACGACCTCCGCCCCCGGCCGCCCCGATGGTGAGGGCTGGATCGTCCCGTCGCCCGTCGCCGCCGGCGTCGTCGCGGCCGCGATCGTGGGCACCTTCTGGTTCGCGTTCCGAGACTTCTTCTCGCTGCAGGTGCACTACGCGACCAAGGAAGCCGCGGACTGGGGACACACGCTCTTCATCCCGCTCATCGCCCTCTACGTCGTCTTCCTGCACAAGGCCGATCTCTTCTCGCGTCCGTTCCGCACGAGCTGGGCGGGCATCGGTCTGGTGCTGTTCGGCGTGGCCTGGTACGCGTTCACGTGGCTCGGTCCGGAGTCGACGTTCATCAACAGTCACAACGTGCGCTCGATCGGCGTCTTCAGCGCTCTCTGCGGGGCGTGCATCGCCCTTCTCGGATGGCGATCGCTGGTGTGGCTGTGGTTCCCGTTGCTCTACACCCTCGTCTTCGGCCAGCGCATCACCGACAAGGTCCTGCTGAACATCACGTATCCGATGCAGGACATCGCGACGTGGGGATCGTGGCATGCACTGGATCTTCTGGGTTACACGCTGATGCCCCGCACCGGCAACTCCATCGAGATCATGCTCGACGGCGGCGGCATCTATCCGCTCGACGTCGCGGAGGCGTGCAGCGGGATGCGGATGCTCATGGCGTTTCTCGCGCTGGGCACCGTGATCGCGTACGTCGGTCTCGACCGCTGGTGGCTGCGGATCTTCATGGTCGCGATGGGCGTCCCGATCGCGATCTTCATCAACGTCCTTCGCATCTGCACGCTCGGCATCCTCGGCATGCAGGGCGACGAGTTCATGTTCGGGGACTTCCACTCCTTCGTCGGCCTGGTCTGGATGATCCCGACCTTCGGCCTGTTCATGCTGCTCATGTGGTTCCTGCAGCCGCTGGATGAAGACGAAGAAGGCAACCGGCTCCGCCGCGGCGCGGGCAGCGCCGAGGATCGGGTCGCCGATCCGCCGCGGTTCCCGCGGACGGCGGTCCCCGTCGCGATCGCGGTGGCGGGCGTCCTGCTGGTCGGCGGCGTCTCGGTCAACGCCGCGATCGACGCCCTCGGCCTCCACATCGTCAAGAACCCGCTGCCGCCGCAGCAGCCGCTCGCCAGCATTCCGTCCACGCTCGGTCGCTGGAAGCAGATCGGCGAGGACGAGGTGTTCCGCGACACGGTCGTCGAGGTGCTCGGGACCAAGCGGTATCTGCAGCGGAACTACGCCATCGACGGCGATCCGAACGAGGGCGTGCTCACCCTCCACCTCGCGTACTACACCGACCTCGCGGGGACGGCGCCGCACGTCCCGGAGCGGTGCTGGGCGGTGCACGGCGGGAGCAGCGTGCGGCAACCGACGACGATGCCGCTCGAGATTCCCGAACTCGGGGTCCAGAGCGATCGGATTCATCAGGCCGCCGGCGAGCCGTATCGGGTGGTCGAGGTTGAGCATCCGGTGCTCGGGACGACGACGCTGCCGCTGCCGGTCGGCGGCTACGCGATCCGCACCACGATGTTCACGAGCCCCGACGACCCCGGCGTCCGAAACATCGGCGGCTACTTCTTCGTCGCCAACGGCCGCACGACGGACAGCGCCCTCGCGGTCGAGAACGTCGCCTTCGACCTGACCTCGCCGTACGCGTACTACTGCAAGGTGCAGTTCAACATGGTCGACCGGTCGTTCGGCGACGACGAGGCGCTGCTTGAGAAGTACCGCGAGCAGGCCGCCGAACTTCTCACCGCCCTGCTCCCGCATCTGGCCCAGGTCCTCCCCGACTGGCGTCAGTACGAGGTGGTGGACGGCAAGGTCGCCGCCGACGCCGCCGCCGGGGGCGGCGGCGAGAGCAGGTGAGCAGGAGATCAGGAGAGCAGGAGACGTTCTCCGCTCGACGGGAGCTGACGCTCCCGCGATGATGCATCGATGCGGATTCCCGTCATCGACAGTCATACCGAAGGCGAGCCCACCCGGGTCGTGATCGACGGCGGTCCGGACCTCGGGTCGGGGTCGATCGCCGAACAGGCGTCCGTGCTCGCCCGGGATCACGACGATCTGCGACGCGGCCTCGTCCTCGAGCCGCGGGGTTCGGACATCATCGTCGGCGCGTTTCTCGTCCCGAGTCCGACACCCGGCGCCGACATCGGCGTCATCTTCGTGAACAACGCGGGCGTCCTCGGCATGTGCGTGCACGGCACGATCGGCGTCGTGCGCACGCTGCAGCACCTCGGCCGCGCGTCGACCGACCCCGGCACCAGGATCACGTTGGACACGCCGGTCGGCGTCGTCACCGCCACCGTGGGGGACGCAGGCGAGATTGCCGTCGAGAATGTCCCGAGCCGTCGCGCGCTCGCCGGGGTCCGCGTCGAACTTGACGATCGCGTCGTGCATGCCGACGTCGCCTGGGGCGGAAACTGGTTCGCGCTCGTGAACGATCACGGCGAGTCGCTCGACCTCGACCGCGTCGATCGACTGACCGATCTCGCCCGGCGGATCCGCCGCGGCCTGAACGACCGCGGACTCGATCGCGGGCCCGACGGGTCCTGCGGCCCGGTCGATCACGTCGAACTCTTCGGCCCCGCCGCCGCGGGCGGTGACAGTCGCAACTTCGTGCTCTGCCCGGGCGGTGCGTACGACCGGTCGCCGTGCGGCACCGGCACCAGTGCGAAGCTCGCCTGCCTCGCGGCCGACGGCACGCTCGCACCGGGCGAACGCTGGGTGCAGGAGTCGATCATCGGCAGCCGTTTCACAGGCTGGTACCGTCATGGATCCACTCCGGGCGAGATCGTGCCGACCGTCGCCGGTCGCGCGTGGATCACGGCGGAGAGCACGTTGGTGTTCGAGGATGGCGATCCCGCGCGGGGCGGCGACTGGAACATCGAGAGTCACCACTGAGGAACGGCCATGAAGCGTGACGACTGGCGAGGCGTGATGCCTGCGATCACCAACCCGTATCACGAGGATCTCTCGATCGACCACGATCGGCTGGCCGCGCACGTCATCCGCATGGCGGATGCGGGGTGCACCGCGATCGTGACGCCGGGATCGCTCGGCGAAGGCGGCGCCCTGTCGCTCGATGAGAAGTCGGCGTTGTGGCGGACGGTCGTCGGCGCGGTCGGCGATCGGATCCCGGTGGTGGCCGCCGTGAGCGCGGTCTCGACCGCGCAGTCGATCGCGATCGCGGAAGCCGCGGCCGCTGCGGGTTGTCAGGGCCTGATGGTGCTTCCGGCGTACGCGTACACCGGTCCGTGGCGAGAGATGAAGGCGCACTTCTCCGCGGTCTTCGCGGCGACCGACCTCTCGTGCATGCTCTACAACAATCCGATCGCGTATCGGGTCGACGTGCGGCCCGAACAGCTCGCGGAACTCGCCGCCGAACACGCGAACCTCCACGCGGTCAAGGAATCGAGCGGCGACATCCGGCGCTTCCGCGAGATTCGCGGTCTGCTCGGCGATCGGCTCGCGATCTTCGTCGGCATCGACGACATGGCGGTCGAGGGCGTCGACGCAGGCGCCGACGGTTGGATCGCGGGGCTCGTGAACGCCCTGCCCGAGGAGTCGGTGCGGCTCTGGGATCTCGCGATGCAGGCCCGCGCGACCGGCGAGCGCGACGAACTCGAACGGCTCTACCAGTGGTTCCTGCCGCTGCTGCGACTCGACGCGGTGCCCGAGTTCGTGCACCTCGTCAATCTGGTGCAGGCCGAGTTCGGCATGGGCGATGAACGCGTCCGCGGCCCGCGGCTTCCACTGGAGGGTCCGGTGCGAGATCACGCCCTCGCGGTCATCGCCGAGGCGAAGCGGCTGCGGGGCTGAGGCGGTGGTCAAACAAGCCAAGCAGGCAGACGCGACGCCGCGACACCGTCCCAGCATCGCGCCTGCGTGAAGCGGGCGATGCTGGTGGGAAGTCCGACGGCGGTGAAGCCGGGGTGGCCGGTCGCGGGGTACGGGCCACCGTGGACCATCGAGGGGACGACCGCGACGCCGGTCGGCATCTTGTTCTCAAGCAATCGACCGCAGCGTGGACGAAGGATCGCGGCGAGGGCGTTCCAACCGTCGTCGTCGCCTGCACCGGTGCAGATTGTCGCGGTGAGTTGACCTTCGAAGCGTCGCGCGAT
>CAYZSH010000054.1:7761-13149 GCA_964481025.1 uncultured Isosphaeraceae bacterium
GGCTTCGTGCAGAACTGGCCGGCGCCGAGCGTCACCGAGCCTGCCCACGCCTCGGCGAGGGACGCGGGGTTCGCGAGGGCGCCCGGAAGCGCGAACACCGGATTCAGACTCGACATCTCGAGATACGCCGGCGTGCCCGAGGCGTCCGCCGCCGCCTTGATCGCGAGCCCCGCCGCGCGGCTGCCCGTGAAGGCGACCGCGGCGATCCGCGGGTCGGCGATCAGACGCAGTCCATCCTCGGGCGTGCAGTGCGCGACGTACTGGACGGTCGCCGGATGAAGTCCCGTGTCGCGGGCGGCGGCGATGATCGTGTCGGCGAGGAGCCGCCCCGTCGCTGGATGCAGCGGATGGCCCTTCGCGATGACCGGGTTTCCCGCCGCGATCGCGGCCGCGAAGTCGCCGCCCGAGACGCCGTGAAACGCGAGCGGGAAGTTGTTGGGACCGATCGAGAAGACCGCGCCACCCAGCGGACCCCGATCGCTGCGGATGTTCGTCGCCTCGTCGACGAGCGGGCATCGCCAGGACGTCGCCGAGACATCCTCGGCCGCGTCCGCCGCCTGTCGGAGCTGGCCGAGCATGCGGTCGAACTCGACCTGCGCCAGTCGCGGCTCGAGCGGAAGTCCGGTCTCCTCGTGCGCGATCTCGGCGATCGCGGCGCGGTTCGCGTCGAGCCGGTCGGCCGCGGTGCGGAGGAAGGCCGCGATCTTCGACGGCTTGGTGGCGGCGAGGTGCGTCGCTGCCTCGACCGATGCCTCGGCCATGGCGTCGAGTTCGGGCCAGGTCGCGACGGGATGCGCGGCGGCGAGCGTATCGCCGGTCGTGGGATTGAACGCATGGAAGGTGTCGGTCATGGGCCGGATGGTACTCCCCCGGACCCGCGCCGCCGGGCGCTTCTCGTAGCATGCGACCATGACCGTCGCACCGCCTCCGCCGGACCGCCCGACCCCCGAAGAGACGCACTCGATTCCCGAGTTGCGGTTTCTCGAAGGTCCCCAGCACCGCTCCTTCGAGTTCGCTCGCTTGTGGCGCATCTCGATGGAGTTCCTGCGCGGCTTCCGCAAGCTGCACTTCGTCGGCCCGTGCGTCACGGTCTTCGGCTCGGCGCGGTTCCGCGAGGGAAACCCGTGGTACGAACTCGCCCGCGACACGAGCGGTCGGCTCTCGCGAGCCGGCTTCACGATCATGACCGGCGGCGGGCCCGGCATCATGGAAGCCGCCAACCGCGGCGCCCGCGAGGCGGGCGGCCCGAGCGTCGCGGCGACCATCGAACTGCCGCACGAGCAGACGTCGAATCCGTATCTCGACCTCGACGTTCCGTTCCACTACTTCTTCGTGCGGAAGGTCATGCTCGTCAAGTACTCGTACGCCTTCGTGGTCATGCCCGGCGGCTACGGCACGCTCGACGAACTCTGGGAGATCGCGACGCTCGTCCAGACCGGCAAGGTCGTCGACTTCCCGATCGTCCTCATGGGCCGCGACTACTGGCAGCCGATGCTCGACTTCGTGAAGGACCGAATGCTCCCCGAAGGCACGATCTCGCCGGAGGATCCGGATCGCCTCGTCATCACCGACGATCCCGACGAAGTCGTGAAGCTCGTCACCCACACCGCCCGCAGCCGGTTCGGCCTGACGTATGGACCGCGCATGGCGCCCCGGCGATACCTCTTCGAGCGAAGCCTGTTCGAGCGGCGGTGATCGAACTCATGCCGGGCGGACCACGGAGAGCACGGAGTGGCACGGAGGGCCACGGAGGGGGAAATGGTGCTGGCTCGAGAACGGCGCATGTCTCGTGGGCCGCGATCCTGCGACCGAGCGAGAGACATCGTTCTCAAGCGTGCACATCTTCCAGATCTCCGTGGCCCTCCGTGCCCCTCCGTGTCCTCCGTGGTGCAAAGCTTTCCAGCCGACGTTCGATTTCACGGCGTGCTTCCGCGAACGCCGCCGGGAGGTCTTCGGGAGATCCGACGAAGGCAAGGCGTTGCAGGAGTTCGCGTTCCGCGTCGGGCAGATCGCGGTCGAGGTAGCGGAATCCGAAGTCGAAGCGGTCGGGATCGTGCTCGATGCGCATCAGGTCGCAGAGTGGCTTGACGCATCGGTTCTGGTAGCGGGTGAACGCGTCGAGCCAGTCTCCACGCTGGATCGCCTTCTCGACGAGCGGCATGAGGTGCGGGTGAAGCGAGGCGAGTTCAGCGAGGTACCGGTCGATCCGCACCTGATGACTCGCCCGATCGAGCGGCGTGGGCTGGTCGAACCAGCCGGCGCGATCGACGAGGATGATCGGATGGCCGTGACGCTCGGGTTCGATGAACCGCTCGCGGGTCTCGGTGTCGACATCCATGATCACGAGATCGATCGCGAGCGAGGGCGGCGTCCGCTCACCGAGGTAGAGCGCCTGCTCGTGTCCGTACGGCGTCGGCGGACCGAAGCGGTACCGGTGCCGGATCCCGATCGTGCGGTCGAGAAGGTCCTCGATCCCCGAGAAGACGCCCTCGATGTCGACGGACTCGGCGACGACCACCGGGTCGAGGTCGCTGAGCCCGTCGGTCCGCCCGGTGGCGTCGGAGCCTCCGAGCCAGGCGACCCGTACCCGCGGATCGGCGACAAGGTGGTCGCGAAGAAGATCGATCAGGTCGGCACGGTGCATCGATGACGGCAGTCTAGAACATGCGACAGACGCCCTTCCCGGGGATGCGGGGTTCGGTCACCAGCGCTCGGCGTCGGTCTGGGGCAGGAACGGGGCCTGCGTGCCCGCGAATCCGTTGACCGTCGTGCCACCCTGGGTCGTGTTGGGCGTGTTCGTCAGGAACGGATGCGGGAAGGCGTGCTCGACCGCGCTCACGGCGTCGAGACGCGCCGTCTGCTCGGGCGACAGCGTGATCGCAAGTGCGCCGAGGTTGTCGAGCAGTTGATCCTTGCGACGCGCACCGATGATGGTGCTCGCGACGCCGTCCCGGTCCTGAACCCATCTCAGCGCGACCTGCGCAGGCGTCGCGCCGACCTCCCCGGCGATCGCGACCAGTTCATCGACGATCGCGTAGTTCCGTTCACTGAGATGCGGACTGTCCTCGGTGACGCGGGTGGTGCCGACTTCGGGCCGGGCATCGCGTCGGTACTTGCCGCTGAGAATCCCCGCCCGCAGCGGGCTCCACGGCGTGACGCCGAGACCGAGGGCCCGGGCCATCGGCAGCAGATCAGCTTCAACGGTCCGCTGCGCGAGGCTGTACTCGATCTGCAACGCGATCAGCGGCTCCCAACCGCGGAAGATCGCCTCGTATTGGGCCTGCACCACGATCCACGCGGGAAAGTCGCTGAGACCGATGTGCCGCACCTTGCCGTCGCGGACGAGCTGATCGAGGGCCCGCATCGTCTCGTCGATCGGCGTGTGGCGATCGAAGAAGTGGCACCAGTAGAGATCGACGTAGTCGGTCCGGAGCCGGCGAAGCGAGTCCTCCAGTTGATGGATGATCGCCTTGCGGCCGGCCCCTCCGCCGTTCGGGTCACCGGGGTGCATGTTGCCGCAGAACTTGGTGGCGATCACGACGCGATCGCGGGCGACCGCGGGCGATCCCGCGAAGTAGTCGCCCATGATCACCTCGCTGTGACCGCGGGTGTAGATGTTGGCGGTGTCGAGGAAGTTGCCACCGGCGTCGAGGTACGCGGAAAGCACGTCGAGACTCTCCGCCTCGTGCGTCCCGACCGCGGCCCACTCGTCGCCGAAGGTCATGCAACCGAGACAGAACGGCGAGACCCGGAGGCCGGAGCGGCCGAGGGTGACGTAGTGATCGAGCGACATGGCGGCGTCTCCTGGCGACGAGGAAGTTCTTCGAAACCTGCAGGAAGGTCAGGACGGTAGGTGATCGTGTCGTCGCGTGGTAGCGTCGAGCGATGAACATTCGACGGTCCCCGATCCTCGGACTCGGCCTGCTCATCGGAATCATCGGCCCCGGGTGTCAGTCGTCGCCCGGACCGATGCCGAACGTGCACCTCGACGACGCCTCGCGCCGTCCGCACATCGTGCTGATCCTCGCCGACGACCTCGGTGCCGGCGATCTCGGCTGCCTCAACCCCGACGCGAAGACCGCCACGCCCCATCTGGACACCCTCGCCCGCGACGGCGTCGTCTTCACCGACGCCCACAGCCCGAGCGCCGTCTGCTCCCCCACCCGATACGGCATCCTCACCGGGCGTTACTGCTGGCGGACCAGCCTGAAGAGCGGCGTCCTCTGGACCGACGACCCCCTGCTCATCGAACCCGATCGCCCCACCATCGCCAGCGAGCTTTCCAACGCCGACTACCACACCGCCTTCGTCGGCAAGTGGCATCTCGGCCTCGGCTCGACGAAGCCGACCGACTGGTCACGCCCGCTCGATGCCGGCCCGCACACCGTCGGCTTCGACGAGAGCGTCGGCATTCCGAGTTCGCTCGACATCCCGCCCTACTGCTGGTTCCGCGACGGCCTCGGCGATCCGTCACCCAGCGGCACGATCGAAGGATCGGAACATCGCCGGCAGAACGGCGGCGGCTTCTGGCGAGCCGGTCCGATCGCCGAGGGCTTCGTGCACGAGGAGGTCCTCCCCCGCTCGATCGACGAGTCGATCGCGATCATCGAACGCCACAGCGCGGATCATCCCGAGCAGCCGCTCTTCCTCGAACTCTGCCTGAGCGCCCCGCACACCCCGTGGCTTCCGCAGGACGCCTGGCAGGGCACCAGCGGCGCCGGTCACTACGGCGACTTCGTGAACCAGGTCGATGCCGAGGTCGGTCGCCTGCTCGCCGCCCTCGACGCCGCGGGAATGCGAGACGACACGCTGCTCGTCTTCACCAGCGACAACGGTGCGCACTGGCCCACCGCCGACATCACGCGGTGGAACCACGACGCCAACCTCGGGCGTCGCGGCCAGAAGGCCGACATCCACGAAGGCGGCCATCGGGTCCCCCTGCTGGTCCGCTGGCCCGGCCACGTCGCCCCCGGCACCACGGTCGATGACACGGTCTGCCTGACGGATCTCTACGCGACGAGTCTCGCCGCGGGCGGCGCCGCGCCGCGAGGCGGTGAGGACGCCGTCGATCTCGTCCCGTTGCTGACCAGGGGCGACGCGACCGAACTCGCCGCCCGCCCCGGCATCGTCCACCACAGCCTCGACGGGATGTTCGCGATCCGAGTCGGCAGGTGGAAGCTCGTCGAAGGACTCGGCACCGGCGGTTTCACCGCACCGAAACGCCGGGCTCCCGCGGACGGCGAACCGCCGGTCCAGCTGTACGACCTCGATGCAGATCCGCGAGAGACGACCAACCTCGCGGCTGACCATCCCGACATCGTGGCGAGACTTCAGGCCATCCTCGACCAGGTGCGTGCCGGCGACGATTGAACGAGTTCACCACGGAGA
>CAYZSH010000055.1:0-2125 GCA_964481025.1 uncultured Isosphaeraceae bacterium
CCGCGTGCGGGGGAGGTGCCCGCGGAGCGGGCGGAGGGGGAACTCGGCTGACTCGGTGATCGACCGAGTCAGCGAAGAAGCCCCCTCACCGGCTGCGCCGGAGCTCCCCCGAAGACGGGGGAGCGGACTCGTGATGTTGGCGCGGCAAGCCGATTCCCCTCCCCCGCGTGCGGGGGAGGTGCCCGCGGAGCGGGCGGAGGGGGAACTCGGCTGACTCGGTGATCGACCGAGTCAGCGAAGAAGCCCCCTCACCGGCTGCGCCGGAGCTCCCCCGAAGACGGGGGAGCGGAATCGTGCGGCGTCTTCGAATCGCCAATCTCGCCGCCTACTTCGCAGCCGCCTCGAACCGGTTCAGCACCTCGTTCGCCTCGGCCTCGGTGAGGTTCAGCGGGAAGCGCAGACGCACCGACTTCGGGCCGCACGGCAGCACGATCAGTCGCTGGTCGTAGCAGCGACCGATCGCGGCGTTGCGCTCGTCACCGTTGGCGTAATCGACCGCGAGCAGGGAACCCACGCCGCGCACATTGCCGAACGCCCCGGTGTCCTTCGCGATGCGTCGCAGACCGGCGAGGATCTGCTCACCGCGGGCCGCGGTGTTCGCCGCGTAGTCGTGCTCGTGGATGAGCTCGATGAACCGACGCGACCGGACCATGTCCACGAGGTTCGAGCCCCAGGTCGAGTTGATGCGGCTCGACTTCACGAAGACGTTGTCCTTGACCTCGTCGATCTTCTTGCCGGCGTAGATGCCGCAGACCTGCGCCTTCTTGCCGAAGCTGACGATGTCCGGCGCGACACCCTTGTGCTGCCACATCCACGGACGACCGCTGCCGAAGAAGCCCGTCTGGACCTCGTCGAAGCAGAGCAGCGCGTCGGCACGGTCGCAGAAGTCCCGGAGACCCTGGAAGAACTCGGGACGGAAGTGGCGGTCGCCGCCTTCGCACTGGATCGGCTCGATGAGGACCGCGGCGATCTTGTCCCCGCCCGCGGGGCAGCGGGTGCGGAACGCCTCGAGTTCGCCGAGGGCCTGGGCCTCGAGCGCCGCGACGTCGTTGCAGACGTTGCCGTCGAGGTCGAACTCGCAGCCGGGGCTCGAGATCCGCGGCCAGCGGAACTTCGGGAAGAGGCCGACCTTGTCCGGCAGCGTGTTGGTCAGGCTGAGCGTGTAGCCCGAGCGACCGTGGAACGCGTACTGGAAGTGCACGATCATGAGATCGTTGACGTCGTCGTGGAAGCTCGTGCGACCGAGGCGGCGCGC
The DNA here is from genome assembly GCA_964481025.1 of uncultured Isosphaeraceae bacterium. Taxonomy (GTDB): domain Bacteria; phylum Planctomycetota; class Phycisphaerae; order Phycisphaerales; family SM1A02. The sequence goes on from CAYZSH010000055.1 coordinate 1,256, forward strand.
CTTCCAGTCGAAGGCGGTCTTGATCGCGTTCTCGACCGCGAGTGATCCACCCGCGATCCAGAAGTGGTGGTCGAATCCCTCGGGCGTCACCTTGGTGGCGAACGCCTCGACGAACGACGCCATCTCCCGCGAGTAGAGGTCGGCGTTGGACGGGTTGGCCTTCGCGGCGCGGAGCAGCTCGCGCTCGAACTCGGGCTCGTCGAGTCCGGGGTGGTTGTAGCCGAGCGGCCACGACGCGAAGCAGGTGAAGCAGTCGAGGAAGTCCTCGCCGCGACCCGCATCGTGCAGCCACGGGCCGTGCGACTTCTCGAGGTCGAGGACCATGTCGTAGCCGTCGGCGAGCTGGTGACGGCCGATGATCTGATGAACCTGCTTGGGATCGATGGTGCTGGCGACGGGCATGGCGTGGACTCGAGAGTGGTCGTGACGAGCGAGGAACCGCGGGGCCGGGTGGCCTGCGATGTCGAAACGATGGATGGTACCCGAGCCCCTGACCCGTTCGGTCCGGGAACCGGGGTTGCGGACCGTTCCCAAGAACGGAATTCTCAGCTGGAACGACGTTCGGCGGCGAGACGGCGGGCGGTGGCCACGAGGATCGCCTCGTGGCACGCGGCGCACGGTCCGTACTCGGCCAGCAGCAGCCGGCGAGCCGCCCGGAGATCGTCCGCGGACGGGAGTCGCTCGGTCGAATCCTCGCACCGCGCGGCGACCGTCAGCCGCAGGACGGCGGCGGCCGGGATTCCTCGTCGGGTTGTGCGGACGGTGGTGGCCATGGTGTCGGGAATCGGCCGGACGCAGGGGAACGCTGCGAAAATCCGGCGAGAGTCCGAGGATCGTACAGGTTTCGTTCAGATTGATGCGGTCAGATCG
>CAYZSH010000055.1:2225-12884 GCA_964481025.1 uncultured Isosphaeraceae bacterium
GTTGTAGTGCACCGCGGAGATGCGGACGACGCCGGGTTCGGGTTCGATCGACATCGCGGTGCAGAGTCGGTGTGCGTACATGTGGCCGTTCCGGATGCCGACGCCCGCATTCCGGGCCGCCGCCACCAGCGTCACCGGATCGGCACGGTCGTGGACGAACGAGATGGTGGCGACGCGGACCTCGGGGTCTGCATTCGCCGGGCCGACGATCCGCACGCCGGGCATCTCGGCGAGGCGTTCGATCAGTCGCCTCTGAACCGGGGTCTCCATCGCGGTCATCGCCTCGAATGCGGACTCGATGGTGGCACGGTCGCACTCGTCGGCATGGAGCCCATCGCCCTGGGGGTGCTTCGCCAGCACGCCGAGCAGCGGGGCGAGCCCGCAGAGTCCGGCGCATCCCTCGTGACTCGCACCGCCGAGTTCGTACTTGTACGGAAGGTCGTCTTCGGGAACGAAGAAGTGATTCGGACCGCGGAGCTCGGAGAACGCGTCGAACCGGCCGAACAGGCCGCCCATGTGCGGGCCGTAGACCTTGTACGTGCTCCACGCGTAGAAGTCGCACGCCCACGCGGCGACATCGATCGCCCGGTGCGGCGCGAACGCGACGCCGTCGACGACCACCTTCGCACCGACCCGATGCGCGATCTCGGTCGCGGCGGCGACGTCCACGATCTCACCGAGCAGGTTCGAGACGTGCGGGAACGCGACGATCCGCGTGCGCTCGGACATGAGCGATGCGAGATCGTCGAGCGAAAGCGATCCGGTCTCCGGATCGACGTTCCACCATCGGATCACCGCACCCCGCGACTCGAGCGCCGTCCAGCACCCGATGTTCGCTTCGTGCCCCTGTTCGCAGACGACGATCTCGTCGCCGGGCGCGATCGTCGGCGCGAACGCGTGCGCGAGCACGTGCAGCAGACTCGTCGAACTCGAACCGAGCACGACCCGACCCAGGCCATCGCCATTGACGAAGCGATCCATGAATCGATGCGCCCGCTCGACCGTCGCGGTCGCGCGATCGCTCGCCGGGTAGCCGGCGCCGAGCTGACAGCAGTCGTGCAGCAGGTGATCGCGGATCGCATCGGCGACGCTCGCGGGAACCTGCGAGCCGCCGGCGTTCTCAAGGAACACGAAGTCATCGGCGAGGGCGGGGAAGAGATGGCGGGGCATGGGGTGGTCCGGGATTCGGAGTTCGATCGAGGAGACCTGGCTGACCAACCGTCGGCGGTCTCAGGAGTCCTTCCTGCCGCCGAAGAGGTCCTTCAGGCCCTTGCCGATGCCTTCCTTCAGATCATCGGGGACCTCGATGCCGGTCTTCTTCTTGAGATTGTCGAGGCCGCGATCGAGTTGGCGATCGACCTCCTGCTTCGCCTTCTCGGCGAGTGCGTCGGCACCGGCCTTCTTCAGAGCGTCGGCGAACGCCTCCTCGTCGAGTCGGATGCGAGGATCGTCGAGTCGGCCGCTCACGAACAGTCGGACCGGGAGTTCGGGGATCGTCGCGGTCTCGCCACCGATCCGGATCGTGCTGTCGCGGAGCACGACGTCGAGCGGGGCGTCGAGCGTGACGGTCGGACGGATGGTGAAGGTGCCGATGAACGCGGCGTCGATGCGGCCGCCGGTGAAGGGAGGATCGTCCGAGCGCACCAGTTGTCCGATGATGTCCGCCGAGGGAAGATCACGGACCACGATGTCGAAGCCGTTGGCGGTGTGCCCGGTGGCGAGCCCGCCGAGTGCGAGATCGGCCGTCAGCGATTCGTCGCTGGACCGGATCGACATCTCAGGCGGATCCGCGACGAGTGCGGGTTCGGTCGAAAGTGAGCTCAGGGCGATGTCGAAGGTTCGGTCGGTGTCGTCCGCCCGCCGCACGCCATCGGCCTCGACTCGTCGGACGAGCAGACGCGGGGCGCCCTCGATGAGATGGGACGCCCGCACGCCTGCGTACCCATGCAGCGCCACCTGCTCCCGCAGCCACGCGTCGAGTGACGCCTCGTCGTCGGCGTCGGGCGTCTCGGTGGTCGATCCCCCCTCGCCCGACTCCGGAAGTCGGTTCGCAAGATCCTCGATCGTGCGCCGGATCTGTTCGAGTCGTTCCTTCCAGACCTTCGCGGTCTTGAGGTAATCCTCGAGCGAGCCGCCCGCGGTGTCGCCGTCCGTGTCTGGTTCATCGGTCGTCGTCGGTGTGTCCGCGGTCGGCGTTTCGACGGGACGCCCCGGCGTGGCGCGCGGCTCGTCGAGACGCGCCTCGTCCACCTGCACGAGATCGACGGTGAAGCGTCGTCGCAGAAGCGCGTCGAGATCGAGTCCCGCCGAGAGTCGGGAGGCGCGGAAGAGATCCTGGTCAAGGTGCGCCGGGTCGCAGACCGCGAGTCCGACCACCGCGACCTGACCGCCGAACCAGTCGATCTCGACCGCCTCGACATCCACCGTCGCGCCGTTCGCGCGGGCGAGCGACTGTTCGAGCAGATCGCGGGCGGTGCCGTTGGAAAGCATCCATCCCGCGGCCACCGTGAGGCCGAGGACGACCACGGCGAGGCCGGCGCCGCTCCATCGGATCGGAAGGCCGCGTTTCGCGGCGATCGCGGCGAAGCCGCCCTTTGGAACACCACCGAAGAAGAGCCACGCCCCGAACCGGACGGTGCGCCGCGACATGAGCGCCTGGAACGCCTCGCTGGTGGACTCCAACCCGGCGAGTGTCGTGCGAAGTCGTCGCACGATGCCCGAGACGAACAGTCCGAGCACGATGCCGACCACGAGGCCGAGCACGAGGCCGCCGGTCGCGAGGTAGCTGTCGAAGCCGAACCACGCGGTGACCGGTCCGTTGATGAGGTTGCGTGCGAGCGGCCGGGTCGGACCGTCGATGAGCAGGCGGCCGATCTGGAAGGCGAGGGGCGCCGCGGCGATCGAGACCAGCTTGGTGCCGGCGGTGACGAGGCCCGCGAGGAAGATGTTCGCGTCCAGCACCAGCAACAGGATGACCGCGGCGACGGCGGGCACCGTGGCTCCGTTGGTGACCGGGAGGAATCCGAGCAGCGAACCGAGGATGCACGCGAGGAGGATCTGGACGGGCGTGGCCCGGCCGATCAGGGTGCGGAGGAACTTGCGAATCGTGAGCATGATGACCTCCCGGAGTGGATGTGGCGTCGAGGTCCCCGCCACATGTTGCCCTCGGAGCCTATCCGCACGGCGCGGTACGCTTCGACCTCCGCGGAGGCCTCGAGTCGCCCCGCACGATCATGCCCGATCATGCCTGATCACGGCCTGATCACGGCCTTGACCGCTGGAGATCCGACCATGCCTCAGCTGCGATACGTCACCGCCTTCCCGATTCGTCGTGCGGCCATGGCGTTGATGGCGGGCGTCGCCGCTCTGGGCGGTTGCCGCTCGCAGGATCCGGTCGGCGTGAAGTTGACCCTCGAGGAGTCCGGTTCCGGGACCATCGCGGTCTCGGCGCTGAGCGTGCCGGCGATCGCGGAGATCGCCGAGGGTGAGAGCACCGGCGTGTCGTGGCAGAACGCCGCTCGTCTCACGCTCATCACCGGAACCTTCGCGAACCTCGATGACGTGCGGATGGAGGATGTCGAGGTCGATGCCGCAGGGTTTTCACCGACCGCGGGCACGCTTCGCATCGAGTTTCCGCGCGGTCCGAAGGCGCGATGGTTCCGCGTGCTGCACGTCGGCGCCGATCAGCGCGGAAGTCTGGAGCGATCGCTCACCCAGGCGGTCTCGACCGCCGAACTGCACGAGAACGTCACGATCTCGGTCGAGGTGCCGGGTGCCCGGGTCGCCGGCGGGATGGTGGATCCGGTGCCGCGGATCTCGGTCACCTCCAAGGACGGCGTCACCATGATGGTCGCCCCGCTTGAAGTCCTCGAGGAGGACGGGCCGCCGATGGTGCTGGTCGTCAACTGGGAACGCACCTCGCCCGGCAAGTGAGCCCGACCCTCAGGGGGTGGCGGGCTCGAGGCGGAGGATCCGCACCGGCTCGTCGGGCAGCAGCCGGGGCATGAGGCCCATCGCCCACTCGTCATGTGCATCCGCGTAGTGCGGTGATTTCGGATCGCCGGACTGCCCGCCCGGCGTCTCGAGACTCCCGTCTTCAAGATGACCCGGTGACGCGATGAACCGTGCGCTCGCCCCGAAACTCGGGGCCAGCACCCGGACCGCGCCCCAGTGGCCGGCCTGCGGGACCGCGGGAAGATCGAAGCGATCGCCGACGAGCGGATGCGCCCGACCGAGCGGGTGTCGGGCCGCGAGTCGATTGCGTTCGGCCCACGGCGTGTTCGGATCGCGGCGATGTTCCGCGATCGCGGCCCCCGTCGCGGCACTGAAGACGTCGTTCCAGTCGAGCCCGCCCGTGACCTCGAGTCGCGGATCACGGGCTTCGCACGCCTGCAGCACGGGTTCCTCGTGGATCGCACTCGCCGCGAGTCGCGCCGTCCGCTCGTCGAGCGGCGCGGTGGCGAAACGCGCGAGCAGCATCGCATTCGCCCGCCTCAGCAACTGCTGCCGGAAGGCGGCCACGATCGGAAGGGCCACGGTGTCCTCCGACGCCGAGCCGTCCCACTCGGCGACGATCGTTCGCACGTCCTCGGCGTCGGGCGCGGTTTCCAGCGACGCAAGCAGCAGGGCGCGATACGGCTCGAACCGCTGCACGTATTCGTCGAGTTGGATGTCGTGGAGATCGACTTCGGTGACGACGTCGAGCGCCGCGAGGCGTTCGCGGATCCGCCACGCCCGGCCGCCGTCGGCCCAGGTCCGTCCGAGGAGATCGGCGTCGGCGAGCGGAACGAGTCGGTTGTTCGCGGTCTGCAGCGTGCCGTTCTCGGGATCGACCACTCGCGGTCGCCGCGTTTCCTCGAGCGGACCGAACCAGCCGCGGCCGTCAAGATGCGTGACCGGCGAGCGTCCGTCGTAGCCGCGACGATCGGGCAGCCAGCCGCTCACGGTCCAGCCGATGCGGCCGTCGGCATCGGCGACGACCACGTTCTGCGACGGACCGCCCCAGGCGGCGGCGACGTCGAGTCCGCGTTCGACGTCCCGCGCTTCGAGCAATCCGAGAAGTCCGAGATCGATCGCGCCCGGCTGCGCCGAGACCTGCAGGAGCGCGATCGGCCGTCCGTCCGGCGCCTCGTCGATGACCGGACCCCAGCGGGTGAAACGACTGCGCACGGCGACCGGTCGGCCGCCCGCGACGTCGATCGAGACCTCACGATCGTCGAACGGCTCCCAGCCGTCCGGTCCGCGATAGCGCGACGGGTCGTCGGGATCGACGTCGATCAGCACGAGATCCTCGAAGTCGCCGGTGGTGTTGGTGAGTCCCCACGCGAGGTGGTCGGTTGCGCCGAGTGGCAGACCGGGCGCTCCCGGGAGACTCACGCCCACCGCATTCACGCCTGGCCACCCGATCCGCACGCGATACCAGAGTCCCGGCGCAATCGACGCCAGATGCGGGTCGTTCGCGACGATCGCCCGGCCGTCGGCTGTCCGGCTGCCGGCGACCGCGAAGTTGTTGGAACCGGGGCGAAGGTCGTCGGCAATCTCGATCACCGCCGCGAGCCGCGTCGCATCGAGCGGCGGAGACACCGCCGCCTGCGGCGGAAGCGGGTCGGGCAGCGCCGGCACGGTTTCGTCGGTGTCGGCCGCGGCACTGACAAGCAGCGTGTCCCAGCGTCCGGGGACCGCGAGCATCCACTCGGCGACCGCGCTCGGCACCGCCTGGCGAAGCGCCGCGACGCCCGCCTCCTCGTCGGCGGTCCGCTGGAGCATGTCGAACATCGTGAGCAGCACGAGGATCGAGTCCTCAGGCCGCCACGCGCTCGGGGTCGCGTTGAGCAGTCGGTACTCCGGCGGTGGTCCGTCGAGGTCGGCGAGTCCGGCGTTGACGCCGCGGGTGTACGCCTCCAGAACCGCACGTTCCTCGGCCGCAAGTCCCGCGACGACGCGTGCCGCCAGTTCGCGCCGCCGCGCGATCGCGTTGGGCCGATCCATCTCGAGAAGCATCGGTCCCGCGAGCGCCGCCGTCTCTCCCGCGGCCTGACGTCGCATGCCGTCCATCTGGAAGAACCGCTCGCGGGCGTGCAGCCAGCCGAGGGCTGCGAAGGCGTCCGCAGGGGATTCCGCGGCGATGGTCGGAATCGCCCGATCGTCGAGATCGACGCGGACGGGCTGGGTCACCGCGGGCACGATCACCGGCTCCGGTTCCGGATCGACCGTGACGCCGTGCGTGATCGCGGCTCCGAGACACATCACGATCGGGAACGCGGCAAGGAGTGAACGGCGGAAGTTTCGTCGGTGCATGCGGCTCTCCGGATCAGGTGATCGACCGGGGGACCGTAGCATGCCCGCATGACTTCGCGATCAGCAATTCAACGTGACTTCGGGTTCGGCGGTCGTCTCGTGACCGCCCTCGGACTCTCGACGCTTCTTCTGTCTCTGGTGACCACCGGGTGCGAGGAGTCGCCGCCCGCGAAGACCACGTCGCCTGCACCCGCTTCCGCGTCGGCCGCGGAGGACACGGTCAGCGACGCCGCCGACGGGCCCACCGCGATCGTCCCCCCGGAAGAGTCCTTCACACCGGTCGAGCGGATCGTCATCACCGGCGCGACCGTGCTGTCGGACCTGCATGTCGATGAGAACGGCGAGTGGGTCGCCCTCGGGCTCGAGGACACGTCGGTGCTCATCGAGGATGGCGTCATCGCCCGGCTCGTGCCCTCGGCCAACTACCAGCTCGGCCCCGGTGACGTCACCGTGACGGCGCGTGGTCGCTGGGTGATGCCCGCGCCGATCGTGCGAGGCGTCGGGACCGAATTCGCCGGTCCCGAGCAGTGGTGCACGGGCGGCCGACTCGTCGATGCGACGCTCGCGGGAATCGGGGCGGTGGTGCTCCCCGAGGATGCCGCCGACGGACCGCACGGACGTTGCGCGAGGTCGCGCCTGAGTGACTTCGAGATTCCTGCGGCGACGATCTTCGGTGCCGATGCCGACACGCTGGCGGCGCTCGACGGCGTCCCGGCACTCGAAGTCGGTGCCGGACCGTCCACGACCCTCGCGGCCGCGATCACTGCGGCCATCGAGGAGGGACGATCGTCGGCGGAGATTCTGGCCTCGCTGACGACGAACCCCGCGGCGGCGCTTGGACGACCGGAACTCGGCGCGATCGAGCCGGGATCGTCGGGCAAGGTGCTCGTGCTCGACGGCAATCCGCTGGAGGATCCGCGGGCGATCCTCGAGCCGCACGCCGTGACCTTCGGCAACCGGGTGATGCGGCGCGCCGAGATCGAGGTGCTGCGCGACGCCGCCAACCGGGGTCTCGACATGCGGACGACGGTGCTGGCGCTCTCGCCGGATGCCGTCGAGTCGGAACAGGTTCGACGCTGGACGCTCAGCGTGCAGGCTCAGGTCTTCGGCGGCATCGCCGCGGGACCGGCGACTGACGGACTTCACTTCGTCGGCCGCACCGGCGAGCCGCGCTTCGACGCGACGACCGGCGTGCTCCGTCTCGATGCCGCCGAGGATCTTCCGAATCTCGAACTCGTCTACGAAGGCCCTCCGCAATCGTTCCGCATCCAGACCGCGCCGACGGACGACGGACTGGCGGTGTCGCTCGCGGTCGAGGGCCGAGAGGCGATCGAAGGGGCATCGCCCGGCGCCTCGGCGCCGCCGATCGTCGATCTTGCGGTCGATCTCGATCTGCGGGCGTCGCTGCTCGCGCCCGGCGAGCCGCTCGAACTCGACCTGCAGGAACTGATCTACGGCAACGGTCCGATCGGTCTCGCACCGCGGCGGTATCGACTCACGGTGATCGATCCCGACTCGTGCCCGCCGTGCTTCGAGGAGTTCGAGCGGGTGTGGCGACTCGACGTCATCGACATCGAGCGTGGCCCCGATCTCGTCGCCGCGGTCGCGATCGTGGGCATGCGGGACGGTCGTCCGGCGCGGGCGCGGTTCGACGCGGGCGCCGATCCGGTGTGGTTCGACGAGTACCCGGCGGTGGGGCGACCGGCGGTGGACTAGGCGGACGCGGGCCTGGCGGTCAGCGTCGAAGCAGTCGTTCGACCACGTCGGCGACCTCGCGGGGGCGTTCGACCATGGTCGAATGTCCAGCGTTCTTCACGATCGTGACGCCGGCATCGGGGAGCACCGACTTCCAGAGGTCGATCGCGCTCGGATCGATGATCCGGTCGTCGCCACCCCAGACGATCTCGACCGGGCACGTGATCGTTCGGTAGCGATCGGGACCCGAGAGCATGATCTCCTCCAGCGATCGGAGGATCGCTTCATGTTCGTCCGCCCGCGGGCTCGCTTCGGCGGCGACGACGCGTCGCAGGAACCGCGGCATGAACGGCGGCTTCGTGAAGTTGAGCGCGAAGATCCGCTCGAACGACGCGAGGTCGTGGATCCGCAGCAGATGTTCGTCGCGCTTCGCGGCGGCGAAGACCTCGGAATCGACCGGGGGCTCGATGCCCGCCGGACCGATGAGCACGATGCCGGAAGGCACCGACGATCGCGTCGCCGCGAAGTTCGCGGTGATCGCACCGCCCATGCTCGAGCCGACGAGCACCGGATCGCGGAGATCGAGTCGTTGAAGGAGATCGTCGATGGCGTGCAGGTAGGCATCGATGCCGTGTGGAGGCGTGGTCGTGCCGTGCAGGCCGAAACCGGGAAGATCCGGAATGATCACCCGATGCCGCTTCACCAGCAGTCGGCCCAGCTGAAGCATGGTCGTTCCGTCGACACCGAATCCGTGGACAAGGACGATCGGCGGACCGTCGCCCGATCCACCCTCGAACCGCGGCCAGCCGAGGTCCATGCGATGGGGGAGCCCCGACGCCCGCGCCGCCGCGTGCACGAGGCGGCGGAACGCGCGACCGCGTCGGGTGACGAGACGGTGGGGGCGGAAGGTCGTGCTCGGGTCGGTGGTCATCACGGATGTCTGATCGTCAGGCGAGCGGCGGCCGTTGTTCCGACACACCGTACGCCGATTCCAGCACGCGACCGAGCCGGATGAGGGTGCCTTCGTCGAACAGACGACCGATGAGCGTGAAGCCCTGAGGGCGATCGTCGGCGAACGACGTCGGTTGCACGAGGGTCGGATGCCCGGTCGCGTTGGTGATGAGCAGCAGATTCGCCGCGAAGGCCGGCGTGGCGAGCGCGTCGACGCCATCCATGATCGTGGCCATCGCATTCATCGCCTGTCGGCGCACGCGGTCCGCCTGCACCGCCTCGATGGCCGGGATGAACCAGCTGCGGCGGAACGTGTTCGGCCACGCCTGCGGCGACTGCCAGACGAGTCGATCGTCGTCGCCGCTGCGGGTGAGCGACTCGAACGCCGCGGCGGCTTCCGCGTACAACGTCACGAGCAGGGCGTCGTAGGGCAGTTCGGGAAGCTCGACCTCGACGAGTCGGCAGCCCGCGGCCCGGAGATGGTCGAGGGCGGCCCGGTCCGTGTCGTTCGCCTGCTCGTACCACGCCGGATTCCAGCCGATTCGAAGGCCGGTGACGTCGCGATCGGCGGTGGCGGCGAGCGGTTCCGCGACACTCGAGGCATCTTGCGGATCGAATCCCTGAATCGCGTTCAGAACGATCGCGGTGTCGGCGACGCTGCGGCAGATCGGTCCGATCTTGTCGAGCGACCAGCACAGGCTCATCGCGCCGTGTCGTGAGACGCGCCCGAACGTCGGTCGCAGCCCGGTGGCGCCGCAGCGCATGCAGGGCGACACGATCGACCCGTACGTCTCGGTGCCGAGCGCGAAGGCCATGAGTCCGGCGGCGACGCCGCTCGCGCTGCCCGCACTTGACCCGCTCGAACCCTGCTTCGGATTCCACGGATTCCGGCAGCGGCCGCCGAACCAGATGTCGCCGTAGGCGAGGGCGCCCACCGCGGTCTTTCCCAGCATGACGGCGCCGGCGGCGTCGAGCTTCTCGATGACGGTGGCGGTGGTCGTCGCGACGCGGTCCTTGAACGGTGCTGCGCCCCAGGTCGCGGGGAGGTCCGCGACGTCGATGATGTCCTTCGCACCGTAGGTGATCCCGTGCAGCGGCCCGAGGTCGCGCCCGGCGCGAAACGCGGCATCGGCGGCACGGGCCTGTGCGAGGGCGCGGTCCGCGGTGACGGTGATCATGCACTCGAGCGTCGGATCGAAGCGGGCGATGCGGTCGAGGTGGATGCGGGTGAGTCGCTCGCTGGTGAGTTCGCCGCGGCGCAGCCAGGCCGCGAGTCGGGCGACCGGTGCGAACGCGATCGACTCGTCGTCGCCCGGCGGCGGTGCATCCGACTCGACGAGCGACGACGGATCGCCATCGGGCGTGGCTCGGTCCGCGGTGCGGCCCGGGGGCATCGCGTGGAAGACCATCGCGGGCGCGAGATCGTTCGGCAGTTCGCCCGCGGCGACGCGGGCGGCGAGCATCGCGACCTGTTCACCGATCGTCGCGGCGATCGTCTCGCGTTCGGCATCGGTGAACGAGATGCCGGCGAGTCGTTCCGCCGCGGCGATCGTCGCAACGGTGATGCTTCCCGCGTCGGGCGTCTCCGGCCAGGCGTTGGGCTCGTCGTCGTCGGCGGCGGCAGCGGCAGCGCCGATCGGACTGCCCGCGATCGGGAGCAGCGCGAGCGTGGCGGCGGATGCGAGCAGGTCACGACGGGACGGGGTGTCGGCGGGG
>CAYZSH010000056.1:0-12086 GCA_964481025.1 uncultured Isosphaeraceae bacterium
TCGGTGCCCGGGGCGACGCCGCCGTCGACGCCGGACCGTCGCGGGGCGGGCATCGGGGCGCCCATCTCGACCCAGCGTTCCAGCACGGCGATCTCGTCGCGGGAGAGTGCGCCTCGCGGTGGCATCTGCAAGCCGGGGTCGTCGTAGCGGACCGCCTGGATGAGCAGGCTCGCGTCCGGATGGCCGGGGACGATGCCGGGACCGGTGTCGCCGCCGATGATCATCGCGTCGCGGGTGTCGATCTTGAAGCCGGCGCGGATGCGGCTCCCGTTGTCGCTGTGGCAGGCGCTGCAGGCGCCGATGAGCAGCGGGCGGACCTTCGACTCGAAGAAGTCGAGTTCTGCGGGAGAGAAGTCGGCGTCGTCGGACATGGACATCGACATGCCGCCGTCCATCTCGTCCGCCATCCCCATCATCGGGTCGTCCTGAACGCGACCGGCCGCGAGCCCCGTCAGGACGGCTGCGGCGAGTGGAAGCGTCACCCCGAGTCGGGCAGGATGCGATCCGGGACGTCGCGGGTCACGCTGGTCGGTCATGCTCTGCGTTTCCTCGGGGATGGGCGAATCGGCCGCGTCGTTGTCGATCGCACGCGGCGCGGGGACATCGCGGGACCCGATCCCCGACGCATCGCACCGAATGATCTCGGCGACCAGATGGCCGACAAGCCGAACGGCTTGTACATCATCGGATCTTGAGTCGCCCGATGGAAGCGGATTCGTCCGAGAACCCCACCGATCAGGGACACGGACCCCAGCCGCCGAGCAGAAGCCCGAGGTCCGCACCGTTGACAAGCCCGTCGGCGGTGAGATCCGCGGCCGGATCGCTCGAGCCCCAGGCGGCCAGCATGAGCCCGACGTCGGCACCGTTCACCTGCCCGTCGCCGTTGAGATCGCCGACGCATGGCGACTCGGCACATCCCGATGCGAAGACCCGGACGTCGTCGACCGCGGCCTCGACCACCGAGCCGGATCCGAGGTCTGACGCCACGAATCGGACCTGGATCGTGGCGGCGCCGCCGGTCGCGATGGGCCATTCCCCGGTCCGCCAGGCGGCGGCGCTGGAGGAGATGACTTCGAGCGTGAACCACGCACCGTCGCCGAGTCGTGCTTCGATCGGCATCGAGTCCTCGTTGGGCGCCGCGCCGGTGTCGTTGGAGTACCAGTAGCGGCAGGCGATCGCCACTTCGTCGAGTCCGCTCACGTCGATGGCGGGGCTGGTGAGGGTCGTGACGCCGCCGTCGATGTCCGCTTCGCCGAGCGTGCCGCCGATCGATCCCTGACCCGTCACGAAGCAGAATCGACCGGGATCCGGCGTCGCATCGTTCTCGGGCTGCGCCGCGGTTCCGTTCGGATCGACGCGCTCCCAGCGGCCGGTCGTCGCGGTGTCACCGGCGTCCGCGAGCGACCAGCCGAAGTCGGTCTCCGCGTCATCCTCGAACGCGACGGTGGTGTCGATCGCGATCGCGGACCACGCATCACCGGACTCGGATCGCACGAGGACCTCGGCGCCGCCGACGGTCGAGATCGCGAACTCGAAGTCGATCATCGATCCGCATGCGGCCGCGGGAAGCACCCCTCGATACACGTCGCCGCCGAGCGACGTCATCGACGCGGTGCTCCAGAGCCCGCCGTCGATCCGAGTGCGACAGATCGCGGTCGAGGAATCGAGTTCGGCGAAGACCGAGGTCAGCGTCACGTCGAATTCGGTGGCGACGCCGGGGGTCACGACCGCCGGCTCGCCGGCGGCGAAGGACGCCACGACGGCGCCGAGCACCTGTTCGCCGGTCCAGAGCAGCGACTCGAGAATCTCCTCGCCGCTGGGAATGATCTGGTCCGGGGGCAGGACGAATCCGTTCTGCCCGGTGTCCCGCAGTTCGTAGGTGAATCCATAGGCTCCGGTTTCGTCCCACGCCCAGTCGAGACTCGTGCCGCTCGCGAGGTAGAGGGCGTACGCGGGCTGCGGCGTGAACGACGTGCCGTGCACCGAGCGGATCGCGTCCGCCATGCCCAATCCGATGGCGCGATGCACCTCGCCGGCGGTTCCGGTCGGCTCGCCGCTCTGATAGCCGTACGGCCAGAGCACGAGCTGCGAATAGGAGTGGACGTCGAGGAAGATCGCGACGTTGGACTGCGCAAGCACGTCGTCGCGGGTCGCCTGGCTCTCGGGTTCGCTGAACGGCGTGGTGCCCCGATAGGTTTCGTTGTTGGTGGCGCCGCTCGAACCGGGGCCGCCCCAGCCCGCGGAGAAGTTGCGGTTCCAGTCGACGCCGAAGGTGCCGTCGCCGTTGTTGCGACGGTTCTTCCGCCAGAGTCGGTTGGTGGACCACGTGTACTCGTAGCCGTCCGGGTTCGCGAGGGGAACGATGTGCCAGCAGAGTCCGTCGACGAGCGCGGTGATTCGCGGGTCGGATCCATGGCCGTTCACCAGCGCGTCCGCGACGAAGGCGATCGTGGCCGGGCCGATCCACTCGCGGGCGTGCGCGCCGGTGTTGACGTAGATCGCCGGCGCGGACGTGGCGTCGCCTCCGCAGATCGTGAAGGCCCGGATCGGGCGGCCCTCGATCGAGGTTCCGATCACGCGGCTCGTCACGAGGTCGGGTCTCGCCGCGGCGAGCGCGTCGTAGAAGTCGAGGAGTTCGGTCCTCGTGCGGTAGTCGTCGAAGAAGCCGCCGCCCGCGATGCCACCTTCGCCGGCGGCCTGAAGCCGGGCGAGCTCCGCGTCGAGGAGCGGCTGTACCGCGGGGATCAGGATCTCGTGATCGAGTCCCGCCCGCTCGAGCACCGGGAGGCGGTCGGTCGGAAGCATGACGTCGATCGAGCCGATGCCGATGGATTCCGACCAGATGTCACCGCCGAGGGCGAGCAGGGTGCGGAGTTCACGCATCGAATCGACCTCGACCCGCGCGACGCTGTGATGGTCGTAGCGGACCCTGTCCTCACCCGCCGCGGTGAGGCAGGTGGCGAGGGCAAGGGCCGCCGAGGTCGGCAGCGTTCCGATCTTGAGCATGTCGTGACTCCATCCCCCGGTGCGATTCGGATCCGTGTGACCCGTCTCTGGTCCGATCCCTCAGTGCCGGGCAGGTTCCCCGATCCGGGGCTCCCGAAGGCTCACTCGTCGGGATTCACCCACACCGCGAAGCGATCGAAGTCGAGGGTGGTGTTCGGGTCCGCGGGCGTCTCGTGTCCGGGGATGAAGTCCGCGAGATCCGGGTCGGCGAACGAGATCACCCGGCTCGAACCGTCCACGAAGCTCGCGGCGATCTTTCCACGCGGCTCCCAGAACGCGGGGAAGTCCTTCCAGACCCGGCTGTAGATGTCGATGACCCAGCCCTGCGAGTTGTAGTTCGCGTTCTTGTCCTGCTCGGGGATCGTGTAGAGCGTGTTGGTGGGGTTGCGGACCTTGCTGATGCGGTCCGCGACCGGCCCCCATGCGAACTCGGGGTTCGAGGGATTGTCGGGAAGGTCGCTGATGAAGCCGTTGACCGCGTAGGAACGGATCCGCTGCGTCGGATCGAGCGGCGAGCGGTAGGCCGCGGGATCGCCGACGTATTCCCAGAGGGCGCCATCCTCGAGGGCGGCGATCGTTTCGTAGCCCTGCGCGTCGAGTCTGGTGTTGCCGTCACCGTTGTAACTTCGGACCCAGAGGAGGTCGCGCGGCAGGTTGCCGAGTGGCGAAGTTCGAGGGCTGATGAACTTGCCGCCGTGTTCCTGGCTGTAGCCGACCAGACCGACCTGCAGTTGGTGCTGGTTGCTCATGCACTGCACGAGTCTGGCCTGATCCCGGAAGGTGCCGACCGAGATGAGGACGATCGCCACGAGGAGCGCGATGATCGCGATCACCACCAGCAGTTCGACCAGGGTGAATCCGATTCGACGAATGTGCATGCCAGCGTTCAACGGACGCTCCTCCCCGGGCGAAGGACGCCCTTGGAACGAAGGAACTCCCCGTGGATCTCGATGTTCCGGACGAACCGGTTCATCCGGCCGATCCGGCGATTCCGAGTTGGATCAACGCTTCGGATTGAGCCACTCGCTGAACAGATCGAAGTCGGCCTGAGACAACTCGTTGACCGGCACCTCGTGGCCGGGCACGGCTTCGGACAACTTCGGGTTCGCGAACTCGATGATGCGGCTCGAGCCGTCCACGAAACTCATGGCAATTCGGTCCGCAGGCTCCCAGAATGCGGGGAAGTCCTTCCAGATGCCGTTGTAGGTGTCGATCACCCAGCCGCCGCGGTTGTAGTCGAACTGCCAACCGGTGTCATGCTCGGCGATGGTGTACATCGTCTTGGCGGGGTTGCGGATCTTGCTGATCCGGTCGACGGTGGGGCCCCACACCGAGTTGGGGTTGTCGGGCGAATCGCTGATGAAGCCGTTCAGCGAGTAGCTGCGCACACGTCCACTCGGATCGAGCGGGGAGCTGTACGCATCGATGTCGCCGACGTACTCCCAGAGCTGGCCGTCGCGCATCGCGAACTCGGTCTCGCGACCGTCGACGAGTCGCAGGCCGTCGTTCGCGCCGGTGTTGTAACTCTTGACCCAGAAGAGTTCCTCGATGCCCTGATACTCGCGGCTCTCGGGGCTCATGAACTTGCCGTTGTGGTCCTGACTCCAACCCACGAGTCCCACCTGCAGCTGGTGCTGATTGCTCATGCACTCCACGAGCCGCGCGGAGTCACGGAATCCACCGACCGCGAAGAGCACGATCGCAAGCAGCAACGCGATGATCGCGATGACCACCAGAAGTTCGACCAGCGTGAACCCGCGACGGAGGGATCGTCCGGTCCCCGCACCGATGTTCGAGAGGGCGTTCATAACGTTCAGGATAGACCGCATTTCACGGGAAACCAAGAGGCGGAAGAGAATCTTCGAGCGTGCGATTTCGCGGATCACGCTGTCCGGATTCCGCGAACTCAGGCTCCGAGAATCTCCTCGGTCTCGGTCGAGAGCCGAGCCCAGGAATCAAGGAGATGGACCTCGCCGCTGCGGACGCTCGCCAGGGACAGGTCGCGCAACCACCTGCGAAGCCAGACTGCGGGCAACGCCGGGGCGAGCAACTGGCGGGGGTCGGCGGCGACGTCGATGCCTCGGGAGATCTCCCGGAAGTCACCACCATCGATCAGCCGCCCGCCGTTGGCGGGGTCCAGCACCGTGATCCGGCGATTGGCGACATCCCGGACGGCCACGAGGAACCCCCCCGGCAGTTCGATTCCGAACACGTCGAGTCCGACCCGTTCGGCGACCGCGCAGTAGGCCAGACTGCATGCCACGGGGAGTCCGGGGACCCCCTGGAGCACCAGATCCAGATCCATCGCATCGGGATGGGGCAGAACGTCGGTGCTTCGGCCGAGGCCGAGGTCGTCGAAGAGTGCTTCGTGGAGGTGGGCCAGCACGCCATCCACCCCGCGGGGACCGCTGGTTCGGTGACGGCTCGCCAGATGAGGCACCTGACAGCGCACTCGATGCGCGATGCTCTCCAGCCGAGCCTGGGCCAGATCGGGGTCCAGATCCGGACGCCGATGGGCGCCCAGAGCCAGCACCGCGTCCACGAGGTCGTGGTAGCGGTCGAGGTCGGTCAGGGAGGAGAGGTAACGGTCGGTCCAGTCGATCATCGCTCGTTGCTCGGAGATCGTTCGTCCGACGAGTTGATCGGCGATCCGGGGGATCGCTCGACAGGAATCCGTGGTGTCGGGCCGGTCGGCATGCGGTCGAATCCGCCTTCCCCGCGTAGGCTTCGGACTTTCCGGACCTTCCCGGCGGACTTCGACGCCGGCGACCCGCTCCCGTCGATGACTCGAACCACCTCCAGTTCCCCGGCGACCTCGCCACCCGCATCGGTCCCGATGCGGTTCGGACGCCATCAGCTGGCGGCGATCGGAAGCGGGGTGCTGCTGGCGATGGGCGCGGCCACCGGCGGCATGGACTGGCCGCTCGTTCGGGACGGGCTCTACCTGGCGGCGATGCTCGTGGCGGCCGCGGACGTGGTCGTGGATACCGGCCGGCAGTTGATTCGCGGTCGGCTGGACGTCGATCTCCTGATGCTGCTGGCGGCACTGGGGGCGGCGTTGCTGGGCGGATTCGGGGAAGCCGCTGTCCTGCTGTTCCTCTTCGCCCTCGGTCACGCCCTCGAGGACCTGGCCCTGCAACGGGCCCGTGGTGCGATCGACGCGCTCGGCACATATGCCCCGGACGAGGCCCGGCGGATCACCACGGAGGGCGGCGAGGAGACCGTGCCGGTGTCCGATCTCGTGATCGGTGACCGCGTGCGGGTGCATGCGACCGAACGGGTGCCGATCGATGGGCGCGTCCTCGTCGGCGCGAGCGGCATCGATCAGTCACCGATCACCGGCGAGAGCGTGCCGGTCCGGGTCGAGGTCGGCGGCGACGTCTTCGCCGGCACGCTCAACCTCGATGCCACGATCGAGATCGAAGCTACCCGTCCCGCAGGCGAGACGTTGATGGCCCGCATGGTGCGACTGGTCGAGGAGGCTGAGCAGCGCAAGGCGCCGACTCAGCGGACCGCGGAACGCTTCACCCGCGTCTACGTGCCGATCGTGATCGTGGTGGTGGCGCTGCTCATGGTCGTGCCGCCGCTCGTCGGCTGGCTGGCGTGGTCCGACGCGATCACGCGGGCGCTCACGGTGCTCGTCGGCGCCTCGCCGTGCGCCCTCGCGATCTCGACGCCGGCCTCGGTGCTCGCGGGCATCGCCCGTACGGCGCGGGGCGGTGTGCTCGTCAAGGGCGGCGAGGCGATCGAGGCGCTCGGCGGCGTGCGGGCGATCGCGTTCGACAAGACGGGCACGCTGACCGAAGGTCGGCCGTCGGTGCAGGAGGTGGTCGTCGCGGCGCACACCACCCGCGAGGAACTGCTGCGCCTCGCGGCATCGATCGAATCGCAGAGCACGCATCCGCTCGCGGAGGCCGTGGTGCGGGCCGCGGGGGACGCCGGCGTGGTGGTCGCCGCGCCGGAGGAGGCCGCCGTGGTGCCGGGTCGTGGCATGCGCGGGCGCGTCGACGGGCGGGTGGTGCTCGTGGGCGGCGCTCGACTGCTCGAGTCTGAAGGCGTCGACGCCGGCGACACGCTGCGGGCCGACGCTGAACGACTCTCCGGCGGCGGGCTCACCACCGCGTATGTCGCGATCGACGGGGTCGCGATGGGCGTGATCGGACTGGCGGACGTCGAGCGTCCCGAAGCACCGGGTGCGATCGCTCGACTGCGATCGATGGGACTCGGGCCGCTCGTGATGCTGACCGGCGATCGACAGGGACCCGCACGGGTCGTGTCGTCCCGCCTCGGCGTCGACGAGGTCCGTTTCGAGCTGCTTCCCGAGCAGAAGATCGACGAGGTCGCGGCGCTCCGCGAAACGCACGGCTCCGTGGCGATGGTCGGCGACGGCGTCAACGACGCGCCCGCGCTGGCGGCCGCGACCGTCGGAATCGCGATGGGTGGCAGCGGCACCGATGTCGCGCTCGAGGCCGCGGACGTGGCGCTCGTGCGTGACGATCTCGGGCGTCTGCCGTTCGCGATCGGCATTGCGCGACGAACCCGCTCGGTCATCCGACAGAACGTGATCGGATCGATGAGCATGGTGGTGCTGCTGATCGTGCTCGGTTCGACCGGGTCGATCGCGTTGTCGCTCGCGGTCGTGATGCACGAGGGCAGCACGGTCGCGGTCGTGCTCAACGCGCTGCGCCTGCTCGCGATTCGCGACGCTGGGAGCCGGGCATGAACGAAGCGGTCGTGCGGGTGCGGAATCTTCGTCGAACCTTCGCCGGCGAACATGGCGACGTCGAGGCGGTCGACGGTGTCGATCTCGAACTCGCCCCCGGCACGATCACCGTGCTGATCGGTCCGACCGGCTGCGGCAAGAGCACCGTGCTTCGGATCATCGGCGGCCTCGATCGACCGACTTCCGGCGAGGTCGAACGCGATCCATCGATTCCGATCGGCTTCTGTTTTCAGGAGCCGCGACTGCTTCCGTGGCGGAGCGTGCGGCGGAACGTGGCGCTGCCGCTGGAACTCGCGGGCCGTCCGCGTGCCGAGGCACTGGCCGCCGCCGACGAACGACTGGCGATGGTCGGACTGGCCGACGCGGCCGACCGGTTGCCGGCGCAACTCTCGGGCGGCATGCGGATGCGGGCCGCGGTCGCGCGGGCGCTCGTCTCGAATCCTCGTCTGCTGCTGCTCGATGAACCATTCGGGGCGCTCGACGAGGTGACCCGGTTCCGGCTCGACGAGGAACTGGCCGCACTCGTGCGGGGAACCGGCATCACGGTGCTGCTCGTGACGCATTCGATCTCGGAGGCGGTCTTCCTCGGCGACGAGGTGATCGTCATGTCGCCACGGCCGGCGAGGATCATCGAACGCTTCTCGATTCCGTTCGCCACCCGCGAACCGTCGCTTCGATCCGATCCCGCGTTCGCGGCCATGCAGTCGAAGGTGCTCGACGTGCTCCGGGGTGGCGTGGAGGCGACGCGATGATCGGCCGTCGTCTCTGGCAGGTGGCGTGGCCGCCGCTCGTCGTGGTGATCGCCGCGCTGGTCGTCTGGGAACTCGTGGTCCGCCTGTTCGGCGTGCCCGAGTACCTGCTCCCGTCGCCCTCGCGGATCGCTCGGGCGATGATCGACGACGGTCCGAGACTCGCCGCCGCGACGGGGCGGACCGCGACCGCGACCGGCCTCGGCTTTCTCGGGAGTGCGGTGATCGGGGTCGTCGCCGGGAGCGTGCTGTCGCTGGTGCCGCTCGCGCGGCGGGGCGTGTATCCGCTGGCACTGCTTCTTCAGATGGTGCCGCTCGTCGCGATCGCCCCGATGCTCGTCATCTGGTTCGGCTACGGACTACCAAGCGTGGCGGCCTCCGCGTGCATCGTCTCGCTCTTCCCGGTGGTGGCGGGCACGCTCGACGGACTGCAGTCGGTTGACCCTGGCCTGCAGGAGATCTTCCGCATCCATGGGGCGGGCCGCATACGGACGTGGTGGTCGCTCGGGCTTCCGTGGTCGCTGCCCAGTGTCTTCACCGGGCTTCGCATCGCCGCCGGACTCGCGGTGATCGGTGCGATCGTCGGCGAGTTCACCGGCGGCTTCGGCGGCGACGTCGCGCCGCTCGGCGCCGTCATCACCAGCGCCCTCAAGCAGAACCGCACGCCGACGGTCTTCGCCGCGATCACGCTCGCGGCCGGTCTCGGCTTCCTGCTCTTCGGTATCGTCAACGGCATCGGCTGGGCGCTGCTGCGACGCTGGCATGCCTCGGCCCGATGACGCCGTCACCGACATCGCCGCCATCTTCGCAGGAAACGAGAACCATGCCCAGGTGCCTCCACGATCTCGTCGTGTCCCGACTTCGATTCGTCGTGCTGTGCGCGACGCTGGTCGCGGCGACGGCGCTGCCGGTCGCCTGCGACACGGCAGACGACGCCACGACGACGGCCGGGCCGCGCCGACTCCGCCTCCAGCTCAACTGGTTCCCCGAGCCCGAGTTCGGCGGTCTCTACGCGGCCGCCGCGACGGGTGGTTTCGAACGTCGAGGTCTCGACGTCACGCTGCTCCCCGGCGGTGCGGACGTGCCGGGTCCGCAGCTGCTCGCAGCGGGGCAGGTGGATGCCGCGATCGTCTCCGCGTCGCAGCTGGTGACGTTGCGAGCGTCGGGTGGTCGGATCGTCGCGGTGCATGCGGGATTCCAGAAGGCGCCGCGGGCGATCGTGGTGCGTCGCGAAGCGCCGTACACGACGCTCGCCGAGGTCTGGGCGGCGGACGGGAAGTTCATGGCGGGCGATGGTCTGCCGTATCTCGAGTGGTTGAAGCGGAGACTGGGCCCGAGTCGTCTCGTCCGGGTCCCGTACACCGGATCGCTTGCGCCGTTTCTCGCCGACGAGGTCATCGCGATGCAGGCGTTCGCGACCGCCGAGCCCGTGCAGCTCGAGGCCGATGGCGTCGCCACCCGCGTCTTCCTCGTCGCCGACACCGGATTCGATCCGTACGACGTGGTGCTCGCGGTGCGGGAGGAGATGCTCGAGAAGGAACCCGAGGTGGTCGCTCGACTCGTCGAGGCGGTGAGTGAAGGCTGGGATGCGTATCTCGCCGATCCCGGGCCGATCAACGACACCATCGCGACGCTCAACCCCGACTTCACGCCCCGCACGCTCGAACTCGCGTCGTCGAAGCTCTCCGCGTTCGTGCGGTCGGACGTCACCGAGGCGCATCGGATCGGCTGGATGACCGACGAGCGATGGGCGACGCTGGTCGACCAGCTGGTCGAGCTCGGCGAGATCGATGCCGCGGCCCGCGATCGACTCGGCCGGCTCTTCGCCAACCCCGCCGTCACCGAGAGCCGGTGAGCGACGAGCGGACCATCCTGCACGTGGACATGGACGCGTTCTTCGCGTCCGTCGAGCAGCGTGACGACCCCGCGCTCCGTGGTCGCCCGGTGCTCGTCGGCGGACGCGGCGGTCGCGGGGTGGTCGCGGCGGCGAGCTACGAGGCCCGACGGTTCGGCTGCCGTTCCGCGATGCCGATGGCCGAGGCGCTTCGACGATGTCCCGAGGCCGTGGTCGTCTCGCCGTCCTTCGGTCGCTACGAGGCCGACAGTCGTCGGATCATGGAGATCCTGGAGTCCGCGTCGCCGCTGGTCGAGCCGCTCTCGATCGACGAGGCGTTCGTGGACGTCACCGGTTCGCGTCGCTTGCTCGGCGATGGTCGCGAGATCGCGACCGCGCTGAGAGCCCGCATCCGGTCGGAACTCGATCTGACCGCGAGCGTCGGGGTCGCACCGTGCAAGTTCGTCGCGAAGATCGCGTCCGACCTCGACAAGCCGGACGGTCTCACGGTCATCGAGTCCGAGGGGCTCGCGGAGCGGCTCGCGCCGCTGCCGATCTCGCGGATGTGGGGCATCGGGCCGAAGACCGCGGCGAGGTGCGAGGCCCGAGGCATCCGCACGTTCCGCGATCTCCAGACGGCGGATCCGGCGCATCTTCGCACCGTGCTGGGCGACCACGCCGCGCGATTCACGCAGCTCGCACACGGGATCGACGATCGTCCGGTCCACGGCGATCGCACCGCGAAGTCGATCGGACACGAGCAGACCTTCGGGGTGGATCTCGCCGATCCCGCCGAGGTCGAGGCGGTGCTGCTTCGTCATGTCGAGCGGGTCTCCACGCGACTTCGGCGGCACGGCAGGCTGGCGGCGGGCGTGACGGTCAAGATCCGCGACGGCGAGTTCGTCACCAACACGCGTTCGGCGACGCTCGAACCGACGACCGACCGGACCGACGTGCTCTGGGAACGGGCGCGCGAACTCTTCCGACGCTGGCCGTTCCGACCGGTGCGGTTGATCGGATTCGCGGTCGATCGACTCGATGCCGAGGACGACGGTTCGCTCTTCACGGCGGGTGATCCCGAGCATGGGCGACGACGCCGACTCGATGCCGCGACCGATGCGATCCGCGCGAAGTTCGGTGGCGATGCGATCGCCCGGACCGCTGCAGCGTTCCGGCCCGACGCGGCGCGACAGCGTGCGGAGGGCGACGAACGTCAGCCGTGAGGCCGACTTGCGGTCCTGGAGATGACACACGGCCCCGGACGAGACGTCCGGGGCCGTGTGAGGATCTCGACTGGACGGACGATCACTCGGCCGACTGCATCTCGAGGAACTTCGTCTCGGTCTTGCCGTCCCGCTCGATGACGACCTGAACCTGATCGCCGGCCTTGAGCTCGGCGAGCCGGCCGACGAGATCGGCCCGGGAGGTCATCGGGTTCTTGTCCCACTTCTTGATGATGTCACCGGCCTGGATGCCCGCCTTCGCGGCGGTCGAATCGTCGGTGACGCTCACGACCTCGAGTCCGGCGCCGTCGGGCAGCTCGCGACTGCGGATGCCGAGTCGCACGCGGAGCGCCCGCGGGCGGGCGGGGCCGGGCGTGCCTTCGGGACCGGCGTCGGGACTGGCGAACTTGAACTTGTCGTCGCGGACGGCGGCGTTGTACGCGATCTCGTGGAAGAGATCGATGGTCTTGACCGCCGCGGTGCGATAGAGCTTGTCCGCGGTGTCGTCGGGGGTGTGGTAGTCGTCGTGGAAGTCGGCGCAGATCGCGAAG
>CAYZSH010000056.1:12096-12588 GCA_964481025.1 uncultured Isosphaeraceae bacterium
CACGGGAATCCCACGCCGGTAGAACGACGCGTGATCGCTGCCGCCGCCTCGCATGCCGTCCTGCAGCACGATCTCGAGCCCGCTGGCGTCGAACATCGGCTGCGCCCAGTCCTTCATGCCCTCGGCCGAATCGGCGCCGGTGATGCTGAGCCGATCGTTCACGACGCGGCCGATCATGTCGAAGTTGATCATGAGCTGGATGTCGTCGAGCTCGTGCGGCGGGTTGTCGACGTAGTACCGGCTGCCGTTGAGTCCGCTCTCCTCGGCGTCGAAGGCCGCGAAGATGATGGTGCGGGCGTCGGCGTCCTCGGGGAGCGCGTCGTACGCGGTGCGGAGACTCTCGCCGAGCATCATGAGGGCCGCGGCGCCCGAGGCGTTGTCGTCCGCACCGGGGTGCAGGGCGCCCGAGCCTCGACGGGATCCGAACTCGCCCATGCCGAGGTGGTCGAGGTGGCCACCGATGATGACGACCTCGTCCGCGAGTTCGCCGCG
>CAYZSH010000057.1:0-11015 GCA_964481025.1 uncultured Isosphaeraceae bacterium
GTGCGGGCGATCGTCTGCAGAATGTCGCCGACGGCGCCGGGGGTCGGCATGATCGGGGCGTCGGTCCAGTCGATGAGTTTGTCGTAGCCGGGGGCGTGGGCCATGACGTGCTCGAGGAACACGTCGTGGATGCGGTCGCGGGCGGGGCCGAGGTTCTCCTGCTCGAGCGTCGGACGCAGGTTCTCGACCAGCGAGAGATCGAAGCCGCCGGTCGTGTCGGGCTGCTCGGCGAAGACCCGCTCGATCTCCGGTCGCGCGTCCTTGTTGCCCGCGAAGATGATCGGGAGCTGGTACGCGGAGCCGAAGCGGGGACGCGGCTTCGCGGGCGCGACGAGTTCCGCCAGCTGCACGACCTGCGTGGTGTTGCCGCCGTCGGTGCCGCCCGACAGCAGGACCATGTCGGGTCGGAGTTCACGGATCCGCTGGATCTGCTCGTACGGCTTCCGCTTGTCGTTGCTGGCGATGACGTCCATGACGATCGCGCCGGCGCCGAGCGCGGCACGCTTCGCGCTGGCCGCGGTCATCTCCCGCACCACGCCCGCGACCATCATCTGAAGTCCACCGCCTGCGGAACTCGTCGAGATGTAGATGTCGCAACCGTCGGCATCGTCGATCGAGTCGCGGCGGATGATCGTGCCGTCGTCGGCGATCAGCCGGCGGCCCGAGAGTTCCTGCAGTTCGGTGACCGCGTTCACCACGCCGACCGTGACGTCGGCGAACGGCTCCTCGACGGTGGTCGGCGCCTCGCCCCGGTGCGTCTGGCGGTAGACGCCGTCGACCTCCTCGATCATGATCGCCTTGGTCGTGGTCGAGCCGCAGTCGGTGGCGACGATGACCTTGATGCGGGACGGGTCGAGACTGGGGGCGGCGCTGGCGTCGACGTGCATGCGGATCTGGTCCGGCCGGGGTCGGATCTGGCGAAGAGCGATTTCCGGAACGGTACTCGAACCGCGGCCCGCCGATCACGCGTCGGCGTCGTCCGAATCGTCCTCCGGATCGACTTCGACCTCGCCGCTCGCCGCCGCCGCGGCCTCGTCTTCGAGCGTCCGGCAGAGGAACTCGACCGAGCCGCGTCGCTCGACGAACGCCGCGAAGGCCTCCCACGATCCGGGCTCGACGAACACCGAGCCGAATGGACGGAAGAAGTGCAGGGCCTGCGCGCCGAGGAAGTTGAGCGGACGCGACATCTCCAGCAGCATGAGCGCAGGCGTGGTCATGCGTCGCCTGACGACCTCGCGGCAGACGCGGACCGCGATCTCGCGCTCCCGCTCGGTCGGCGTGAAGGCATCCGGGTCCTCCACCGCGAAGGCGTGCCTGAGTCGGTCGATGAGTCGGCGACGGGTCACGCGGCCTCGCTCCGATCATCGGGAACGAGGATCTCGATCGGCACGCCTGCCATGACCGCGGCCTCGGCGCGACGCCGGACGAGCGACCGGGTCGCCTCGGGGTTCGGGCCCCAGTACAGATCGATGCCGCCGCGGCGCGACGTCCGCGAGCCCGAGAGCCATCCGCCCGCCGGGTCGAGCACCAGCAGACGTGCATCCGTCCAGCGGAGCGTACGGCGTCGCAGCGGGAATCCTGCGGTCAGAGTCGTGGCATCCACGACGTACTCGGTCGGCAGGAACCAGCGGTTCTGCGAGACCAGCAGCAGGGCCAACCCGGTCGCCGCCCAGAGTGCGTCGCCGCCGATCGCGCCCGCGAGCACCGAAAGTGCGAGATCCGCCGCGACCAGCAGGATCGTCCGCCCCCGCCGCTCCCCCGCGGGCCACGCCGTCCAGCCGGCGGGCTCGGGGACCTCGAATTCGGTCGTTGGCGCGACGGTCATGCCTCGACGGTACGCGAGGACCGGTGCGGACGCGACGCCTCGTGGACTACGCTGTCGAGGGCGTTCACCACCTTCGATCGCGCCGAAACTCGGGAGTCACCGCTCATGACCGACCACGCCGCCGCTGCGCATCGCGCCCTCGCCAACCCCGACACCCCGAACGAGCCGGACGGGTTCGAGCCCGACGGCTCGGTCAGCGTCCCGATCGATCTGATGTCGTGGGTCGACGCGAATCGCGCCTCGTTCCAGCCGCCGGTCGGCAACAAGTACCTCTACAGCGGTCGCGACTTCTTCGCGATGGTGATCGCGGGGCCGAACGCCCGCAACGACTTCCACAAGGTGGACAGCGAGGAGTTCTTCATCCAGTTGAAGGGCGACATCGTGGTGAAGACCTGGGAGGACGGCCGGATCATCGAGCACTGCGTCCGCGAGGGTGAGACCTTCTTCATTCCGCCGAACGTTCCGCACGCGCCATGTCGCCCGCCCGACACGCTCGGACTCGTGGTCGAACGACGTCGCCCGGCCGGCGAGATCGAACACCAGATCTTCTATTGCGAGAACTGCGGCTCGCTCGTGCATGATCAGGCGTTCGACTGCAAGGACATCGTGCAGCACTTCCGTGACGCGATGGAGTCCTTCTGGGCCGACGACTCGCGGAACGCCTGTCCCGAGTGCGGGACCCGCGTCCTCAAGCCCGGACCATACGAACTGCCGGAGAAGTTCCGCCGCTCGTGATCGGAAGGCGATCGGCCGTCACCGCTGACGATTGCGTTCGACGACCGCCCGCACCACGCGGGCGAGATCCATCGATCCACCTCGGAACACCTCGAGGTGCGCGGTCGGAATCTCGACCACCTCGACGTGTCGGGCGAGTTCTCCCCACCCGAGATCCGCGACATCGGCGATCGGTCCGAAGTCGGTCTCGGCGGTGCGGATCAGGACGACGTCCACCGGCGCGGGCTGCGGATCGTGGAACCGCATCGCCTCGAAGCCCGCGGCCACCACGTCGCGCAACGACTCGATCGCCCGGCCCTTCCCGCCACCGCCTCCGAGTCGATCGATGACCCCCTGGGGCAGCACGTTCTTGAACCGCATCTTCCAGTCGCGGGCGGACGTGACCCGGGCCGCGAACGAGCGTCGCGACGGCAGGCCGGCGGGCGAGGTGTCGATGACGACCACGGTCGGCGAGATGCCGTCGGCGGCGAGCAGCCGCGCCGCCTCGAACGCCGCGAAACCACCGAGCGAATATCCGAGGAGCGCCGTCGGCGGCGACGCCCGTCGGATGCGGTCGGCCAGCACCGCCCCGAGTCGGTCGAGCCGTCGGATCGGTGCCTCGCGACCTGCGGTGCCGGGGTACGGCAGCCCGTGCACCGGCAGCCACGCGGGAAGACCGTCGAGGATCGTCTTGAAACTGAACACCGTGCCGCCGATGCCCGGGATGCAGTAGAGCGACCGGGCCCGTTGCGAGCCACCGGGATGAAGGGTCACGACCTCGGCGTGCTCGCGGTCGATGTCATCGGCGATGCGATCCGCGATCGCCACCGGACTGCCGCCTTCCAGCACGTCCACCAGTCGCACCGGTCGCGCGATGCGATTCTCGAGTTCGAGCGCCAGCCGCAGCAGATCGAGCGAATCGACGCCCAGCTCCCGCACCGATCGGTTCGGGTCGGCCACCGGCCTCCCCGCGATCTCCGCAACCGCCAGGCAGACGACCGAGACCAGCTCGTCCTGTCGCGGTGAAGCGATTGCAGCTCCGGACTCGTGCGCCGTCACCCCCGCCGCGGCCAGCATCTTCGCGACGGCGCGTCGATCGGCCTTGCCGTTGCGGGTCGCGGGAATCGCGTCGATCGTGTCGATGATCGCGGGCACCTCCCAGCTCGGCAGCCGACGTTCGAGCGCACTGCGGACGTCCGCGGGACGAAGCGCCTTGTTCGACGACGTCACGATCATCGCGCCAAGTCGCGGACGGCCGCGATCGTCGATCACGGCGGCGCAGGCGTCGAGCACGCCGTCGATCGAACGCAACGCGGTCTCGACCGCCTCGAGTTCGATCCGACGTCCCGCGATCTTCACCTGCGCGTCGAGGCGGCCACCGAATTCCAGTCGCCCGTCGAGCTTCCATCGCACGCGGTCGCCGGTGCGGTATCTCGGCTCGTCGGCCGCGTCGTTCCGTGCGAAACCGTCGCGATCCTCGGGACGACCGTCGGCGCCGAGGTACCCCAGCCCGACGCCCGCGCCGGTCGCGACCAGTTCCCCGAAGCGTCCCGCCGGAACGGGTCGCCCCGAGGCGTCGAGAATCCGCAGCTTCGTGCCGCGGATCGGACGGCCGACCGGGATCGAGGCACCACCGACGAGGCCGCCGGGCACCACCGACTCGCAGGCGGTGAACACCGTGTTCTCGGTCGGACCGTAACCATCGACGATCGAGATTCCGGGAAGCCGGCGATGCAGTCGTCGAACGTGCGACGGCGAGACGACGTCGCCGCCGGTCAGCACGATCGAGAGATCGTCGAAGAGCTCGGGAAGGCCATCGACCGCGGCATGGAAGAGCGCGGCGGTCAGCCAGCATCCGTCGATCCGATCACGACGCATCCGCGCCGCGATCCCGGGCAGGTCCGCGCCCGCGCCCTCCCAGCAGCACACCGTGCCGCCGTTGAGAAGCGGCCACCAGAGTTCGAGCGTCGAGGCGTCGAAGGCGAGCGGCGCCGCATGCAGCATGCGGAACCCCGCGCCTCCGGGCAGGAACCACGGATCGTCCGCGAGTCGCACCACAGCTCGATGCGGAATGACGGCGCCGCGCGGCTCGCCGGTCGTGCCCGAGGTGAACATCGCATAGAACGGTGACTCGGCATCGATCGCGACCGTCGGAGCCGCCGCGTCGACGACGTCGCGGAACGCTTCGGGATCGAGCACGACTTCGACGCCGGGGAGTCGGCCCCGATCGGCGCCGGGCGCGAGACCCGCGACCGGTCGCGAGAGCGTGACCTGTCGCGCCCGTCGATCCTCGGGAAGATCGTCGTCGAGCGGGACGAACCAGCCTCCTCCGCGGGCCACCCCGAGCATGGCGGCGATCGTGGCCGCACTTCGTCCGCCCGCGATCGCGACGGCCCGGCCCGCGATCGGGCCGACCTGCGTCTCGAGTGCCGCGGCGATCGCGGCACTCCATCGTTCGAGTCGCGCGTACGTGGTCTCGCTCCGGCCGTCGATGACCGCGATCGCCTCGGGAGACCGGGCGGCGGATCGCTCGAACCACGAGACCACGGTGTCCGCCGGATCACTCGATGCGCGATCGCCCTCGCCGAACGCCTGAAGCAACGCGCGATCCTCGGGCCGCAGCGTGTCGAAGTCGCCCAGGGTGCGACCGCCGTCATGCTCCAGTTCGTCCGCGATCTCGCCGAGCAGCACCGCGAGTCGATCGATGAGATGCTCGGGCCGCTCGCCGTCGAGCACCGCGGGCTCGACCTCGATCGCCGCGGGCGCCGTCGGTTCGATCGCGGGGACGACGAGTCCCGCCCGGAACACGCTCATCCCCGTGGACGTCCATTCGATCGACTGTCCGTCGACGACCCGGATCGGATCGTCGCGGGTGAGCACGCCGTCGAGCGGCGGACGCACGAAGGACGTCTCGGGCTCGAGTCCGCGCACGATGCGGCCCAGTGCCGCGCCGCGATGATCGAGTCCGTCCGAGACCAGCGCTCCGACCTGACGCACCACGGCGGTGACCGATCGATCGTCCTGCAGCGGTACCGGGATCGGCAGGATCGAGGCGCCGAGTCCCGCATCGGCGACGTCGGTCGCGAACGGCACGCCGATCAACGCGACGTCGCGGCCGGTCGCCCGCCCGAGCAGCAGCCCCCAGGCGACGATCGCGGGCGCGACGGGCGGAAGTCCATGGGCCGCCGCCTGCTCCGCGGCCCGCCGGAACGCGGCCGCCGCGGAACTGCTGGTCGCGACCCGCGGAGACGCGTCCTCGTCGAAGCCGTGCGCAGGCAGCGACACATGACCGAGCACGTCGCGTACCTGCGCAATCCACCATGCGTCGTCCGAGGCCGCGGAACGCACCCGCGGGATCGATGGAGCGGGGCGCATCGGAATCTCGTCGCCCCGCACGATCTCGTCCACGATCGATGCCGCGGTTCGTCCGTCCACGGCCACGTGGTGCATCACGATGAGCAGGTCGCGACCACCGTCGGGTCGCCGCCACGTCGCGGCCCGCCATGGCGCACCGTCGGCCACCCGCAACGGATGTCGCAGGAGTCGCGCCCGTTCCTCCGGGGATGGTGGCTCGGGGAAGTCCTCGAGATCGACCGGCAGCGGACCGATCGTGTCGAGCACCAGTTCGCCGCGATCGGCTCGTCGTCGGGTTCGAAGCGTCGCATGTCGTCGCCGCGCCGCCACCAGACGCGAGGCGATGGATTCGATCGGGACGTCCCGGTCGAAGTGCACGGTCCACGCGAGATGGAATGCACCGTCGGGCGCGAGCGCGTCCTCGGCGAGCACGTCCCGCACGAGCGGATCCAGCGGCGACCAGATCTCGTCGCCGTCCGCATCCGTCCGACGGGTGCGAACGGGAGCCGGATCGATCTCGAGCGGCCGGGCCTTCGGTCCCCGCAACCGGTCGCGAAGTCGACCAAGCGACGCGCTCAGGATCTCGCCGATCGGAAGTTCCTGACCGTACCGCTCGCGGAACGCGATCTGCAGCCGGATCGCCGCGAGGCTGTCCACCCCGAGCATGCCGAGCGGCTGATCGTCGCGAACATCCGTCGCGGTGCCGGGTACGGCATCGAGTCGGATCAGGATCTCGGGCACCCCGAGCGCGCCGCCGACGAGTTGCGTCCGGATCGCAGCGCCGCCGGCCTGTTCTCGCAGCGCCTGTCGATCGACCTTGCCGTTGATCGATCGCGGAAGCCGATCGACCGGGATGATCCGGGCGGGCACCATCCACGGCGGAAGTCTCCGCCGCGTCTCGTCGAGGATCACGTCGAGTCCGCCATCTCCGAACGATCCGGTCACGAAGGCGACCAGCGCCGTGTCGCCGTCGGTCGGCACCGCGACGACCGCCGCATCCTCGACCGCGACCAGCGACGAGATGACCGCCTCGATCTCGCCGGGCTCGACCCGGTAGCCGGAGATCTTGACCTGCTCGTCCCGACGACCGAGGTACTCGATCCGTCCGTCCTCGCGGCATCGGGCGAGATCGCCGGTGCGATACCGACGCCGACCATCGACCGTCTCGAATCCGCCCGTCGGACCGTCGAGGTATCCCAGCGCGACCGCATCGCCCTCGACCACGAGCTCGCCGCTGCCTCCCCAGGGCACGAGTCCGCCATCGGCATCCTCGATGCGGATCACCACGCCGTCGACCGGCGCACCGATCGACGGGAGATCCGGCCACGATCCCGGATCGTCGGAGAGCGTGGCGCTGGTCGCGACGTGCGTCTCGGTCGGTCCGTACTGATTCACGATCCTGACGCCACCGGCCGATCGTTGCGCCGCCCGTCTGATCGCCTCGTCGATCCGAAGCGCCTCGCCCGCCGCGATGATCTCGGCGATCGCGGACGGGAACCCGTCCGAACAGGCGGCGGCCAGCGCGCGAAGCACGAGCGGCGAGAGATGGATGCGGGTGACCGCGTGATCGTCGAGGAAGCGGGCGAGGGCGACCGGGTCGCGTCGAGTCTCGCGTGGAACCGGAACGAGCGTTCCGCCACTCGCCCACGTCGAGAAGAGCTCCTGGAACGCGACGTCGAAGCCGAGCGGTGCGTTCTGGGCGGTTCGTGCGGCGACCTCGGTCGGCGTGCGTGCGCGTTCGTGCTCGATGAGTCCCGCCAGTCCGGCATGGTGCATGCGGACGGCCTTCGGCTCGCCGGTCGAGCCGCTCGTGAAGAGCACGTAGCAGGCGCTCTGCGGATCGACTTCGAAGTCAGGGGCGGCGGTCTCGAGTTCGACATCCCGCACCGCGTCGACGATCGGAATCTCGATCTTCGCGTCCGCCAGCGACCGTTCGGCCAGCGCCCGCATGTCGGGGCCGTCCACGAGCACCGCCGCGGGTGTTGCGCGGGTGATGAGCGACGCGAGTCGGGCGGGCGGCGCCTCGACCGGCAGCGGCATCGCCGCACCACCGGCCTTCATGGCGGCCAGCACCGCGATCGGGAATCCCGCCCCCGGCTCGGCCAGGATCGCGACCGGCGCGTCGAGTGGTTGACCCTCGCGAGCGAGCATTCCAGCGAGCGCCGCGGCGTGCGATTCAAGCGACGCATAGGTCAGCCGCCGTCCGTCGGCGGTGTCGATCGCGACCGACTCCGCCGACCGATCCGCGATCTCGGTGACGATCTCGGGGAGCGGTCGAGCGTCGACCTTGCGGGCGGGCGCGGCGACGATCGAGTCGTCGTCGATCCGGGCGTCGTTGGCGATCGCGACGAGCTGGACGCGAACGGCATCGGCGAACCGTTCGGCGGTCTCCTCGTCGATCCACGCCGGATCCGCGTCGATCTCCAGTCGGCACGTCGCCCCGAATCGAGCGACGACCAGCAACGGGAACGGCGCGTCGAGCGTCGGTCCGACGTGATACGGAAGTCGCGGACGTCGTCCCCGATCCTCCTCGACCACCCCGACCACGACGTCAAGCCACGGCCCTCGCCCGACACCCGGCGCGGGGACACCCCGAGCGATCGTCTCGTACGGCGTGAAGCGACGGCGACGGGCGTCCCGGAGATCGCCCGCGATCGCATCGAGATCGGCGTCGATCGCGATCGGCACCGGCACGGTGTTGAGCAGCATCCCGACCGTTCGATCGAGGTCCGGATGATCGCGGAGCGACATCGGAACGCCCAGCGCGATGCGATCGTCGTCGTCGAGTCCGATCGCGCGCACCGCGCGTCGAACCGCCTGCAGCACCGCCGCCGAGCGCAGCCCCCCGCGACGTCGAAGCGTCTCGTCAAGTCGTGTGCTTTCCTCGACCCCAAGTCGTCGAAGCCGTCGTCGGCACGTCGATCGCCGACCGGTCGGCCGCAGACGAAGCCCGCGCGGGACCCCGTCGAGTCGATTTCGCCACCACTCGAGGTCCCGCGTCGCCCGCTCCCCCGTCGCGTCGCGTGCCTGCGCTTCGCCGACCGCACGAAGCCCGCGTCCCTCGGCGCCGAGCGTCGTGCCGTCGAGCGCGTCCGCAAGGTCGTCCACGATCAACCGAAGGGACGGATCATCGACGGCCGCGTGGTGGATGACGAGCAGGAGTCCGCGTAGGCGGCCGCCGACCAGCAATCCGAGGGCCCGCCAGGGACTGCCCGAGCCGACCGCGGGCGTGGCCTCGCCCAAGCCGTCGATCAGCCGCAGGATCGATTCATCGTCGAGCCCGGTCACGCTGCGCGGTTCGATGACCGGCAGGGTCGGCGCGGGCGCGATCCGCTGTCGCAGATCCGGCGGGTCGCCCTCGTCGGCGACGATCGTGGTGCGAAGCCCGGGATGCGCCGCGAGCACCTGATGCACCGCCGAGGAGAGATCGCGCCACGAGACGCCATCGGGCAGTTCGATCACGAGCGGAACGAGGTATCCGCGATGGCGAGGGCGGAGACGCTCGGCGAGCCACTGCGATGACTGCGCGGTCGTCGCCGGCGACGGCGCCGCGTCATCGAAACAGTCAGCGGTCGCTCCGGCGTCCGTGATCGGTGGCGCCGCCTCGACCGCGGCCCGCACGGTCGCGAGCGTCACGGCGTCATCGATCGATTCCAGCGAGACGGCGCGTCCGGTCTCGCGGCGAAGTTCGAGTTCGAGTCCGAGGAGGTCGAGGCTGGTCGCCCCCGCCACCCGCGCATCGACGTCGTCGGCGAGGTCGCCGAACCGCTCCCGCCAGCATCGAGCCACCGGATCGATGCGCGGGACGTCGTCGGGATGAAGCGCAGCGGACCGGGTCAAGGCCGAACCTGTCTGGATCCTTCGTCGGACGGCGGGATGCGGCGACAATGCCGCATCCGCTTTCAACGACAGTATCGGCGATGCCCCCGCCACCCTGCAGCGTCACCGGGAACCTGACCGCAGGAGGCGAACTCTGGCGGAAACAGGGTCAGAACGAAAAGGAGCCGCCGATGCGGGCGCGGACCACGCCGTCCTGGCCGGGATCCTCGATGGTCGGCCATTCCTGCTCGATCGCGACCGATATCGAGAGGGCATGGTCCAGATCGAGCCCCAGCGACTGACCGACCGAAAGCCGGGCCCGAGCCGCATCGAACCCGATTCGGGTCCGGATGCTGGCGGCCTTTCCGACCCCGAATCCACCGTCGATCGACGTCCGGATGGTGTCCGCGGCACGCCGATCATCGATCGCCTGGTCGAGCGCGAGCGATCCGCCGAGATCGAAGCCACCGCCGGGCGCCCACCGAGCCGAGCCCTGCCATGACGCCGCGGTGCCCCGGACCTCGTCGCCGAACTCGAAGCCTGCCCCGAGCCGAAGCGGGCGAGCCGCACTGCTGGCGACCGCCACTCGGAACCGTTCGACGAGGTCGGCGTGCTGGAAGTCGGTCCCGACGCCTGCCCGTTCCTGACGGATGCCGAACTCGAACGCATCCCCGCCGGTCCCCACCAGCCGGAGGGCGTCGATGTCGAGTTGCAACCGACGGGGATCGAACTCGAGATCCGTGTCGAACCGCGCCCGAACCCCGAACTCCCAGCTCCGCACGAACGGAATCGACTCGATCGGAAGCGCCCAGCCGAGGCGACCCGTCATGGCGTGCGAGCCGCGGTTCCCGGTCGAACCGAGACCCGATTCGAAGCCGTCGCCGATCCGTCGCCAGCCGACGCCGTATCGAACGCCGCCGAGCGCGCCGCCGAGGGACGCACCCATCGCGGCTCGATCCGACTCCTGCTCGCCGACCCCGCTCGCACCCATCGCCTGCTGGATCCACGCCTCGACCCGCTGTCCGGCCAGCGTCTGCGCCACATCGACGCCGACCAGCGAGGCATCGCCGTCCGAGCCGCCGCCGCGGGTCGCGACGAAGCCGACGCTGGTTCCGTCAAGCGGCCGCAGAACCGCGCGGGTCGCGAGGAACGTGCCCCGAAGGTCGTCCGCCGCACTCGACGCCTGGTACGCACGATCGGAGACGAACGGCGAGACCTCGGCGGCGGACTCGCCACCGAAACCGAGTCCGTCGAACGCGGTCGCCCGGGCGGCGAGGGCAGGCACCGGGTCGGTCGGCCAGGG
>CAYZSH010000057.1:11115-12530 GCA_964481025.1 uncultured Isosphaeraceae bacterium
GTCGCGTCGTCGCGGAGTCCCGCATCGATGTCGCATCGCCGCCGCCCACCCGGCATGGTCGCTGCTCCCGAATCCGTTCGTGTTCGCGGACGTGATCCCTCAACCGACGTCCCACCGTCAGGTTCATCGTCAGAACGAGAACGTCCACCCAATCTTCGCCACGATTTCGTGACGGGCGATCGTGAAGTCGAGATCATCGGCTTCCACGTTCTGGTTGTAGACCACGAAGATCTCCTGACCGTCCCGGAAGGCCCAGCGCAAGCGACTGTTGACCCCGACGGTGCCGGACTGCGTGTCGTACTGCACGAGGTTCTCCCAGCTCACCAGCGGCGAGAAGTAGAAGTTCACGCGGGTCGAGGCGAGCACCGTCTGCAGGTTGCCGGTGTCGAGCGAGATCTCGTTCCACTGCAGGCCGCCCGAGAGCAGGAACGTCGGACTCGGCTGCCAGCGTGCGTTCCCCGCGAGTTCGACACGGCTCCCTCCGTAGTAGCCCGACCAGAGCGCCGCGCCGCCGACCTCGACCGGATCGCGCGAGGTCGTCTCGAAGCCCGTCGAGAGCGTCGGCCAGGTGTAGTCGCCCGCCGGAACCAGCAGCGACCCTGCGGCGAGGAAGTCGTTGGTCGGCGCCTCCTGCTCGACACCCGCGCGAAGAAACACGGTGTCGCCGCGCTCGAACTGGATGCGCGGAATGTCCACGTCGAGGTTCATGCTCTGAGTCTGCATGTCGAGACCGGTCACCCAGAAGCCGTTGACGCCGACGTCGACGGACCGCACGAGCTCGTTCTCCGGTCGCCATCGACGTCGGACGTTGCCGAAGAACTCGTGGATGCCGATGCGGTTCGCGAACCCGAGGGCCGGAAAGTAGTCCTCGCCGATCCGTGCCCACCCGCCACCGAAGCTCCAGACGTCGTTGGGATACGAGAAGCGCAGTCCGACCGCCGAGGCGTCGGCCGCGTCGATCTCCTCGCCACCAGTGAACGTCTGCTGGAACCATGCGTTCGCGGTCAACCGCCGGCCGCCGGCGAGATCGCTGGTCGCGTAGTTGAAGTCGGCACCGATCAGCTGATTGCTCCGATCGTCGAGCGGATTGCCGCTGGTGGCGACGATGCCGATCGACGACTGTTCGAGCACGTTGACAAGCGCCCGACCCGCGAAGTAGTTGCGACCCGCGGGTTCCACCTCGTCGTCCATGTACGTGTTCAACACCCCGACCGACACGTCACCAACCGAGCCGGTCAGCTTCACCCCGCCGAGGATCGTCTCCGGCTGCCCTTCGGGTGAGAGGCCGATGCGACGCGAGTAGAACGGTGCGGGCGTCGAGCGGATGCCGCCGAAGTTGAAGTACCCCGCGTCCTCGAGGAAGAAGTCCCGCTTCTCCGGAAATCGGATCGAGAACCGCGAGAAGTTGATGACCC
>CAYZSH010000058.1:0-12525 GCA_964481025.1 uncultured Isosphaeraceae bacterium
CTGCATGTTGTGGTAGTTCCCGAGCGGGAGGCAGAGGCAGGTCGACGCGAATCCGAATGCGGCGAACGCGGTCGCCTCGCACGCACCGCCGGGCATGAGCTTGCGCTGCCAGGTGAACGCGGGATGGGCCGTGGCGTGGGCGGTGCAGAGGGCCGAGATGTCGTTGGTGAGATCGGGGCTGAAGACGGTGAGCCGATCGCCGACTCGTACGATCGGTCCGCCGTGGATCGGGCTCTCCGGGAAGGAGCGGCTGTTCTCAAGACAGACGAGTCGCGCGTTCTTCGGAACGAAGCCGTTGGTCGCGGCGCCGATCGCGCCGACGAACCCGACCTCCTCGGCGACCGTGAACAGCAGGCCGACGTGCTCGCAGCCCTTTCGCGTCCGGATCCGGTCGAACGCGCAGAGCGCGGCGGCGGCAGCTGCAAGGTCGTCGCAGGCGTGCGTGTGCAGGACCCGCGTCGCGCCGCGGCCCGTGATCTTCGGCTCGGGAAACGCCCAGCGACCGACGTCGCCGACGACGAGCGCGGGGTGCTTCCGCGACAGCCGGACGGTCACGGTCTTGAACGGGCACGTCTCGTCGGCGGGGCGGAGCTCGACG
Source organism: uncultured Isosphaeraceae bacterium (assembly GCA_964481025.1). Classification (GTDB taxonomy): domain Bacteria; phylum Planctomycetota; class Phycisphaerae; order Phycisphaerales; family SM1A02. The sequence continues at coordinate 599 of CAYZSH010000058.1, forward strand.
ATCCGGCCGCGAACGGCGGTGTCGTTCCGGTCGAGGAACTCGACGCGGGCGTTCTCGAAGTACGGATCGTGCACGCCACCGCGGAACTGCGCGTCGATCGTGCGACCGTCCGCTCCGATCGACGTGACCACGAACGCCGGGTGATCAAGGTGTGCCGTGATGAGGAGCGGCTTCGGACCACCGCGACGACGTCCCTGAGTCTTCCGCGTGATCAGCAGGTTGCCGTCGCCGTCCCGCTTCCAGACGAGCGAGCGGGAGCGAGCCTTCAACCACGCGTCGAGATAGTCCTGCACCCGCCACTCGCGACCGGCGGCGGTCGGGAGACTGGTGACTTCGAGGGCGATCTTCTCGTGGCGACGACGCTCGGCGGCGGTGGTGCGGTAGGGGTTGGCCTTGGGCATGGGGGCATCGTACGAGGCCATCGTCACCTGCTCGCGGTTCGGTACGATGCCCGGTCATGACCTTCGCCCCGATTCCCGAGATCCTCGACGAACTCCGTGCCGGCCGCGTGATCGTCCTCGTCGATGACGAGAGCCGCGAGAACGAGGGCGACTTCGTGGTCGCGGCCGAGTTCATGACCCCCGAACTCGTGAACTTCATGACCCGGGTCGGCGGCGGCTACCTCTGCGTCGCGGTCGATGGCGAGACCTGCGACCGGCTCGAACTCGGTCCGCAGGGGGCGATCAACACCAGCCTCCGGCAGACGCCGTTCACGATCTCGATCGACGGTCATCCGCGGCACGGCGTCGGCACCGGCATCAGTTCGAGCGATCGGGCGATCACCATCCGCATGATGGCCGATCCGACCGCCCGCCCCGACGACTTCGTCCGACCCGGCCACATCAACCCGCTCCGGGCCCGCGATGGTGGCGTGCTCGTCCGCACCGGCCAGACCGAGGGTTCGGTCGATCTCTGCAAGCTGGCCGGGCTCAAGCCGGCGTCCGCGATCATCGAGGTCGTCAAGCCCGATGGTGACATGGCGCGGCTCCCCGATCTCGAGGAGATGTGCGTCGAGCACGGGCTCAAGATGTGCTCGGTCGAGCAGATCATCGAGCATCGGCTCGGACTCGAGGCGCTGGTCCACCGCGTCGATCCCGTCGGTGGCCGCGACATCGACACCCCCGAAGGCGTCTTCCGGCTCTTCGCGTGGCGGAGCACGATCGACGCGCTGCCGCACATCGCGCTGTGTCTCGGTGGCATCGGCGATCTCGGCGAGGACGGTCGCCCGATCGAGCATGCCGAACCGACGCTCGTGCGGGTGCAGCGCCGCGATCTTCTCGGCGACATCTTCGGGGTGGCGGGAAGCGGGGCCGATCGCAGCAGTCGTGACGATCTGATGGCGAGCCTGCGGGCGATTCGCGAGGCGGGTCGCGGCGCCCTCGTCTACATGCGGCCCGAATCGGGCAACGCCGAGATCTCCGGCACCCTGCACGAAGTCAGCCGCCGCGCCGAGGACGTCAACGCGCCGGACCTCGCCCGTCCCGACGGCGTCGGCTCGAAGGTCGTGCCCATGGACCAGCGTGAACTCGGCATCGGCAGCCAGATCCTGCGGGACCTCGGACTCTCGAAGCTCCGACTGCTCACGAACCATCCGAGGCCGTGGCCGACGCTGCACGGCTTCGGACTCGAGGTCGCCGACTCGGTGCCGCTTCGCTGAACGCGGGTCGGACGACCTTCTCATCCTCGATCACGGGATGAGACACATCCCCCACTGGATCAGCTGGCCGGTGTCGTCATCGCGGTACGCCGACCAGGTGCGGCCGCCGTCCCGAGAGATCTCGACCGGAGGATTCTGGCTTCCTTCTTCGACGATGGCCCCGTAGAAGGCGGACATCATGGCCGTGCTGCTGACGGGCGACAGCCCGGCCGGTGCCGGCGCGAACTCGATCGAGCGGATCTCCCTCGACTGGGCCGGCAGGAGCTCGCCGAATCGATACGCGACCAGCGGAAGCGACGGATCGATTCCCGTGACGGCGTCAGTGGCGGGCTGGGTCTCGAAGATCAGAGGCGGTCCACCGTCGGCGAACTCGATCGTCACTCGGAACGGCGTGGGCGGAAGCAGCAGTCCTCGATCGACCAGGATGTTGCCGTCGTCACTCTCGAGCGAGATGCCCGTCGAGTTCGCGATCGAGGATGGGTACGCCATGAAGAGTGCCGCCGAGATCGAAGTGGTCCCGGGGAGGAGCGGCTGACGAAAACGGACGTTGGGCCCGGCCAGGATCGGTTGCACCCACGGGAACCCGAGCATGATCGAGTCCGGGCCGCAGTCGAGCAGGAACGGCCATGCTCGAAGCGACGGTCCGCACTCGACCCCAGCCCCGAAGAACACCCCGTCCGGGCAGCCGGTCGCGGTGGCGAGTGAGCAGCCATCCTCGGTGAGGCAGGCGCCCTGTCGCGGATCGTCGGGCGCGATCGTGAACGCCCCGCCGTCGGTGTCCCAGTCGAGTGCAGGACAGTCAAGGTCGGCACCGGCCGCGGTGATCGCGCCGAACCGTCCGACCCGGACGGCGCGGGATCCGTCATCGAGGATCGTGTCGCCCACGTGGTTCCGCAGGACCTCGCGTCCATCGCAGTCGAACAGGAATCCACGGGTGGGCGTCACGGGGCAGGTCCCCCATGCGGCGAAGAGCAGGCCGAGATCGATCGCGTTCACCACGCCGTTCGAGTCGAGGTCCGCGACGCAGGGACCCTCGACCGGGCAGGCGCCCCACTGCACGAGCAATCGTTGAAGGTCGAGTCCGTCCACGACGCCGTCGCCGGTGAGTTCACCCGGGCACGGGTCGACCACGACGGCGGTCATCGCGTAGCCGACGCCCTCGGGCATGTCGGGCCAGGAACTGAACGCGGGTCGCCAGTCGATGCGCACGCCCGCCGAAGTCGACGATCGCACCACCCGATCCATGGTCTTGGCGATCGGTTCACTCGCGATCCACGAGTCGCTATCGAAGAGCACCCGGTCGTCGGCCATGTCGATGATCCGGACCGTGGCGCCGGGGAGCGGGAGCGTCCCCTCGCCAAGCTCGAGATCGACCCGGGGAAGTCCGAGCAGCCCGATCGTGATCTCCAGCGGTCCATCGGGATGGTTCACGAACTGCGAGTGCGAGAAGTCGAGCGGGATCGGCGAGAGACCGTCACCGAGCCGCACGCCGGCGACGCCGTCATGCCAGTCGAGGGGGCCGGGTTCGATGCCGGTCGTTCGCGGGCACGACTGAAGGAGCAGGTTCGCGGCTCCGCCCAGGATGGCGTTGCCGCCCGGCGAGACCCAGATGGGATCGTCGCGGTCCGACAGTCGGGACGGCGCCGCAGATGCCAGCAGACTCAGTCGAATGCGGTGCGCGATCCGACGAGGTGCGTTCGCGCGTTCCTCGTCGGTCGGGGGAGCCAGTTGGAGATGGAGAGCGGCGACCCCGGCGACGATCGGCGTCGCTTCGGAGGTCCCGCTCTCGAGGAGGAGCCCGCCATCAGGCTGGAGCCAGTCGGCCGCCAGAATCGACGACCCTGGCGCCCAGAGATCGACGGAGGGGCCGAAGTTCGAGAACGGGCTCGGATGGTCTGCGCCGTCGCAGGCACCGATCGTTCCCACGAAGATGCTGGCCGCGGGGCTCTCCCACGATGATGGCTTCGAGTCGTTGCCACCCGCCGCGAAGACCGTCAACCCGGCCCCTTCAAGCGCATCCAGCGCCGTTTCGAGGCTCGACGTGAGTTGTCCGGCCAGCGTGGCTCCGAGCGACATGTTGACCACCGCGGGCGTCAGGTCGTCGGCATGGGCGACCGTCCAATCGATCGCCGTCAGCAACCAGGAATCGACATAGGTGCCGTCGTCGTCGAGCGCCCGGATGGCGGCGATCGAGGCGTCGGGAGCGACGCCGATCGTCCGACCGGCGGCGATGCTCGCGACCGCGGTGCCGTGACCGTTGCCATCGCGACCATCGGACTGGCCGTCGTCGACCGTGTTCACCGACCAGGTCACGCGACCCGCGACCTCGGTGTGATCCGGGTTCACGCCGGTGTCGATGACGACGACGGTGACGCCCGAGCCGGTCGCACCGCAGCGGTCGAGCGTCGCGGCGTCACCCTCGGGGTTCGAGATCCGTCGATGGGGCCACGGCGGAACGAGGTCGGTGCCGTCCTCTCCCGCTGCGGAGGCGGCCCGGCCACGTCGGTTGGGATCGACGGCCAGAACTCGCGGATCCGCGGCGATCCGGGCCGCTTCGAGGGGCGTCAGATCCGCAGCGAATCCAACGAGGGCGTGGCGGAATCGATGCGACGCGCGGTCGGTTCCGATGCCTGCGGCCGCCAGCACTTCGTCGACCGTGCGATCGATCGCGGGGGAGGCCAGGTCGGAGCCCGCCGGCCGATCCTTCATGAGAACCAGCCACGATGGACGCCCGGTGTGCGGGTCGATCACCTGACCCCGGTGCACGGACAGCGGACGCAGAGGGGGTGCGGCGTTCGGTGCCTGAGCGTTCACGTCCCGTCGACTGCTGGCGACCGGTCGCTTCGACGGCGGTCCCGCCTCCGCGAAGATCGTGCCGAGTATCACCACCAGTCCAAACACGATGGCGGTATGTCGAGTCCACGCGGTGCTGAACGTCACAGGGAAGTTTCCGTGAATCAGTGGTGATGAAGTCCGACCACCCGACCAGCCCGCCGGATGTGACGAAGGAGGGAACAATGCCTCCAGTTCGGCCCCGAGGCGACTCCAAGCGTCTCGGAAGGCGGGTGAAGGTCGATTCCGACCCGGTCTTCATCACCGATAACCGCCCCCCGCACCGACGATCAGCCGACCCACGCCTCCGCCTCGATCTCGACGAGGGCGCCGTCCACGAGTTCCGAGACCCCGACGAGGAGGTTCGCTGGGCGGGTGTCTCCGAACGTCGGTCCCATCACCGACGCGATCTCCTCCCAGCGGCTGATGTCCGTGGTGTAGATGCGGACCTTGATCACCTGTTCGAGCGTCGCGTCGAAGGCGGCGAGCGCCTCGGCGATCCGCTCGACGCACCGCCGGGTCTGGGCCGCGAGGCCTTCGGGGTAGGTCCCGTCGGGAAGCAGTCCGACGCACCCCGAGACCACGATCAGCGGCCCCGCCTGCACCGCCCGGCTGTAGCCCATCCGGGGTTCCCACGGCGAATGCGTGTCGAGTCTGCGGCGGCCGTCGGGCAGGGTGATCAGGGTGGGTTCAGGCAACGGAGGCTCCGATCGAAGGGGTGTCAGCGTACGCCCGGACGTCGTGATGGCGATGATTGGGGCACAATTCGTTCCGGATCGCTGGCCTCCGGGCCGACATCTGCGAACGATCGAACGTCGGATCGCCTCCTCCACCCGGAGCCCTCAGGTTTGCCGAGCATCCCCGCCTTCCTTCTTCTCGCCGTCCTCACGCCGCCAGCCGGTGAACCGATGCCGGACCCGAGCGGCACGCCCGCCTGCTGTCAGCCCGGTGCGGCGAGAGCGTCCGCGATCCTCGCCGCGACGAAGGCCGTGCCGGTCGACCTCGATCCCGCGGTGGTCGCGATCCTCGATGCCCTCGATGCACAGACCCTCGCCATGCGGACCTTCGCCAGTCGCGTCCGCATGGACTCCTACGACGACCTGGCCGACGAGACGGAGCGTCGCTTCGGTCGGGTCGTGCTGCAGATGGTGCCGTCCCCGGCGGCCGATGGGCCACCGAACCGCATCGCCGCGGTCGTCTTCGAGCGAACGATCGAACCGAGCGGTCGCGCCCGTGAACGGCTCGAGCACTACGTCTATCGCGACGGCGTCCTCAGCGACTACGACCACGAGGCGAAGCGACTGTCGCGACGTCGGCTCGTCGATGACGGAGACGACCGTGACCCGCTGCGTCTCGGCGAGGGACCGGTGCCGATTCCGATCGCGCAGCGGAAGTCAGACATCCTCGGCGCATTCGACGTCACCCTCGGTCCCGCGATTCCGGCTCGGGTCCTGAGTGATGCCGTGGATGTCCGCGGCCTTCATCTCGTGCCGAAGCCCGGCACCCGGATGGCCGAGGACGGCCGCATCGCGGCGATCGACCTCTGGGTCCGAGGCGACGCCGCCGAGCCGGTCGCGGTCGAGATCCACGATGCCGACGGTGATCGCACGGCACTTCGATTCCTCACGCCGACCCTGAACCAACCGCTTGGCGACGAGGACACCCGCTGGCTCGTGCCGCCCGCGGTCGATCCGGCGACCTGGCGGATCGAGGAGTCCTGATGCGGCCATTCGGCATTCGCGCGTGGTTCCGAGTGGCGGCGATCGCCGGCGTTGCGTTCGCGTCGCCCGCGGTGGCGCAGGAGCGGGCTCGACTCGTGCCCGACTCGGTGACCCCTGCCGCGATCGTGACCGAAGCCATCGACGCCGCCTGGCTCACCGACGCGGAACGCGCGTCGCTCCGCATCCGCCATGGTCTCTGGTCACCCGATGATCTCGAGCTCGTCACCGGCGGACTCGCCCAGGCCGCGGCGGCGGTCGGTCGTTGGGATCTCGTCGCCGATGACGCGAACGCGCCCGCCGCGTGGCGGATCGAGGCGCTTGTTCGCACCGGCCGCGCGAAGGAGGCGATCGAGGTCGCCGCCGCGCTCGACGAGACGTTGCGGCAGGACGCGCCGGTTCTCGCAGCGCTCGCCGCCGCGCAACTCGCATCGGGGGATGCGGCCGCCTCGATCGCGACCGCGAATCGCGTGATCGAAACGGCCGACGATGATGATCTCGAGGACGGTCTCGCCGCGGTCGCCGCGATGCGGACGCGACTCGCGGCGGGCGGTGGCGATCCGCGCGACTTCGAGACGATGCTCGACCGACTCGGCGATCTCCGCAGTCGCGTCGACCGGATCGACGCTCGGCCGCGGTTGCTCGAGGGTTCGCTGCTCGTCGAGCGTGGGAACGTCGGCGAAGGCGTGCCCGCGTTGCATGAGGCGCTGGCCCGCGATCCTCGACGTGCCGATGCGTGGCGGATGCTCGGTCTGATCGCGGTGCGCTCGTTCGACTTCGATGGCGGTGAGCGGGCGGCCGCCGTGCTCGATCGCCTCGCCTCGCTCGTCCCCGGCGACGTGGTCGCGGCGGATGCCAGCATCCTTCGGGCCCGGGCGGCGCTGGTCCGCAAGGATCCGGATCTCGCGGCGGTGCTGCTCGACGACCTGCTCGCCGCGGTGCCGACGCATCCGGAGGCACTCGCTCTGCGGTCCGCGACCGCGGCGGTCCGCTACGACGCGAACGAGGAGATCGACTGGCTCGCACGTCTCGACGAGATCGAATCCGGCACGCCGATCGGCTGGTACGAGGTCGGGGCGGCGCTCTCGTTCGATCGGCAGTACGACGTCGCCGCGGAGGCGCTGGCGGAGGCGATCCGTCGTCGGCCGCACTGGCCGGAACCGCACGTCGAACTCGGGCTCCTCGAGATGCAGGCCGCCCGCGACGATCGGGCTCGCGTGGCGCTCGACACCGCGGTCGAACTCGATCCGTACCACAAGCGGGCGGCGTTCAGTCGCTTCCTGCTCGAGGAACTCGACGGGTTCACGACGACCGAGAGCGAGCACTTCATCCTCAAGCACCGTCCCGGCACCGACGAGGTGGTGGCGAGCGGCATGCTCGGACCGCTCGAGGCGATGCACGCGGATCTCGCCGATCGATTCCAGCATGAACCCGACCGCAAGACCGTGATCGAACTCATGCCGGACCACGAGTTCTTCGCGGTCCGCATCACCGGCATGCCGCAGATCCACACGATCGCCGCGTGCACCGGTCCACTCATCGCGATCGAGGTGCCGAAGGACACGAACCCCCGCAAGCATCTCGGGCTCTTCGACTGGCTCCGCGTGCTTCGTCACGAGTACGCGCACACCATCACGCTCTCGCAGACCCGCAACCGCATCCCGCACTGGCTCACCGAGGCCGCGGCCACCAGCATCGAGAACGTTCCGCGGCGCTACGACACCTGCGGTGAACTCGCGGCCCGCTGGCGGAAGGGTGAGCTCTTCGATCCTGACGAGATCAGTTTCGCGTTCATCCGCCCGAAGAAGCCGAGCGACCGCGGCATGGCCTACGCACAGGGCGCGTGGATGGTCGAGTTCATGAACGAGCGGTGGGGCGATCAGGCGATCGTCGAGCTCATGGCGCTCTACTCCGACGGTGTTCAGGAGAAGGACGCAATTCCGCAGGCGCTCGGCATCGGTCGTGACGAGTTCCACGCGGCGTTCCTCGCGTGGGCGGGTGAGCAGGTGAGGGCGTGGGGTCTGGATCCGCAACCATCGCTGGATGAACTCGCGGACGAGGTGCGGCTGGCCGATCCGATCCAACGGGCGGCGCTCGAACAGGCGACTCGTGAGCGTCTCGCCCGCATCGCGGCGGGCGTCACCGCCGAGGTCGGCGCGCCGCGGACCGCGTCCGACGCCTCGAAGGACGGCCCTTCGCAGGCGGACGTCTGGCCCAACCTCGCACGGCCGCCGGTCTCGCTCGACGATGCGACGATCGCCGCCCTGCTCGAGGCGCATCCGGATCATCCCGACCTGCTCGAACTGGTCCTGCGACGGCGGCTGCGCGACGACCCGACGGTGACTCCCGAGGTCGAGGCGCTTCTGGACCGATATTCGACGGCCCGCCCGGTCGATCCGTATCCCCATCGCATCCTCGCGCGACACCTCCTTGACGGCGACGATCCGACCCGGGCGATTCCGCACCTCGTCGAACTCGATCTTCGCAGCGTCAAGGATCCGTCCTTCGCGCTCGAGATCGCCCGTCTCGGTCGGGTGGCCGGTGATCGGGAGATCGCCTTCCAGGCGGGTGAACGGGCCGCCCGCATGAACCCCTACGACCCCGCGACCCGGGAACTCGCCGCCGCCTGCGCGATCGAGGCACGACGGTTCGACGACGCCCGGCGGCATATCGAGTCGCTCACGATCCTCGAGCCCGAGGAGCCGAGGCACGCGAAGCGGCTCCGGGCGGTGGAGCGACTGGTGGGGGGCTCGGAGGGTGGAAAACAGAAAATGGACGACGGATCCTGAGGAAAACGTGGCCGAGGTCTCTACGCTCGACGTATCTCCTTTCCATGTCGGCCTCGTCATGCTCCATCCTCGGTGGTCTCTCGCCCCTCGCCGTTCGACTCGGCGGCGCGGTGGTCACGGCCATCGCCGCCGCCGCCCCTGTCACCGCCGACGGCCCGTTCCTTCTCCTGCCGTCCGTCGTCTCGCTTCCGGTGCCGATGACGCCGACGCGGTTCGCCGCGGGCGATCTCGATCGTGACGGCGACCTCGACCTCGTGGTCTCGGGCCGCAACGTCGACGGCTTCGCCGCGATCCTCTGGAATGACGGCGGCACCTTCCCGGCGTCCACCACGCTCGAGATCGGCACGCAGACCGACTGGGTCGAGATCGGCGACCTGGACGGCGATGGCGCCGACGATCTCGTCTTCGCGGCACGCGCGTTCCGCGGCCGCATCGCGATTCTTCGCGGCCGCGGTGACGGCACGTTTCAGGAGCCGGAGGAGATTCCGCTCGGTCGCGAGCCGCGGTGCGTGCTGCTTCGCGATCTCGATGGCGACGGCGATCTCGACCTCGTCGGCATGAACCATCAGGAGCCGGTGGTCCAGATCCTTCTGAACGATGGCGCCGGCGCGTTCGCCGCGATGCCCGATGTCATCATCGGCGGCGCCTCGGTCGGCATTCCGTATCCGCAGGCGATGGACGCGGTCGATCTCGACGGCGACGGCGATCTCGATCTCGTCGCGGTCTGCACCGGATCGAGCCGTCTCGCCGTGCTTCGCAACCGTGGCGACGCCACCTTCGACACGCCGCAGGCATGGCGACCCACCCGGGTCGCGGGCGAGGTCGGCGGCATCGGTTCCGTCGCGATCGCGGACATGGACGGCGACGGCGACCCCGATCCGATCGTGCCGCTCATTCTGCTTCACTCCCCGTCGCACGTCGGGGTCTTCACCAACCGAAGCGATGTCGACGACATGACGCTCGACCGCGTCTCGGCGTCGCCGACCACCAGCACCGGCGGGTACGCGTTCACGATCGGGGTCGGCGATCTCGACGGCGATGGCGACCCCGATGTCGTCGCCGGACATGCGCTCCCCGGCCCGTTGACGGCCATCGACAACCGCACGGTTCCGGTCGGATCCGGCGGCGACGGCACGATCGCCTTCGAGCCGCCGCAACTGCTCGCCAACGACAACTTCTTCCGGCACGTCGCGATGGTGGACATCGACGGCGACTGCGACCTCGACGTCCTGGCCCTCGACCTCGTCTCGAACGCGGTGTGGATCCTCACGAACCACACGCCGCAGGAGAACGGATGCGGCGAGGGGACGCCGCGTCTCGCGGGCGGGATGCCGCCGGTGCCGCCGACCCGACCGATGCGGGTGGATACGGCTCTGATCGGCGATCTCGACGGCGACGGCGTTCGCAGCGGTGCGGACGTCGCACTGTGGCTCTCGCGGGTCGGCGGGGCGTCGGTGGACGAGGGGGCGGTGCAGCCATGAACGACGTGTCGCCACGCGCTCGCGCAGGTCGTCGGTTGATCGCCACCGTGTTCGCGGCGTCGATCACGGGAGTCGCGCTCGGGGGCGACGTCTGCGGTCCGGGCAACCCGCCCTGCGACGAACCGCACGAGACGCCGGGCTGTCTGCAGCCGCAGTGTTGCGCGATCGTCTGTGAGAACGATCCGTTCTGCTGCGAAGAGGTCTGGGACTCCTTCTGTGCCGAGGTCGCGACCGAACTCTGCGGCGACGTCCTGTGCCCGGAGGAAGGCGACTGTCTCGAAGTGCACCCGACGCCCGGCTGCATCGACGAGTCGTGCTGCGAACTCGTTCGACTGCACGATCCGTTCTGCGGCTGGGGAATCTGGGACGCATTGTGCGTCGAGGCCGCGGTCGAGTGGTGCGGGGCGACGTTCGAGTGCCCGATCGTGCCACCTGCGGACGCGATCGACGAAGGCGAGCCGTGCCTCGAGCGCATCAACGACGGCTGCGGACAGGACCTCGGCGCGTTCGCGTCGATGCCGCTCGACTGCGGCACCACGATCTTCGGCAAGATCACGACCTCGGTACCTCGGGATGTCGACTGGTACGCGCTGCCGGTCGCCGCCGGTGACGTCGTCGACGTCGAGTTGACGACCGAGTTTCCCGCAAGAGTCGTCATCATCGAAGGTGACTGCGAAGGTCCGATCCGCGTGCTCGAGCGATGGAGCGCGGAGCCGTGCACCGGCGCGGCGTCGTGGTCGTTCACGGCACCCGAAGGTGACTGGCATCTCGTGGTGGAAGCCGGCACCGACGGCCGCATCGTTCGAAACGGCCTGCCGTGTGACGAGATCGACCCCGACAACCCGCCCGACCCCGATGAGGAACCTCTCCCGCGGGTGTATGGACTTCACTACCTGCTGGGCGTCTCGTGCGGCACGGCGTGTCCCGGCGATCTCGATGGCGACGGACAGGTGTCGGGTGCCGACCTCGGTCTGCTCTTCACCGCGTGGGGGGACTGTTCGGGCGCCTGCGCGGCGGATCTCGACGGCGACGGGCGGGTGTCGGGGTCGGATCTCGGGCTTCTGTTCACGGAGTGGGGAGCGTGTCCCTGAGTTCGATCGCGTCTCGCGGGACGGCGGACGTCCGGATATCCGGAAAATGGGGTCTTGGATCTGGTATCCGCCGCGGGCGTCGGTCAGAATCCACGTTCCCCCGACTCGATCCCCCCAGAGAGAAAGCCCGTGCGACACCTGCGTCCCGCCGTCGTTTCCGCCGTCGTTCTGATGACCACCGGCGCCGTCTCCGCGCAGGACTTCGTGGTCGATCCCGGCACCGCCGCTTCCAATCTCTCGCTGGCGATCGAACTGCCTTTCGACGGCACGCTGATCGGCGACTACGACGCCAAGGCGAATCCGACCGGCACCCAGACGCGACCGGGTCTCTTCGGCGGTTCGGGCAACAACCCGATCGG
>CAYZSH010000059.1:0-12520 GCA_964481025.1 uncultured Isosphaeraceae bacterium
GCGGTGCAGGTCGGCGACCAGTACGCCCGCTGGAAGCAGTTCGGCAAGCGGCTCGCCCTCATCGAGCCGAACTACGCGATCACCTCGACCGGTGACGCCCAGAGCCGCGCCGCCACCGGCCGCGTCTTCACCGACCGCGTCATCACCGAGGTTCCGATCGTCGCGATGGGCCCGGGCGGTGGTCCGGTCATCGACCTGAACCAGATGTTCGTGAACGGGGCCGGCACCTTCTTCGGGCGTCAGGCCGCGGGCGCGAACACCCGGCTCGTCGAGGTCAAGAAGGCCAAGACCTTCCCCTCCAACGTCGAACTCTGCTTCGAGATGCCCCTCGGCAACGGTCGCTTCGGGCAGTTCTACTACTCGATCGCCGAGATTCCCGCCCGCAGTGCCTACAAGCCTCGCGAGGCGGATGACCGCGTCGGCTTCTTCACCACCAGCATCAAGGACATCGGTGACCCGAGTGCCGAGACGCCTTGGAAGCGGTACATCAACCGCTGGCATCTCGAGAAGGCCGACCCCAAGCTCCAGCTCAGCCCGCCGAAGGAGCCGATCGTCTTCTACATCGAGCACACCGTGCCGGTGCGGTATCGCCGCTGGGTGCGGGACGCGATTCTCGAGTGGAACAAGGCGTACGCGGCGGTCGGCTTCGACAACGCGATCGTGGTCTACCAGCAGGACGCCACCACCGGCGCCCACATGGAGAAGGACCCCGAGGACGCCCGCTACAACTTCCTCTGCTGGACCAACGCGGACATGGGCTTCGCGATCGGACCCAGCCGCGTGCATCCGATGACCGGTCAGATCCTCGATGCCGACATCGTCATGGACGAGGGCTTCGTGTCGAGCTGGGTGGACACCTGGGACCGACAGGTCCCGCACGCCGAGGTCGAGAGCTTCGGCCCCGAGACCATCGACTGGCTCGCCACCCGCCCGCAGTACGACCCGCGGGTCATCTCGCTCCCGTCACACGAACAGGCTGCGGCTGCGGCCGAGATCCGCGCCCGTCATGAAGCGGTTCAGGGTGAGGGCCTCCGCTCCATCCACCCGAGCCTCGACGGCGTGGGCAAGCTCATCGCCGGCGCGGGCGAGGACGGCATGGCCGCCGAGAGCACCATGCACGCCTGCACCGCCTGCTCGAACACCGCCCGCATGTCGATGGACGTCGCGTTCATGCGGATGAACGCCGAGGTCCTCGGGCTCATGGGTCCGAAGCTCGACGCCCAGGGTCAGCAGACCCTCGACGGCGTGCCCGAGGAGTTCATCGGTCCCCTCCTCAAGGAGGTGATCATGCACGAGGTCGGTCACACGCTCGGTCTGCGGCACAACTTCAAGGGCTCGCAGCTCTACAGCTACGAGGAGATGAACTCCGAGGGCTTCGACGGTCCGATCTCCTCGTCGGTCATGGACTACCTGCCGGTGAACATCGCCTTCGGCGAGGGCATCGAGCAGGGACCGTGGACCACGACCACCGTCGGTCCGTACGACATGTGGGCGATCGCCTACGGCTACACCCCCGGCGACACCAAGGAGATCCTCGCTCGTGCGAACGAGCCGGAGCTCCGCTACGCCACCGACGAGGACACCCCCGGTCCCGATCCGATGGCCCGTCGCTTCGACCACTCCGAGAATCCTCTGGACTACTGCGACGCGCAGGTCGCGCTGGTGCAGGAACTCCGCGGTCGCATCATCGACGGCATGGTCGAGGAGGGCGACGGTTGGGTGAAGGCCCGCCGCGCCTACGAGATGCTTCTCTCCAAGCATCGCCAGGCCGTCGGCGTCGCCACCAACTGGATCGGCGGCTCCACCGTGAACCGCGTCAAGAAGGGCATGGAGAAGGATCCGATCGAGTCGATCCCGGCCGACCAGCAGCGTCGCGCCCTCGACTTCGTGCTGGACGTCACCATGCATGATGAAGCGTTCGGGCTCTCGAAGGATCTGCTCGCCAAGATGACCGTCGAGAAGTGGTTCGACGACGGCGGCATCCGTGACGCCCAGGCCGACGCGACCTTCCCGGTGCACGCCTCCATCGCGAGCGTGCAGCGGTCGGCGCTCACCGGCATCCTCAACCCCAGCACCCTGAACCGCGTCTACGACAACGAGTTCCGGGCGATGGGCGAGGAGGACGTCCTCACCGTGCCCGAGATCATGGACTCGGTGAAGATCACCGTCTGGAGCGAGCTCGATGCCCGGCCCGAGGGCAAGAGGACCGCGGCCGATCCGCACATCTCGAGCCTCCGCCGCAACCTGCAGCGGACCCACCTCGAGCGACTCGTGGATCTTGCGGGTGAGAACAACGGCTTCGGTGCGTCGAGCGCCGCGGTCGCGAGCATCGCCCGTCACCAGCTCCGCGAACTCGACGAGCAGATCGGCGAGAGCCTCAGCCGCGACGGCAACCGGCTCGACCCGTACACCAAGGCGCACCTCGCGGATGCGAAGGCGATCATCGACCGCGTGCTCAACGCCGACTACATCTACAACCAGGCGAACGCGGGCGGCGGAGGCATCGACCTCAGCCGCTTCTTCGGCCGCGACAACGGCTGATCGAAACCGCCTGACAGTTCAACCAACCGCCCCCCGGAGACGCGAGTCTCCGGGGGGCGGTTTCATTGATGCTCTGGAAGGTGGCGAGCGGGAACGCTCTCGTTCACTTCTCCGGCGTGGTGGCGTAGAAGACCGCCTCGAACTCGTACCACTTGAGCGCCTTCTCGTTCCAGCCGGTGCCCGCCGCGGCGGTCTGGCCGACGCGTCCGCCTCGCTCCAATTGCTTGGCCGCGACGTTTCCGGCGTTGTACTTCGGTCGGCTCGACCACCAGTACGCGGAGGCGCCGACGTCCTTCGCGGCGGCGAGGGCCTGATCATCGCCGGGGAGCTTGCCCGCGACGACGTCCACGTCGAACCTGCTGGTGCCCAGCCGCGGGAGCTCCTTCTCCGTCAGCAGTCGGACGGGTTCGCCGGTGGCGGGCCGCTTCTGTCCGACGTAGTGATCGACGAACGGGTTCGACGCACAGCCGCCGAGCGTCGTCAGCGAGAGCGCCGCGACGAAGGCCGACATCCGGAGTCCGAGGGTGTTCTGGAGGATCGTCATGCCGCGGACTCTACCCGCGGTCCGCGGCGGTCACGGCTGGTCGGTCGTTCCCGAATCCGCATCATCCTCGGCCGTTCGTCCGTGGAGCACCCACCACATCGCGGCCCGTTGTTCTCGAGAGGCGTCCGGGCGGTACATGATCGCATTCAGACGGGTGCGCTCGGCGGTTCGACGAGCCTCGAGGTCACGCCATCGTTCGGTGTCCGGCTCGGAGATCGAGCCATCGGCGAGGCTCGTCTCCAGCGGCGCGATCTCAGCCGAGAGTTCGAGGAAGAGCGATGCTTCCGCCGCGAACGCCTGAACCATGGGGTCGGCCAGCATCGCGGGATCGAGGGCTGGCCCTTCCGACCGCGCATCCTTCGACGGTCGTGCCGGTTCCGCATCGCTTCCTCCGCACCCCGTGTGGACGAGGGACGGAAGGCCGGCGAGCATTGCGATGGCGAGGGGGCGAAGGCGGAGGATCACCAGTCTCCGTAGAGCTCCCGGCTGCCCGGGAAGAGACGCTTGGAGATCCAGTCCCAGTCGGGGCCGGGGTAGTAGACGTTCGTCTGCTGACGCATGAACGCCTGTTCGATCGGTGCCGGATCCGAGTAGCTGGTGCCGGCCCACTTGTATCGCTCGACGTGACCGTCGGCGTACGCGAAGTTGAAGTACCCGGTGTCCCAGATCATCAGCTTGTCGATCCAGTCCGGTCCGTACGGACTGATTCCCCAGCCGTTGATGTTGTGGCCGCGGTGATCGAACTCCGTCACGACGCAGATCGTCTCGCCGGGCTTCGGAATGCGGCTTCGGGTCGCGATCCGCCAGTTCGGCGGACCTCCCCAGTAGCCCGAACCCTCGCCCTCGCTGAAGAATGCGCTGAGCGAATAGGTGCGGAGATGATCCGACTGATCGAGCGGTGATCGATACAGCTTGAGTTCGTTGAGGTACGGCCAGAGTCGGCCTTCGGTGAGGGCGCCTTCCCGCTCGGTGTTGCCGGCGCCGAGGTTCGCACCGACCGAGCGGACCCAGTCGTAGGCGTGTCGGTTGGTGTCCGGGGCGACGTATCGACCGGCGTTGTCGGTCGCATAGCCGTCCCAGGCGAGCATGATCTGTCGCTCCTGATTGAGGCAGGTCATGCCCTTCGACGTCTTCTGAAGCGATCCCACGCCGAAGATGACGATCGCGATGAGCAGTGCGATCATGGCGATCACGACCAGCAACTCGACCAATGTGAAACCCCGCGGACGCGTGGCGTGCTCGCGGTCGGGTCGGATCTGTGGCGTCATGAACTGCTCCGTTCGGATGGCCGTCTCAAGGACGACGGTCGGCCCCTGGCCGGAGGTCTCCCCCGGACCTCAGAAGGATACCCCCGTCCGCACACCGATCAATCCGTGGTCCGTGTCTCCGGGGACTCTGGTTGCGGTTGATCCGGCTCCCGGATCGCCTCCGCGGGCGTCCGTCCGCGGCGCTGGCCACCGAACCCGGCATTGGTCGGAACCCAACCCGACGGCGCGAGGCACGCGAGTCCAGCCTCTGGAATCTCGCGTTCGCGACCCATCGCCCAGAGGGTTCCCTGCACCAGGAGTCGCCGGGCGTTCTCGTCCCGAAAGTCGTACGGATGTCCGAGCGTGGTGAAGAAGACCCGTCGCGGAAGTCCGGTGTCGTCTCGCGCGATCGTCCACGCCACGGCATTCGTGCGGGGAAACCGGTCGAATCGTTCGGTGTGACCGGACTTGATCGCCTCACCTTCGAGCAGCCGCGTCGTGCTCGCGGGAAGCGCGTCGCCGCCTCCCTCGACGTGATACAGCCAAGAGAACGCCTCGAACGGCCCGACGCCACGCATCACCGGATGCGTCGTCGCGTCGTCGGCCGCGATCGGTCGCACACGGGTCAGCGGTGCCGCGCCCTCGTCGAAGTGGCCGTGATGCGTGATCCAGCACTGACCGAACACGCGTCGCGGCCAGTCTGCGTTGAGATCGGCGGCTCGCGGATGCTCGCCCGGATAGCGGAAGGCGTGGGTCGCGGTGCGGATGCCGACCATCGGTCGCCCCGAGGCGGCGTAGCGGAGGATCGGTTCGAGTTGATCCTCGGGGAGTGCGCGGAATCGCGTGAAGAGGACGACGAGATCCGCCTCGTCGAGGACCTCCGTTCCGGGCAGGTGATCGAGCCGCTCCGGATCGACGCGGCCGTCGTCATCGAGCGAGAAGAGCACGGTCGTCCGGCAATCGTGATCGCGCCGCAGGATGGACGCGAGCATCGGGAGCGTCTCCTCGCTGCGGTACTCCTCGTCGCCCGCGATCAGGACGACATGCGGACGATCGTCGGTGGCGACACCATCCTGCGTCATCGCGAACGTCAGCGTCAGACAGGCGAGGGCAAGGGTGACGGACATGATGGACTCCGAGGAGGCGTGTCGTCGAGCGTACCGCTCCGCCGCTACGCTGGTCCGGTCGAATCCAAGGAGACCCCGATGTTCGCAGCCCTTTCCCGCTGGTTCACGCCCGTCGCACTGGCGGCGATCACCGTTCTGCCGGTCGCCGCGTCCGCCGAAGTCCGGACCGTCACCGTCGACGAGGTCGAGGACCGACGCTGGATCGGCGCCGCGTGGCAACCGAGTCGGTTGCAGGACTGGCGGATCGACGACGGTCGACTCGTCAACGACGACTCGCGACTTCCGGTCCGAACGGCGCACGCCTTGTCGCTTCGACTCGACCCGAAGTCGCCGACGTCGCCGATCACGATCTCGACGACGGTGCGACCGGTCGGTGACGGCAAGGTCGAGCCTGGCGCCTTCGCGGGCATCCTGCTGGGAGCAGGCGGACCGGACGTCGATCCGCGTCTGACCGCCCTCGTCCAGCAGGTCCCGGCGCCGGATGGCGGACTGCTCGCGGTCGTCGATGGTTCGGGCGATCCGCGGTTCCTCGACTTCTCGACCGAGAAGCAGGGGGGATTCAGCTGGACGCTTCCGAACAAGACGTCGCTCGAGAATCTCCAGCCGCTTGCCGGTTCCGCCATCGAGCTGGCGAACGCCCCCGGACCCGTCCGCACGACGACCGTGTCGGTGACGATCATTCCGAAGCCCGACGATCGCTACGACCTGCGACTGCAGCTCGGCGGCGGCGACATGATCTGGGCGGTCGCCACCGCGAAGAACCTGTCGAGGGACGCGATCGACGGCGGACTCGCGCTCGTGTCGCATCGCGGCCCGCGGAGGATGGACCTCGGCTGGTCGTTCGACGGACTTCGGCTGTCGGCGAGTGATCTCGCGTCCTGGGTCGATGACACCGATCACTCGTGGGGACCGGTGCTCGCCACCGCGTACACGCTCGACCGCACCGACGACGGCATGCACGACCTGCGTCTGACCGCGCTCTTCCCGCCGCTTGCCGCCGACGATCTCGGTGACGTGACGCTCGAGGTCGAGACCCGCGACGGCGCGTGGCGTCCGATCGCGACCGGCGCGCTCGAGGATCTGTCGTTCACGGTGCGCTTCGCCGTGCCCGACGCCGACGAGTACGTCGGCCGTCGCTTCCGCGTGGTCGGCGCCTGCGATGGTGTGCCCTTCGAACGCGTCGGCGGCCTGCACGCGCCGCCCGAGGATCGCCCGATCAAGGTCGCGGTCATGAGCTGCGTCAAGAACATCACGGCGCACACCGCGTGGAACCGGCAGGGCGTCTGGTATCCGCACGACGATCTCGTCGAGCGGGTCGCGGTGCAGAAGCCCGACTTCTACTTCTTCGCGGGCGATCAGATCTACGAGGGCGACGTCACCGGCGTCGATTTCAAGCGGATCGTGCTCGATTACCACACGAAGTATCAGCGGTGGCTGCGGTCGTTCGGCGAACTGTTCCGCGATCGTCCGGTCGTGATCATTCCCGACGATCACGACGTCTACCACGGCAACATCTGGGGCGCGGGCGGCATCAAGGCCGAGGCCCGTGATGGCCTGACCCAACAGGATGCCGGCGGCTACAAGTTGAACGCCGACGTCGTGAACGCGATCCACCGCACGCAGGTCGGCAATCTGCCCGACTGCATGGTGCCCGGGCCGATCGGGCAGGGCATCGAGCCGTACACCACGCGGCTTCGATACGGACCGATCGACTGCGCGATCGTCGCGGACCGGATGTGGAAGGACTCCGCGAGCGTGAAGGTGCCCGCGGCCGAGGTTCGCAACGGCTGGTTCCGCAACCTCGAGTTCGATCCGAAGCAGAGCGACGTCGTGGATGCCGAGTTCCTCGGGCCGACGCAGGAGGCGTTCCTCGAGGCGTGGTCCACCGACCGCGATCCCCGCAGCCCCCGCAAGCTCGTGCTGAGTCAGACGCCGTGGGTCAACGTCGCGACGCTGCCGCCCGGCAAGGACGACGGCGTGGTGCCGGGTCTCAAGATCTTCCCGAAGGGTGGCTACGCCGAGAACGACGTGCCCGCCGCGGACACCGACTCGGGCGGCTGGCCGCAGGGGGCGCGACTTCGCGCGGTCCGGTCGATCTCGAACGCCGACGCCCTGCACCTCGCAGGCGATCAGCACCTCGGCTCGCTGCTGCAGTACGGCGTCGACGGCTACCGCGATGGTGCGTACGCCTTCACCCCGCCCGCGGTCGGCAACACCTGGCCGCGTCGGTGGATGCCGATCGAGCCCGGCGCGAACCGCTGGGACGGCGCGCCGCGGTACGCGGGCGACTACGAGGACGGCTTCGGCAATCTCATGACGGTCTACGCGGTCACCAACCCCGAGGACCGAGGCATCGAGCCGCGGCGTCTCCACGACCTCTCGCCCGGCTACGGCATCGTCGAGATCGATGCCGCCACTGGTGATGCGCGGCTCGAGTGCTGGCCCCGCTGGGGTGATGCCACCGACGCCGCGACGCAGTACGACGGCTTTCCGTTCGAGGTGAAGGCGAAGTGATGGCGGCGTGAACTCGCGACGCGGTTCACGAGTTTCTCGCTTACCACGTCCGATAGTTCCGGCTCGGCGTCGGTTTTCAGTTGGCGGACGCCTCTCCTGCCAGTAGTCTCGGGCGGGTTCCCATCCCAGGAGTGTCCAAGTGAAGATTCGTCGTCCGCTGGTGTTCCTCTGCGCGCTGCTTGCTCTGTCTCTGCAGACGACGGCCTTCGCGCAGGCCGCGCGCGGTGCCCGGGCCGCCCGGCAGGGTGATCGGCCGCCCAACATCATCGTGATCATGGCGGATGATCTCGGCTCGGCCGAACTCGGCTGCACCGGCAGCGACCTCATCCGCACGCCGAACATCGACCGGCTCCGCGAGGAGGGCATGCTCTTCACGCAGGCGTATTCCGGTCACTGCGTCTGCGCACCGAGCCGCTGTGCTCAGGTCACCGGCCTGCACATGGGTCACGCCCAGATCCGCGACAACGGCGAGATCCCGAACTTCGACGGACTCTACGGCGGGCAGCGGGGGCTGCTTCCGGGTACCGAGACCATCGGTCGCGTGCTCCGCAACGCGGGCTACAAGACCGCGGCGGTCGGCAAGTGGGGCCTCGGCGGACCGAACCCCGACGAGATCCACGGTCATCCGCTCTATCAGGGCTTCGGCTTCTGGTACGGCTACCTCTGCCAGCGCAACGCCCACAACTACTACCCGTACTACGTCTGGCGGAACTTCGAGAAGGTCGACCTCGCCGGCAACACTCGGTCACTCGAAGGCGCGCAGTACGTCCCCGATCTCATGGCCGACGAGACGCTCGCGTGGATCGAGCAGAACGCCGACGATCCGATGCTCCTCATGTACTGGACGCCGGTGCCGCACCTCGCGCTGCAGGTGCCGCCCGACTCGCTGCAGGAGTACCTCGACCTGGGTTGGAACGATCCGCCGTACACCGGCGGGGCGGGTTATCTCGCCTGCGACAATCCGCGGGCCCGGTACGCCGCGATGATCACCCGGTGGGACCGCGACGTCGGCCGCATCATGGACAAGCTCGTCGAGCTCGGCCTCGATGAGGACACGATCATCATCGTGACCAGCGACAACGGCGCGACCTTCGCGGTCGGCGGCTACGACCCGGCGTTCTTCAACGGCGGCGGCGGTCTGCGTGGTGCGAAGGGGTCGCTCTGGGAGGGCGGCATCCGCGTGCCGTTCATCGCCCGCTGGCCGGGGCACATCGCCGCGAACTCGACGAGCGACTACCCGGTCGCCTCGTGGGACATCTTTCCGACCGCGATGGAACTCGCCGGTGCCTCGACGACCGTCGATCTCGACGGCGTGTCGATCGTGCCGACCTTGCTTGGCGACGCCGGGCAGACACCGCGGAATCCGCTGTACTGGGAGACGCCGTCTGGCAATGGCATCCAGGCGGTCCGCGACGGCGATTGGAAGGCGGTGCGGCTCAACGCCCAGACTTCGCCCGACAGCGCGGTCCAGCTCTTCAACCTCGCGACCGATCCCAACGAGACGACCAACGTCGTCGATCAGCATCCCGACATCGCCCGGCACCTGTGCGAGTTGATGGCGACGATGCGCACCGACGCGATCTATCAGGAATGGATGTTCTGCCCATGATCGCCTCGACCTCAGGCATCGCATCACTTCTGCTCGCGGGCGCGATCACGTCGTTCCCTGCGGGCGGGCCGACCACCCTCCTCTGGACCGGCAACGGTGACGGCGTGTCGGTCGCGGATGCAGCGAACTGGAGCGGTACGCCCGATGGCGGGTCGATCAACCTCGCGGCGATCACCGAGATCCTCGTGATCGACGACGCGATGGCGACCGTGGGCGGACCGACCGGTGCGAGCACGCTGAATTTCACCGGCGATGGCGGACTCGTCATGCACGCGGGCACGCTCACGCGGAGCGGCGCCAATCAGGCGATCGAGAACGGTTTCCTGCTCATGACCGGGGGCACCGTCAAGCGGCAGTGGATCAGCCGCTGCACCGTCCGACTCGAAGGCACCGGCCGCATCGAACTTTCGGGCGGAGCCGATCCGCTTCCCAACGGGACCATCGTCGATCTCGGTTCCATGCGGGCGGGCATCGACTTTCTCAACGAAGTTCCAGGTGACGTGATCACCGAGCATCTCTCGAAGATCTCGATCAACGGAAGCGTCGCGATCGTCGGCAAGAACGTCCTGCTCGAGAACTTCAATGGCGGTCTTGGCTGCTCGCTCTCGATCCTGCCCGACATCTGCCCGGCCGATCTCAACGGCGATCTGCTGGTGAACGGCGCCGACCTCGGCACGCTGCTCGGGGCGTGGGGCACGGCATCGGAGCTGGCGGACGTGAACGCCGACGGTGACGTGAACGGCGCCGACCTCGGACTCATGCTTGGCTCATGGGGCGAATGTCCGACCGGTCCGGAGTTGCCCGACTGCGGCAGTCCCAAGCACTGCGAACTGCTGTATCCCGATCTCCCTTAGAGATCTCCCCCCGTCGGCTCGGGCGTTCGAGCCGACGGCATCGTTCGACACTTGTGACGCCCGACGCATCGGGCCTGTGGCTTCCGGGGCCAATCTACGAGGAGTTCAAGAGATGATGAACCGGATCGCATTCTCGGCGTCGCTGGTCGCCGCCATGACTCTGGGCGCGAACGCCGAGACCCTCACCTGGACCGGTGCCGGCGACGGCGCGTCCTTCGGTCAGGCTGCGAACTGGTCCGGCACGCCGACTGGTGGGGTGATCGACATCAACGCCCTCGTCGACGACTTCGTGATCGACGATCCCGCGGCGGTGGTCGGTGGCACCGGCGGCGTCGCCCAACTCAGCTGGGTGACCGGAAGCGGAAGTCTCACGATGAGCGCGGGCACCATGACCGGCGCGACCGGACTCCGCTACACGACGCTTGACTTCTCCGGTGGTGTCATGACCCGCCAGTTCTTCCTCGAGGTCGCTGCGGTCGTCTCCGGAACCGCGGAGCTTCGCCTGAACGGTGCCGGCAATCCGCTCAGCGCCTCGACCGTCGAGGTGCAGGGCGCCGACGCGTCCGTGGTCTTCATCAACGAGACGCCGGAGGCCTTCCGGGCCGAGCATCTCACGAAGTTCACCTTCGACGGTCTGCCGCCCATCGAGGGCGTGACGTTCACGGTCGAGAGCGATGGTGGCGCGGGCTGCGTCGTGCGGTCGCTCGGCGGCGAGATCACGCCGCAGGATCTGACCTGGACCGGTGCGGGTGACGGCGAGAGCTTCGCGGATGCCGCCAACTGGTCCGGCACCCCGACCGGCGGCTCGATCAACCTCACCACGCTCGTCGATCGCTTCACGATCAACGACGGTCTCGTCGGCGGTGAGTTCGGCGTCCTCCAGATGTACTTCCTCGCCGACGGCGAACTCGTCATGACCGGCGGAACGCTCTCGCAGGGCGTCGGCGCCGGTACGCAGGGCATCACCGGTGGCGTGGTCACCATGACCGGTGGAACCTTGAACCGCCAGTTCCTGAACGGCCTCGGGGCCTCGATCTCGGGCACCGCCGCCGTCAATCTCGCCGGCGGGGCCGACCCGCTGCCGTTCGGCACGACCGTGGACATGTCGGGTGCCGACTGCTCGATCACCTTCACCAACGAGACGCCCGCCGCCTTCGAGGCGGAGCATCTTGCGAAGGTCACCGTCGATGGCGAGCCCGCGGAGATCGGGGTCAACCTCCAGGTCGATCCGGTCGGCAAGACCGGGTGCACCGTCTCGGTCATCGTCGCGGCGAGCTGCCCGGCCGACCTCAACGGCGATGGCGAGGTCAGCGGGGCCGACGTCGGTCTGCTCATCGCGAACTGGGGCGGCTCCGGTGCTGGCGACCTCAACGGCGACGGCACTGTGGACGGCGCCGACTTCGGTCTGCTCATCGCAGCGTGGGGCGTCTGTCCCTGAACCGATCCCTTCGCCGGCCGGCTTCCGAATCTCCGCGGTTCGGAAGCCGGGCGGCATTCCTGATTCCCGAGAAGGACCCGAAAGACATGTCGCACCCGACCCGATTCGTCACCGTTCTGTCGCTCGCCGTGCTGGCCGCCAACGCGAACGCCGAGACCCTCACGTGGACCGGGGCCGGCGATGGTCAGTCATTCGGCCAGGTCGCCAACTGGAGTGGGACGCCGACGGGCGGCACCTTGAACCTCGGTGCGCTGGTCGATGACTTCGTGATCGACGAACCCACCGCGGTGGTCGGCGGTTCCGGTGGCGTGGTTCAGTTGAGCTGGGTCGCCGGCAGCGGCAGTCTCACGATGAGCGCCGGCACCCTCACCGGCGCGACCGGACTCCGGTACACGACGCTCGACTTCTCGGGTGGCGTGATGACCCGGCAGTTCTTTCTCGATGTCACCGCGGTTGTGTCGGGCACCGCGGAGCTTCGACTCAACGGCGGCGGCAACCCGGTCAGCAACTCCACCATCGATCTTCAGGGCACCGACGCGTCGGTCATCTTCCTCAACGAGACGCCCGCCGACTTCCTCGCGGAGCATGCCTCGAAGTTCACCTTCGACGGTCTGCCGCCCATCGAGGGCGTGACGTTCACGGTCGA
>CAYZSH010000060.1:0-5155 GCA_964481025.1 uncultured Isosphaeraceae bacterium
CCGACCCCTCAGTCGCCTTCGGCGACAGCTCCCGACGCCTTCGGCGAGAGCAGGTGATCAGGAGAGCAGGAGATCAGGAGACGGCCCCCCGCCCCTACTCCCCTGCGATCACCGCCGCCTGCGGCCGCTGCTGGGCGAACATCCAGTCGATGACCCCCTGCGGTCCGTACGCCCAGACCCAGGAGTCGTGGCCGACGCCGGGGAGTTCGGTATGCCCCACTCGCCCGCCCGCCGCGCGGATGGCGGTGATCGTCTTTCTGGAGAGATCCACCGGGACCACGCCGTCGGCCTGACCGTGGACGTTCCAGATCGGGGTCTCCGTCGCGACGATCGCCTCGGCGTTCGCGACGTCGCCGCCGCCGCAGATCGGGACCACCGCGGCGAACCAGTCTCCGTGCCGTGCGACGAGGTCCCAGCTTCCGAAGCCACCCATCGACAGTCCGGTCAGGTAGATCCGCGTGCGATCGACCGCGGGGTCCGCGGCGAGTTCGCGGATGAGCTCCTCGACGGCGAGCATCGCAGGGGCGACGGTCGGCGCACCGACGTGCCAGGTCCCGTCCTCGCGACGGTCGACGCCGCTCCACGCCTCGTTCTCGGGGCACTGCACCGCGAGCACGAACGCCGGATGGCGCTTGCCGAGGTGCGGCTCGGAGACCCAGCGTTCGGGGAAGTGCCGCAACTGCGCGGTGTTGTTCTCGCCCCGCTCACCGGCGCCGTGCAGAAAGACGACAAGCGGCAGCGGGCTGTCGGCCGTCGCGCCGTCCGGTCGGAGCAGTCGGTACGGGAAGCCACGTGATTCGCCGTCGATCTCGACCTCGACCCGCCCGCGCTCGAACATCGCGTCGGGGCCGGTGGCGGTGGCGGTCGCGGCTGCGGCGCCGCCGAGCAGCAGCGAGGCGAGGAGCTTGGTGAAGGCCATGTGGAATCTCCGGGTTGGATTCGTCGACGGGACGGCGTCAGCCCTTGGTGCCGGTCGTCGAGATGCCCTCGACGAACGTGCGCTGCATGAGGACGAAGAGCACCAGCACCGGGGCGACCATGATGGTCGTCGCGGCCATGAGCAGATTCCACGGCGTCTGGCCGAGCTTCGAGAGATAGAGCTGCAGACCGAGGGCGAGCGTGAACTGATCGCGGTGCGTCAGGAAGACGAGCGGCCCGAGGAAGTCGTTCCACACGAACATGAAGTGGAACAGGCCGACCACCAGCAGCGCCGGCGTCGAGAGCGGCAGGATGACGTGGATGAAGTTGCGGAGATGGCCGCAGCCGTCGATGCGGCTCGCTTCGTCGAGTTCCTTCGGAATCGAGAGGAAGAACTGCCGCAGCAGGAAGATGCTGAACGCGTTGCCGAACCACGCGGGCACCCAGAGCGGCATGAACGTGCCGATCCAGCCGAGCTCGCGGAAGATCGTGAAGAGCGGCACCATCACCACCGGGAACGGCACCATCATCGTCGAGAGCACGATGATGAAGACCGCGTCGCGGCCCTTCCAGCGGACCCGCGAGAAGCCGTACGCGACGACCGCGCTCGACAGCGTGGTGCCGAGGGTGCCGAGGATCGCGATCCAGAGCGTGTTGCGGAGATACAGCGGGAAGTCGGTGTTCTCGTCGGCGACCACGCCGCGGTAGTTCTCGACCGTGCGCCGCGCGGTCTCGGCGACGCCGCCGTCGCCGAAGGGTGCCGCCGGGTCGGCGCCGCCGGTCGAGATGACCAGCATGTAGAGGATCGGCAGGAGCGCCGCCGCCGCCGCGACCCCGAGGATGAGGTGCCGGTACGCCCGCGCGATCGGTCCGGCCGCGACGCCCGTGGCGGGGTCGACCTTGCCGAGACTGGAGGATGATCGTGCGTCGGACATGTGTGGATCGAGCGTGAAGCGGCGTCAGGCGCCGCGGTAGTGGACGAACTTGCGACCGGCCAGAAGCACCAGCCCGGTCAGCATGAGGATGATCGCGAACTGGAGAACGCCCAGCGCCGAGGCGTAGCCCATGTCGCCGAAGGTGAACGCCTGGTCGTAGACGTACATCGAGTGGAAGTAGGTGGTGCGTTCGGGGCCGCCGCCGGTCAGAAGCAGCGGCACCGCGAAGACCTGCATCGCGTTGATGATGCCGACGATCACGTTGAAGAGGATGACCGGCGAGATCATCGGCAGCACCACGTGCACGAACCGCCCCCACCGACCGACGCCGTCGATCGACGCGGCTTCGTGCAGTTGTCGGGGGACGTCCCGCAATGCCGCGAGGTAGATGACGACCGCGGGGCCGACGCCCCAGAGGCTCATGAGCAAGAGCGCCGTCATCGCCCAGAACCCGCTGCCGAACCAGTTGGGGCCGCGGACGCCCGCCCAGCCGAGGGCGCCCTCGATGAACGTGTTCGCGATGCCGACCTCGGGGTCGTAGGCGAGTTTGAAGATGACCGCGAGCGCGACGAGCGGCAGCACCGACGGTGCGAAGACCGCGGCCCGCCAGAACGAGCGGAACCGCACCGGGTGCGAGAGCACGGTCGCGAGGCCCAGCGAGAGCAGCGTGCCGAGCGTGATCGTGAGCACGCCGAACACCGCGGTGTTCCAGAGCACGGTGCCGAGGATCTCGTCCCCGAACATCCGGGTGTAGTTGTCGAGGCCGACCGGAATCGGCGGCTCGAGCAGCGTGTAGTCGGTGAAGCCGTACCAGAGGGCGAGGATCACCGGGAGCGCGGTGAAGCCGAGGAATCCGAGGACCCACGGCCCGATCCAGAGCAGACCGACGGCGGCGGAGTCGCGTCTCATGCGGCACCTCCGTCCCGTGCAGCCGCCTCGACCGCGTCAAGCCACGGATCAGGCTGACCGCGGCGACCACGACGATCGGCGGCGCGGGCGAGGATCGCCTCGGCCTCGCGCTGCACGCGTTCGAGCGGTTCGAGCGCCGACGGACTTCGCAGGTTCCAGATCGTGTCGAGGCCCGCCCCGAGCGCCATCGCGAGTTCCTGCCAGCTCGAGATCCACGGCGTGGTGTACGCGTTCGGGCTTCGCAGAAGCGCCTCGTGCGCCTCGACGACGGAGTTCGGGTGATTGCGGCGGAACGACTCGCTGCTTGTCGCGAGCGGCGACGGCTTCGCGTGACCGGCGTTCAGGAGTTCGATGTTCTCGGGCTGCTGCGTGAACGCGATGAACTCGAGCGATGCCTCGGGGTTCCGCGCGCCGCGCGGGATGACGAGGATGTCCGCCTCGATCGGGCCGAACGGCGGTTCGTTCTCGAGCCCGGGTTCGACCGGGAACGGGCAGGCGCCGTAGTCGAAGACGCCCTTGCCGAGTTCCATGTCCATGAACATCGGCAGCCACGGGCCCTGCACGGTCGTCGCGAGTCGGCCGGTGAAGAAGTTGCGGTACGGCGACGGGTTGTCGACCGGTGCGCCCTGGAACGCCCGGAGTCGATCGAGCCCCCACCGCTTCGGGAACGACTGGAACCAGTCGTACGCCGCGACGTTCGCGGCCGAGTCGATGGTGGCCTTGCCGGTGAGTTCGTCGTAGAGATGACCGTTCCAGAAGCCGCCCCAGCACCAGCTCCACCAGCCCGGGTCGGTCGGCAGGAAGCCCGCCCGCTGCACGTCGCCGTTGGCGTCGATGATCGTGGTCCGCTCGATGAACTCGTCGAACTCGGGGATCGTCCGCGGCATGTGGTCGGGGTCGTACCCCGCCTCGGCGACGATGCGACGGTCGTAGTAGAGAAGGATCGAACTCGGCGTGCTCGGGGCCGCGAGCTGCGAGCCACCGCGGAAGACGAGCGGGCGGATCGCTTCGGCGTAGTGCGCGGCGTCGATGCCGAAGGACTTCAGGCCGTCGAGCGGCTCGATCGCACCGCACTGATCGAAGAACGGAAGATTGCGGTTCCAGAGCCCGAGGACGTCGGGCGGATCACCGGAGGCGATCGCGATCGTGGCCTTGCGGTCGATGCCGCCCATCGTCAGGTAGTTGACGAAGATGCGATCCTGGCTCTCGTTGAAGCGATCGACGACCCGCTTCATCGCGTCGGCCTCGTGGCCGGTCCACTTCTCCCAGTAGTCGAGTCGGATGCGGTCGCCGGTCGCGGATCGACTCGGCTTCGGCCCGAACGCCGCGTAGCCGACGGCGCTGCCGGCGATCGCCCAGAACGCGGCGCGTCGGGTCACCGAGCCGACCCCGGCGGCGGAATCACCGACCGCGGGCTCGCTCTTTGCCGCCGCGTCTGGACTCGGATCTGGGGGCGTCGTCGTCACAGTGCGGATGGTAGTGCCCCCCCGCTCGGATGTCCCGACGCCGAGCCCGTTCGCCTCTACACTCCGCCCCATGGCATCGCTTCATCTCAAGGACGTGCGAAAGACCTACGACGGCGGCACCGAAGCGGTGCGGGGCTGCACGCTCGAGATCGCGGACGGCGAGTTCCTCGTTCTGGTCGGACCGAGCGGCTGCGGCAAGAGCACGCTGCTCCGCATGATCGCGGGGCTCGAGGAGATCACCGCGGGCACGATCTCGATCGGCGACCGCGTGGTCAACGCGGTGCCGCCGAAGGATCGCGACATCGCGATGGTCTTCCAGAACTACGCGCTCTACCCCCACAAGACCGCGCGGGCGAACATGGAGTTCGCGCTCAAGCTCCGCGGCGTCGACAAGGCGGAACGCGATCGTCGGGTCGCCGACGCCGCGCGACTCCTCGGCATCGAGATGCTGCTCGATCGCAAGCCCGGCCGCATGTCCGGCGGACAGCAGCAGCGGGTCGCCCTCGGCCGGGCGCTCGTCCGCGAGCCCGCGGCGTTCCTCTTCGACGAACCGCTGTCGAACCTCGACGCGAAGCTTCGTCACCAGACCCGCAGCGAACTGAAGGAACTCCATCGCCGCGTCGCGACGACGAGCATCTACGTCACCCACGATCAGGAAGAGGCGATGACCCTCGGCGACCGAATCGTGGTGATGAAGGACGGCGTGGTGCAGCAGGTCGGCCCGCCGCTCGAGGTCTACCGCCGCCCCGCGAACCGCTTCGTCGCGACGTTCATCGGCGCCCCGGCGATGAACATGCTCGACGGCATCGTGACCGCCGACGGCCGCGGCGTGGAACTCGCGCCGGGCGTCGTGCTGCCGATCGGTCACGACGGCCAGGCGGAAGCCGGCCGGCGGGTGAGCGCGGGCGTCCGACCGCAGCACCTCGA
>CAYZSH010000060.1:5255-10479 GCA_964481025.1 uncultured Isosphaeraceae bacterium
TCGGTGGGCCATCCTTGGTGAACGGGCGAATCAGCCACGCCGTTTCCTGGTTCGCGCCGGAACATCGACCGCTATCATCCTCGCCGTGGAAACCGGCAACGCCGCCAATCTCCCGGAGATCATCCGCCGCATCGTCGAGGTGTATCAGCCTCTGAGGGTCTATCTCTTCGGGTCCGAGGCCCGGGGCGACGGCGATGCGGACAGCGATCTCGATCTCGCCGTGATCGTCGACGACGACGCCGATCCTGCGAACGCCGATCCCCGGCGAGCTGCCGAGGCCCTGTGGGGGCTCGAACGCGGCGCGGATGTCGTGGTCTTTCGATCGCGCGACTTCGACGAGCGGCGAACGGTCGTCGCGTCGCTTCCATGGACGATCGCGGAGGAAGGGCGAGTCGTCCATGGCGGATGACGAGGCCCCGGATGTACGGACGCTGGAGGTTCGCGGGTGGCTGCTGCGGGCATCCGAGGATCTGCGAGCCGGGCGTCATGACCTGACCGCGATTCCGCCGTTGCTGAACGACGTCGCCTTCCATGCTCAGCAGTGCGCCGAGAAGTCGATGAAGGCCTTGCTGGTGCATCGCCAGCGACCGTTCCGAAAGACGCACAACCTCACTGAACTTGGCCATGCGGTGGTGACGCTCGAACCTTCTCTGACCGAGCTGATGAAACGAGCATCCCTGATGACCGAATTCGCCTGGCGATTCCGTTACCCCGGCGAACAGGCATCTGCGAGTTGGGACGATGCGACCGACGCCATAGACACTGCGGCCGCGGTGCTCGATGCCATCATGAACGTGCTTCCGACGATCTGTCGTCCCGATGGGTCTTCGTAGTATCACCACGGCGGGCCACGGAGTTGGGGTTGGGATCCCTGAAGACGATGCTCACCGCCGAACTCGAAACGGCGACAGCCAACATCGTGTTCAAGCCTGCCACCTTCTTCCCCTCCGTGCTCCTCCGTGCCCTCCGTGCCCTCCGTGGTGAAACCCGATCTACAGACACCCCCCGTTCGACGCGATGACCTCCGCGTACCAGCGGGCGCTGTCCTTGATCGTGCGGACCTGCGTGTCGTAGTCGACGTGGACCAGTCCGAAGCGCTTGGTGTAGCCCTCGGCCCATTCGAAGTTGTCGAGGATCGACCAGTGGAAGTAGCCGCGGACGTCGGCGCCGTCGGTGATCGCCTTGTGAAGCTCGACGAGGTATCGCGCCGTGAAGTCGATGCGGTTCGCGTCGTGCACCCGGCCGTCGCGGGCGACCCAGTCCATGCTGGCGAGGCCGTTCTCGGTGATGTACACCGGCAGTCGGTACCGCTCGTGCGCGAAGTACGGGCCCCAGCGAAGCGCCTCGGGGATGACCGGCCAGTCGAAGGTCGTGGTCGGATGTCCGACGCCGAAAGGCACGGTCTCGGCACCACCGTCGGCACCGACTTTCACGCGTCGACCCTGATAGATGTTCAAGCCGATGAAGTCGATCGGCTGGTGGATCTCGGCGAGATCCGCGTCGTTCGCGAGCCCGTCGGCATCGGCACCGAACGCGGCGAGACCGTGCTCGGGATACGAACCGAGACACATCGGGTCGAACCACCAGGCGTTCGAGAAGTGCTCGTGCGGCGAGACGTCGTTGGTTGCGCGGCGGGCGACCTCGATCGTCGCGGGGTCGTCGTCCACCGGGCACGCCGCCATGCCGACCGCGGTGACGCCGACCTGCACCGGCTTCGGACACGCGGCGCGAAGGGCTCGGACCGCATGACCGTGCGCCCGCATCGTGTGGTGCCCGGCGATGAGTTGTTCACGACGTGACAACGTGAGACCCGGGGCGTGGATGCCGGTTCGATGACCGAGGTCGATGTAGACCTGCGGCTCGTTGAGCGTGATCCAGTGCGTGACGCGATCGCCGAGTCGGCGACCGAGAAGATTCGCGTACTCCCCCATCCACGCGGCGCTGTCGCGGTTCAGCCACCCGCCCCGCTGAAAGAGCGCAGACGGCATGTCCCAGTGGAAGAGCGTGATCCACGGCGTGATGCCCGCAGCGAGCAGCGCGTCCACCAGTCGGTCGTAGAAGTCGAGACCCGCTTCGTTCGCGGTACCGACGCCGTCGGGAAGCACCCGCGGCCACGAGATCGAAAGCCGGTAGGCGTGCAGGCCGAGGTCCCGCATGATCGCGACGTCGTCGGCGTATCGGTGCAGGTGATCGCAGGCGATCGCACCGCTGTGACCGTGCTTGACGGCACCCGGGCGATCGCAGAAATCGTCCCAGACGCTGCGACCGCGTCCGCCCTCGAAGGCGGCCCCTTCGATCTGATACGCGGCGGCGGCGGCGCCCCACAGAAACGACTCTGGAAACACGGTCATGGCGGTCCGGATCTCTGAAATGGAACCTGATGACGACGGGTGCTGCACCGCCGTTTCGAGACGGTAGCATCGGGCGTCTCACGGAGCCTCACGATGCCGACTCTCGCCACCTGCTCGCTCATCCTCGGCGGACTCCTCGCCGCCGCGCCGCTCGCCGCGCCGAACGCTCCGGCCACCGGCGACCGCTGGGAACTCGTGTTCGAGGACGACTTCAACGACTCCGGTTCACCGCTCGCGGACTGGATCACCTTTGGTGACGCGGGATCGACCGACTCCGGAGCTCAGGGACGCGGGCTTCGACTGCATGCGGGCGGCGGTCAGAATCCCCCCGCCTACGCCGGGGCCGTGATGGAGTTCGGCCCGGGGATCAAGCCGGACGACATCGTGTCGGTTCGCGTGCGCTGGCGTCCCGACGGCCCGACTCCGCCCGACGCGCGACTCGCACTGAAGCTCGAGTGCCGCAACCGCAACGATGCCGAGACCGGCGTGATCGAGACGCAGATCCCGCTCGCGGGCGCGAACGGATGGCAGGACGGCGTGCTCGAAGGCGTGATCCCCGGCGGAACCGCCACGGTGCGGTTCGCCGCGGTGCTCGTGCCGTCCGAGAGTCCCGCGACCGCGGGCGTGGTCATCGACGACGTCTCGGCGGATCGACGCGGCGCGCCCGTCGATCTCCTGCTCGGACGCGGCACCTGGGAGTCCAACGACGGCGGCGCCGAAGGATGGTCGGCGTTCAACAACGCGATCGCGGTCGACGATCCGGTGCACGGACGCGTGCTCAAGACGTGGGGTCCGTTCAACGAACCCTACGGCGGCTCGGGCGCCACGATGATCGCTCCTCTGCCGAGCGAGAACCGTCCGTCGCGAATCGAGGCGTCGATCGAGGCGTTCACCGCGCCCGACGACTCCATCGCGAAGACCGACAACTTCCCGGTCCTGCGTCTGGAGTGTCTCGACGCCGAGGGACAACCGCTCGCCCATGCCGAGTCGCGTCCGTTCGACCCCGGGACCGCCGAGGTGCCGGTCGGCACGTGGACGCCGTCCAAGGTCACGCTCGACGTGCCCGCGAACGCCGCGCAGTGCAAGTTCATCCTGGCCTTCATCCAGCCGACGACACAGGGCGGATCGGTCCTCTTCCGCAACGCCCGACTCGGCACCGCGAACGGCGAGAACCTGCTGACGAACCCGACCTTCGCAGGAGGACAGGGACTGCCGGGCTGGGATGTGCAGGGCGACGTGCTGCGGGACGACCGCGCTCCACGCACCGGGGCCGCAGCGCTTCGCGTCTTCGCCCGACCGGAACGCTCGACTCTCTCCACGACCGTCAACGGTCTCGCCCCCGGCGACCGCCTGCGGATCGACGGCCACATGCTCGTGCCATCGGAGAGCGCCCCGGCGTCGAATCGCCCCCTGCTCGAAGTCGACGTGGTGCAGCGGGACCGTACGGGCAAGGAGCTCGACCGACGCACGATCGTCGCCGCGGCGGGCACCGCCGATCAGTGGACGCCGATCGCGAGTGCGGATGCCGCCGAAGTCGTGATGCAGCGTGGCGGCGAATCACTCGAACTCGTGCTGCGCGGGCCCTCGGATGAGCGAGGCTCGATCCTGCTCGATGATCTCGCCGTCCGCCGCATGACCGGCGATGCGACGCGGCCCATCGCGATCCCGATCCGCAACCCGGGCTTCGAGGGCGGACGCCCGGACGATGACCACTGGGTCGTCTCCGACGGCGCCTGGAGCCACAACGGCGAACTCCAGTACTACGCGCCGGATCGCGCGGTGGTGGCCGGCGGCGTGCTTCGCCTGACGGCCGACCAGCGACCGGTCGGTGACCGAACCATGTCGTCGGCGCACGTCTCGACGAAGGAACGGCACGAACTGAAGTACGGCCGCTGGGAGATCCGCGCGAAGCTTCCGTCGAGCCAGGGCATGTGGCCCGCGATCTGGCTGCTGCCCGCGGACGGATCGTGGCCGCCCGAGATCGACATCATCGAACTCGTGGGCAAGGAACCCGATCGTGTGCACCACTCGTTCCACTGGGGCCCGCTCCGCGACGGCCTGCTGCCGTGGGATCTGGGCCAGACGTCGACCGACCACACGGTCAAACGCGACTACGCGAACACGTGGCACGACTTCACGCTCGAATGGACGCCGAAGGAGATCGTCTGGTCGGTCGACGGCAAGGTCGCGCATCGGTTCGGACGAGCGCCCGAGCAGCGTGAGAAGATCCCGAACACCCCGATGTATCTGATCATGAACCTCGCGGTCGGCGGCTTCTGGCCCGGCCCCCCGGGCGAGGACACGATCTGGCCGTCGACGATGGAGATCGATCGCGTGCGGGTCTATCGGCTCGTCGACTGATCGGCGTCATCGCCCGCGTCCTCGGTCGGCATCGCCGCGATCCACGCCCGCAGCAGTGCGACCGCCTCGTCGTCGACGAGGTGCCGGGACAGGCTCGGCATGCGGATCGCCGGTTCGTCGCTCGCGACGCGGTAGAGCAGGATCGAACCGTCGGGGTCGCCGGGTGCGATGTCGAACCGTCGCCCGCCCGAGCCGCGGCCGCTGGCGACCGGACTCTTGAAGACGCCGAACTTCGCGGGATCGTGCTGCACACGTCGCAGGTCGAGCCCCGAGGTGCGGGCGGTGCCGATCGGGTTGTGACAGTGCGCACAGTTCACGTCGAGCCAGGCTCGGGCACGGGCGTCGAGGTCACCGGTGGCGGGGTCGTTCCAGGTCGGAAGACACGGTCGACCTTCCGGCGACGGCGCGTTCACGAGATGCCCCGCCTCGACCCACGCCTCGAGCTGGTTCGCGACGACCGTGCGATCGAGGCCGGGCCGGTTGAGATTCGCCGCGGTCGGTCCGAGCGGTTG
>CAYZSH010000060.1:10579-12413 GCA_964481025.1 uncultured Isosphaeraceae bacterium
GGTTCGCGGGCGTCGATCGGATACGCGAAGGTCTTCGAGATGACGGTGCCGACCGGAAAGTCGAGCGTGCCGGTGTCGGCCCAGGTCATGGGCGCATCGCCGGGCAGATGGATGTGCCGGTGCTTGACGGTGTGATCCGCGAAGAGCGGCGTGTTGAGTTCGTACGGAAGCACCGTGAGGCCGTCGGCGGCACTTCCGACGATCGCCGCGAAGATCGGCCAGTCGGAGAGTCGATCCGGCACGTCGGCGTAGGGTGACGCCCGGTCGAGCGTGGTCGCGTCCAGCGCTGGGAAGTCGTCGAGGTCGACCGCGGCGATGGCGGAAAATGAACCCGCGTGCGGCGCCGGATCGAACGACGGTCGGTACTTCCCGGTCAGCAGGTTCTTCGGCGAGACGTCGGCCATGCGGAAGTTCGCGAAGTCGGCCTCGCCGTTGTCGGCGAATCGCAGCACGCGCCCCGCGTCACCGTCGGCGGCCGGCGAGAGCACCCCGTCGAAGAGGATGTCCGCGAGCGGCCGGGGCAGGAAGCGTCCGAGCAGGTCGCCGAACTCACCCGCGGGCGCGTATCCGCCGTTGGCGATGCGATTGCCGTGGACGTGGATCTCCTCGGGGAACGGGTCGAAGCGGTCGTCGTCGATGCGACGCCCGACCGTCTGGTGACTGATGACCGCGACATTGACGGTTCCGTGGTCGCGGATGTCGTTGTCGACGACCTCGACGCGGTCGGTCGCGAGGATCATGACCCCGGTGCCGGGTGGCACCGTGCCGACGATGTTTCCCGGAGGTGCGAAGTTCGGCGTGTTGTTGTCGTAGACACGGTTGCCGCGGACGAGCACGTCGCCGCCGTTGACGACCTGCAGACCGGGCAGGTCGAAGACGAGGATGCCGCCGGTGTTGCGAGTCGAGGTGCAGCCGACGACTTCCGCGTTGGTGGTGTTCTCGATCTCGATGCCCGCGACGTTCAGTTCCGCCCGCGAATCCCGCACCAGCACGAGATCCGACTGCCCGACGTAGATGCCCGCGTCGCTGGCGCCGATCGCGACGCATTCGTCGATGAGCACGTTGCGGCACTGGACGGGATAGATGCCGTACGCGCCGTTGCCGGGATCGGGCCCGCCGGTCCACTCGGTGCGGACTCGTCGGAACACGACGCCGTCGCTGCCGAGCACCTTGATCGCGTTGCCCGCGGTGTCCTCGATCGCGAGATCCTCGATGACGAAGGCGTCGCCGGTCGCGATGAGCCCCTGACTGCCGACCTGCTGCCCCGCGAAACTCAGGATCGTCTCGTCGAGGCCCTGACCGCGGATCGTCAGGTGATCGGCGGTCGCACTGAGTTCGGCGGAGAGTCGGAAGACGCCGGGCCCGAGTTCGATGACGTCACCAGGACGCGCCGCGATCAACGCCTCCTGCAGGCGGTATGGCGCGTCGGGACCGGGATCGATGCGTCGGTTCTCCGCGTGCGCGGAGGTGGAAACCAGCACCACGGCGGCGGCGAGAGTTCGGATCTGCGTCATGTCGTCTGGCTCCGTTCCCCCGGAGTACTCGACGCAGTCTAGAACGCCCGTCGACCGCCGAAATGAGGACCCGGAGGTCACGGTCTCCTGCTCCTGATCTCCTGCTTTCGAGTGACAGGATTTGAACCGAGCGAAGCGAGGTCACAAGACTGGGGCCGGCGGTAGCCGGCCGGGGACGCCGAAGGCGGCCCGCACACCGACGAAGAAGGCTCCGCGGAAGCTTGCTTCCAGCGGAGCCTTCAAGTCGGGGTGACAGGATTTGAACCTGCGGCCTCTGCGTCCCGAACACAGCGCTCTACCAAGCTGAGCTACACCCCGTG
>CAYZSH010000061.1:0-12195 GCA_964481025.1 uncultured Isosphaeraceae bacterium
TTCGCGCGGCGTTGGGCGTTGGGCGCCGTCCGCGGGCGCCGACCTTGGGGCGGTCTCCGCCCCGTGCCGACGGACCTCCCCGTACACTCCGGGCTTCTCGGTTGGCGTCGATGCCGGCCGACTCGGGAGTTCGGTCTTGGCTCAGGTCCAGTTGCTCGTCACCGCGTCGGCGTCGGCGTTCGCGGATCGCCTCCGAAACGAGGACGATCCACTGTCCTTGGTGGATTTCCCGGCCTTTGCGGCGGGGGAGATCGGCGTCCGCGGGGTGTCGTTGCCGGCATCGCTTCTGGCGGGGCTGACTCCGCCGGATCTGGAGGCCATCCGCGATGCCGCGGACAAGGCCCGGTGTCCGGCGCTCCTTCTTCGAGAAGACCGGCCGCAGCCGCTGGCGGATGTCGACATCGCCATTCGGAACGACGCCACGTCCCGGGTTCAGCGGCTGTCGAGGGCGGCGAACATCCTCGGTTCCGCCCAGCTCGGCATCTCGATCGAGGGTCAGGACGACGACGAACGCTTCGAGCTCGCGGCTTCCACCGTCCGCGAGGCGATCCACTCGATCAACAGCTTCGAGGTCGCGGTCCTTCTCGAGGCGGCGCCGGGCGTCGCCGGCGATCCGGGGCGTTTGACCGATCTCATCAAGAAGATCGGCGGGTTCCGGATCGGGTCGTTGGTGGACTTCCGTTTCGCCCATGACACCGGGGACTTCGAAGGCACGTTGAGAAGACTCGCGCCGTACGCGGGCACGATCTTCGCGACGGTGGGATCGGCAGCGGCCGGCGAGAAGCCGGCAGCCGCCTCGAAGGACCGGACGCCGTACGACCTCGAGGCCGGGTTGCAGGCGATCCTGGCGGTGGGGTACCAGCATGCCATCTGTCTCGACCATGCCGGCGGCCCGAACGCGATGGCCGCGATGATCGAGGCCCGGGAGACCATCGAACGATGCATCAATCCCGAGGAGGACGAGCCGGATCCCGGTGATCCGGAGGTCGGCCCCGAGGAGGGCGAATGACCGTGTCGGCCGAGGCGTCGATGCGATCCGACGCGGAGGACCTGACGTCCGGCCGGCGACTGGTGATCACCATCGACGGCCCGGCCGGAACCGGCAAGTCCACCGTGGCGGAGCGTCTGGCCCGCGGCCTCGGGCTCGAGGTCCTCGATACGGGGGCGATGTACCGCGCCGTGTCGTTGATCGCCGTCCGCGACGGCATCGATCCCTCGGATGAGGACGCGGTCCTCGCGGGTCTCGACCGACACCCGCTCGACGTCGACACCTCCGTCTCCCCCTTTCGCACCACCATCGAAGGCGAGGCGCCCGGCGAGGAGCTCCGTGGGCCGGAGGTCGAGTCCATCGTCTCGATCATCGCGGCCCTTCCTCGCGTTCGAGCCCGTCTGGTGGAACTTCAGCGAGCCGTCGCCACCCGACATCCGCGCATCGTCACCGAGGGACGCGACCAGGGATCGGTCGTCTTCCCAGATGCCACGATCCGGTTCTATCTGACGGCATCCGCAGAGATTCGGGCGGATCGTCGAGTGGCGCAGATTCGCGAGCGGGGCGGCGAGGCCGACGTCGGTGAGATCCTCGCGGGCATCGAGTCGCGGGATCGACTCGACGCCTCCCGGGCCGACGCGCCGCTGGTCAGGCCGGAAGGGGCCATCGAACTGGACACCGACGCGCTCTCGCTCGATGACGTGGTCGATCGGATGTTCGAGCAGGTCCGGTCGCGACTTCGCAGCGTGGCAACGGGCGGCGACGAATGCTGAGATGGATGGAGGTCGGGAGACGGGCGCCGGGGCGGCCGTTCCTCGCGGTCATCTGGTGGGATGTCTGCCGACTGCTCACCACGATCGTTCTGCACATCTGCTTCGGACTTCGAGTCGTCGGGCGCGAGCGGATCCCCCGGTCGGGGCCGCTGCTCTATGTCTCGAACCACCAGTCGTTCCTCGATCCCATCATCAACGGTGCCGCGATCCACGATCGCCCCTTCCGCCCGTTCGCGAGAGAGACGCTGTTCCGCGGGGTGTTCGGCACGCTGATTCGATCGCTCGGCGCGTTGCCGGTCGTCGGTGGCGGGGGAGACAAGGCCGTGATGCGGGCGGCGCTCTCCGAACTCGAGGCGGGCCGGTGCGTGCTCGTCTACCCCGAGGGAACGCGGACCGCGGACGGCGGACTCGCGCCGTTCAAGAGCGGCATTGCGCTCCTGCTGCGGCGTTCGAATGCGACCGTGGTACCGATGGGCATCGAGGGAGCGTTCGACGTCTGGCCGCGTGACGCCTCCCGCCCGCGATGGCGGCGACGAATCGAGACCGAGGTCGGCGAGCCGATCGACGTCGCGTCCCTCCTGCAGGACGGCGTCCCCGCGGCGATGGAACGACTGGAACGAGAGGTCGATGACCTCCGGCGGCGGTGCAGGGCCAGACTGCGGGCCCGCAGCGGGGGCCGGTACCCGGCACCCGGCGTGGCCGACGGTCCGACCCCGCACCGGGCCGAATCGGAGACGACGACGTGAGCGGTCTTCGGCGGTTGGAGCCGCGCGAGGCCGCCGCCCGCGTGGCGACCGCATTGCGCGAGGCCGGACACGAGACATACTTCGCCGGCGGCTGCGTGCGCGACCACCTCCTCGGACTGGAGCCGTCCGATGTCGATGTCGCCACCGCGGCCCTTCCGGACGAGGTCGCCGGGCTGTTCCCGAAGGCCCGCGGCGTCGGTGCGCACTTCGGCGTGATGCTGGTCCCGTCCGGCGGGCGGATGATCGAGGTCGCCACGTTCCGGTCGGACGGGGCGTATCACGATGGTCGCCGGCCGGTCGAGGTCTCGTTCGGTTCCGCGGAGGCCGACGCGCGTCGCCGCGACTTCACGATCAACGGACTCTTCGAGGATCCCGCATCCGGCCGGATCATCGACTTCGTCGGCGGCCGGGACGATCTGGAGGCCCGTGTGCTCCGGGCGATCGGCGATCCCGAGGAGCGATTCGAGGAGGACCGGCTTCGCATGCTTCGGGCCGTCCGCTTCGCGGCACGGTTCGGGCTCACCATCGACGATGGCACCGCCGCCGCGATCGCGGCCCGCGCCGAGCGGCTCGGGGCCGTCAGTCGCGAGCGGGTCGGGCACGAGCTCCGTCGGATGCTCGATCATCCGAGTCGGTGCACCGCGGCCGCCCATCTGGAGCGGCTCGGGCTCGATCTCGCGGTTCTGGCCGCATCGCGGACCTCGCCGGCGGGGGATCTGAGCCGGCTGCGAGCGATGGAACCCACGGCGGGGTGGGAGGATGCGCTCGCGGCCTGGGAACTGGATCGAGGGACCATCGAATTGGCGGAAGACCGGATGGAATCCGCGGTCGATCGTCTCGTCGACGTCCTCGTGCTCTCCAATCAGGAACGCGATGACCTGTTCGGCATGCTCCGGGTCCGGGATCGGATCCTCCGCGACTGGCCGATGCTCGGGGTGGCGGCGAGGAAACGGCTGGCTGCTCGCGTGCACTTCGACCGCGGACTCGGTCTGGTGGCCGCGGAGAGTCCCGCGGTCGCGGACGCGATTCGAGCCGACCGTGAGGAACTGGCGAGGACCGGCATCGCGCCGGAGCCGTTCATCTCCGGGGATGACCTGCTCGCGCTCGGCCTGAGGCCGGGACCGTCGTTCAAGAGGATCCTCGATGCGGTCTACGACGCCCAGCTCGAAGGTCTGATCGCGGGCCGGGAGGAGGCCCTCCGGATGGCCGCGGACCCGGATCCGACGGGCGGGGCGGACGGATCCTGACGATCCTCCTCCGGGTTTCGGCCGAATCACTTGATATTCTGCCCGACCGCGGCTTCAGTGTCGCAGGTCGTCTCATGCCCGGTCATCCCGCCGTTCCGACGGCGGTGGTGGGCGAGGCCGTTCGACCGTTCGTTCGTTCGCCACCCGTCACGCATCAGGAAGCTGATCCATGCTCAGGAACACCTCGACGCGTCCCCTCGTCGTCGCGGGCCTCGCCACCGCCACCCTCGTCGGTGCCGCCGCGGCCGAGACCAAGCCCCAGACCGTGTACGTGATCCCCATCACCGGTCAGATGGGAACCGACATCCATGCCTCGATCTACGAGGACATCATCAAGGACGTGAAGGAGGTCCGTCCGGACATCGT
Source organism: uncultured Isosphaeraceae bacterium (assembly GCA_964481025.1). Taxonomy (GTDB): domain Bacteria; phylum Planctomycetota; class Phycisphaerae; order Phycisphaerales; family SM1A02. The sequence goes on from CAYZSH010000061.1 coordinate 4,121, forward strand.
CATCTTCCGTCTGAAGTCGGCGGACGTGGACACCAACGACCACATCCAGAACGACGACCGGAGGGAGTCGGGATTCTGGGAGCAGCTCGAGGGCTACCGCGATCTCATGCTCGACATCAAGGACGGGCTGAGCGAGGCGGGTGTCGAGGACGGTGACCAGATCATGTGGATCGAGGACTGTGTCGGTCCCGCCACCCTGCTGGCCATGTCCTGGCCGAACATCTACATGACCGAAGGCGCTCGTCTGCAGGGCTTCGACGCCGTGCAGCGGTTCGCGGACGGCTGGTCCGACGCCGATGTCCGGGCGAAGATGTACGCCGCGTGGGTCGGCATCGCGACCGGCTTCCCGCAGGCCGGCGGCTTCCCGCTCTCGCTCTCGCAGGCCATGATCGAGCCGCAGCACTCGCTCGGCGTCAAGTTCAACGGCCGCAAGACCGAGTGGTCCAACGACCTCAAGGGCACGGCCTGGACGATCGACGGCAGCGACAAGCGAGTCGCCTACTTCGACAGCGATTCCGCCGAGAACGTCATGCTCTCCCAGGGGACCGTGGCGGACCTCGACGACCTCGTCTTCCTGCTCGGGCATCGCGAGTACGAGACCGTCGATTCGGGCGTCAAGCTCCACGAGCAGTACGTCGAGGACTGGCGCCGTGCCTACGAGCGGTGTCAGGAGTGGCTGAAGGACATCCGGGATCGCGGCGGCAGCACGATTCAGGACCTCGGTGCCCAGCAGGGGTACTGGGAGAAGATCCTGGCGGCCCTTCGTCGGTATCCCGCCGTCGAGAACCGTTTCAAGCGTGAGATGGGCCTTGACGCCTTCGGTGCCGAGACCGAGATCGAGAAGATCAAGGAGGCTCGACGCCAGGGCCAGAGGAACGGTCGGAACAACGGCCGTCGCGGCGGCAACACCGGTGGCGGCGGCGGCCTCGGTTCCTGATCGCGTCCCCCAGCACTCGCGCGGCCCCTCACGATCCACGCTCCATTCCGAGTCATGACCATGCATGCCAGACTGATTCCCGTTCGCATCCTCGCCGCCGTCGCCTTCATGGTGCTCGCCGGCTTCCTCACGCCGATCGCCTCCGCCGACAGCCATGAGTTCCGTTTCGAGAACGGGAGTGGGTGGCGAGGCGAGGACGGAACCGAGGTCGCCGTGGTCTTCACGGAGAACGGCGTCGAGCAGCGGATGCAGGGCACCGTGGAGAAGGTCGATGGAAAGGCGCCGTTCCGACTGGTGGTGCTCAAGGGAGACGTCGCGGGCGGCATCGCCACCAAGGCGATCTTCGAGTCCGACATCATCTCGATGAAGACCGTGGGGGATGGCGACGCCGCGGTGTCCACGGGCGCGGGCAAGGGTGGTTCATCCGACGCCGATGCCGATGCCGGGACCGATGCGGACGCCGCGTCGGGTGAGAAGAAGCGAGGGGTCTTCCTGCTGCCGTGGGAAGGCACCGTGGGCGTGATGGCTCGTCACAACGAGATCGAAGCGATCGCCGCGGAGGCCGACAAGTACGGTCCCGGGCAGATCATCGTGCTCTACATCAACTCGCCTGGTGGTCTCGTCATGGAAGGTGACGAGATCCACGAGACCCTCATGGAGGTCAAGAAGCGGCATCGCGTGATCGCCTGGATCAAGAAGGCGATCTCGGCTGGTGCGTTCACAGCGCTTCACTGCGACGAGATCTACTTCATGAAGGTCGGCGCGATGGGATCCGCCGTCATGTTCGCCGGGCAGACGTCGATCAGCGATGCCCAGCTCGACGCCTGGGTCAGGGACTTCGGTGACGTGGCGGAGGCCGGTGGCCGAAACCGCATTCCCGCGGAGTGCATGGTGACCCGGACGAAGATGGCGAGTTATGACAAGGATCCCGAGACCGGCAAGGTCACCTGGTATCCCGACATGCGGGGCGAGTTCGACATCTCCGACGGCACCCAGGTGCTCACGCTCAACGCCAGCAACGCGATGGACAGCAACTTCATCGACGGCATCGCGGACAACGAGGAGGAGCTCGCGGTGCTCCTCGATCTTCCGGAGTGGCACGAGATCAACGACGAGGGGCGCAAGATCCACCAGCGGTGGAAGGACACCATCGAGGCGTGCGCTCGCGACGTGAAGCGCATCAACCGCGATCTGCAGATCAAGCCCGCGGACCAGCACCTCGCGCTCTACGAGAAGCTGCTCGCCTGGTACGGACGCGTCGGAGAGCTCGTCATGCAGGTGGAATATCAGGCGCCGCCCGAGGATGAACTCCGCCGGTTGATCGAGCGGGCCCGACGCGAGCGGGCTCAGAATCGTCGCAACTGAACCGGGCACCCGACGCGGGCCCGGGTTCCCCCCGCCGCCCGCCGAGATGTCATGTGATGCGACCCCGTCCAGCCTCTGGACGGGGTCGTTTCGCATGAAAGGGTGGGGGGCCTCGCTCCGAGTAACGTGGTCTCATGAGCGAATCCACCACCGACGGTCTTCACCCGGCACCTCCGACCGATCCGTCCGGTGCGCTGCCACCCGACGATCTCGCCGGACATCAGGCGTCGTGGCCGACGGTGGTCGGCATCATCTCGATCGTCTACGCGCTCTTCGGGATCGTCGCGAACGGCTGCGGGACCGCGTTCGTGTATCTGGGCGGCCAGAGTCTGGCGCTGATGGGGATCGACGCGGGTGATCTTCAGTTGCCGATGTGGCTGAAGATCGTGCAGACGGTCATGGGTCTCTTCGGCATGGGCCTCGGGATCCTGCTGCTGGCCGGGGCGATCGGTCTGATTCGTCGCCGGATCGCGTCCCTCGGGGTCCTCAAGGTCTGGGCGGTGCTTGCGATCGTGTCGACCCTGGTCGGGATCGGAATCGGCTTCGCCGCGATCACCCCGAACGTCCAGCTTCAGCTCGACATTCAGGACGCGATCCGCGACAAGATCCGTCGTGATGGCGGAGATCCGGCGCAGATCCCGGAACTGGACAAGGACGAGGAGACCATTCGGAGGGAGAGCATCCGGAACCTCGCGCTCTTCGGTGCGATCCCGATCATCTATCCGGCGATCGTCGGCTTTCTCGTGACGAGCCGGAAGCGACTGGATCAGGCCGAGGAGTGGAGCGATCGCACCCCGGTGGCCTGATCGGAGTCGGAACTCCGGTCGTTCCGCCGATCAACCCACCTCGCGTCGCTGGAACAGCACGACCGCGACCGCCAGCGCGAGCACGATGAGCGACAGTCCGTACGGAATCGCCGCGGTGAGGTACGACGTGGGGATCGTCGACTCCTGCGTGATCGCGTCGGCCAGCCAGAAGACCTGGAAGTTCGGCACGATCGCGTAGGCGGACTTGAGGGCCCAGTATTCCGCGAGAATTCCGCTGTCGATCGACGCGCCGGCGTCCCGGAGGCCGAGCATCATCTCGTCGAGCCTTCCGAGCCGCCGTCCGATGAGCCAGTCCGAGAGCAGGCCGAGCACGAACAGGCCGATCGTGGTGACCAGCGTGAGAACCTGGCCGAGCCGGGTGCTCGCAGCGAGGGCGATCGCGGTGAGGACCAGTTCACCCAGCACGATCGCGAGCACCGCGAGCCAGAGCTGGCCTTCGAAGGCGATCTTCGGCGACTGCGGGGTGAAGTCGGGGCCGAGGATGAGGCAGAGGCCGTAGGCCAGCATGAGGAGCGGCGTTGTGAACACCACGAACGTGCTGGAGAAGACCCAGCCGTAGAAGAAGTTGCACCAGACGCCGGCGGCGGCTCCGAGGAACACCGCACCGAATCCGAGGAGGATCACCGGCAGATGCCACGGCGCGGTCGCGGTCTGCTGGACACCGTGAATCTCGACCAGCATGAAGATGATGGCGAGGAACACCAGCACCGCGATCTGGGAGGCCGCGACGCCGAGGTACTTGCCCAGCACGAAGATCGGACGGGGAACGGGCTTCGACACCACGGTCAGCACCGTGCGGTTGTCGATCTCCCGCGTGAGGACGTTGGTGGCCACGAACGCGGCGAGCACCGCGCCGCCGATGAAGATGGTGGACAGGCCGATGTCCACGTACATCCGCTGGTCGTCCTCGAGCGTGTAGGCCGCGAACGGGTTGCTGAGGACCACGAGGATTCCGGCGACGACCAGTACGACGAGCAGCACCGGCTGCCTGATGCTCTCGAAGAAGGTGTTCCGGGCGATCGCGAGGAGTTGTTCCAGGGTCGCCATGGGCGTGAGATCCTGCCGGGAGCGGTGGGGCGGGGCGGTCCGGTACCGGGCGGTGTATCATCCGAACCCCGCGGGCGTCGAACCTGCCGGACCCGGGATCGTACTCCAAGACCGGGTCCGCGGATCGTTCGATGCGTTCGACCCTCGCGTCATCTCCCCCTTGGTTGCCTCGGTCCTGCGACGTGCGGGCGGAGCGCCAACCCGGTCGGTCCCGGACCGATCCCAATCCCGTCACTTCGGTCGCTTCGCGACCGTTCGTCGCCACGGTCCCCCCCGTCACCCGGTCGTCCCGGATCGCCGAGCATGAGAACCGATCACCTCGCGTACCAGCAGGCCACCCGCGTCGCAGGATTCGGGTTGCTTCTGCAACTCGGCATCGGTCTTGTGATGCTGGTCTACGGCTTCCTCTTTTCAGACTCCGCCTTCCAGATCGCGAGCATGCCGGTGCTGGTCGGCGTGCTGGTGTGGATCTCGCTGGTCATCGTCTTCCATCAACATCGACTCGAGCGTCTGGAGGCGCTGGAGCGTGATGAACTCGCGGCCGAGCGCGGCGAGGAGGGGGCGGGGATCTTCACCGAGGGCGACACCGACGTCGCCTCCCGCCGACTCCGCCAGATGCACACCTGGCTGATGCCCGCAGTGAGCCTGCTGGTGGCGGGGCTGCTGGTGTGGCTGGGCTGGGGCACTCTCGACTGGTTCGGCAGCCTCGACGATCCGGACGTGCAGGTCACGCCGTTCGGGGTCGGAGCCAATCTCGGCTGGCAGCTCGCGATCGCGCTCGGCCTCGCCCTCGTGGCGTTCATCTTCTCTCGATTCGTCGCGGGCATGGCTGCCCGGCCGGCCTGGGCCAACCTTCGGGGCGGCGCGGGCCACATGGTCGGAAACGCGCTGGTGCTGCTCGCGGTCGCGGTCGGCATCGCGTTCCGATTCTTCGAGAAGCCCGCGGTCCTCGAGGGAATCGCGTGGGGACTGGCGATTTACATGCTGCTGCTGGCGGCGGAGATCGTCCTGAACTTCGTCCTCAACCTCTATCGCCCCCGGCGTCCGGGCGACGTGCCGCGGCCCGCGTTCGACTCGCGGATTCTCAGCCTCTTCGCGGCGCCGGATTCGATCGTCCGCTCGATCAACGAGGCGGTCAACTACCAGTTCGGTTTCGACATCACGAGTTCGTGGGGCTACCAGCTCCTGCTTCGCAGCGCCGTCTGGCTGCTGGTCTTCGCGGTCGCGAGCCTCGTCGGTCTCAGCGCGATCGTCGTGGTGGAACCCGGACATCAGGCGGTTCGGCTTCGCGGAGGCGCCGTGGTCGGTTCGGTCCACGAGGGATCGCTCTTCCTGAAGTGGCCGTGGCCGTTCGAGACGGTGGTCTCGATGGACGCCGCGAAGGTGCGGGAGATCAGTCTCAACGGCACGCCGCGCAAGGTCGGGGACGTCTTCCTCTGGGACCCCAACGAGGAGTCCGACAACCCGCTGTTCCTCGTCGCCGCCGATCCGCTGCCGGGTGAGATCGCCCGCACCGTCGATCGTCTCGTGACCGAGGTCGATGCGGTCGAGGATCCCGAAGCGCCTGCCGCCGCGGACGGCGGTTCGGGTGGCCCGCAGGTCTCCAACCAGTTCGCGCTCGTCGATGCGGACGTGATTCTTCGCTACCGGATCCGACAGGGTGGACTCATCGACCATCTCGAGTTCTGCAACGACGTGCGGCCTCGACGGTCCACGCTCGACATGCGCGAGCAGGCGCTGCAGGACCTCGCGTTGCGGGTGGTCACCCAGACGCTGTCCACGCTGTCGCTCGAACAGGTGATCTCGCCTCGCGGATCGGCGTTGCCCTCCGAGCTCCGCGGTCGCGTGCAGCAGGCGTTCGACGAGGCCGGCACCGGCGTCGAGGTCGTCTCGATCGCGATCCCCGCGCTCCGCCCGCCCAACCAGGCGGTGGCGATGTTCGAGGAACTCTCGATCGACACGCAGAACACGCAGAAGACGCTCGAGGAGGCCCGCCGCATGGCGGACAGCTCGCTCGCGGCGCTCGTCGGCGACGCGGGGCTCGCCCGATCGCTCGTCGATCGGATCCGGAACCTGCTCACCATGGAGGAGCGGCAGGGACGCGACCACCCGGACGTGATCGCCGAACGGGTCGCCATCCAATCCACGCTTCGCGACAGTCCCGGCATGATCTCGTCGTTCCTCGCGTCCGCCCGGAGTCTGCGCTGGCAGATCCACATGGAGGCGAGACGGAACGCCGCCGAGGTGCTCGGCCAGGTCGCGTCGTACAGCGCCGCTCCCGAGCTCTATCGACAGCGTCGGATCATGGACGTCTTCAAGGAGTCGCTGCCCGGACTCCGTGCCAAGTACGTGCTCGGGGTCGACCCCGGACGCACCGACCTCGACTTCGAGATGCAGGAGCCCGCGCAGGGCCTCGATCTCCGTGACTACCTCGACGACGGGGCCGAATCCGGCTCCTGACCCCGCACACGCCCTCCGACTCGTTCGAGTCTCGACCTTCGGAACTCTCTCGTCATGAGCAGGACCATCACCGCCTCCGTCGCCGGCCTCATCGTGCTCGTGTTGATCCTCTTCAACACCACGTTCACGGTGAACTTCCACGAAGTCGCGGTCACGACCAGACTCGGTCGACCCGCGGGCATCGTGCGGGAACCCGGACTTCACCTGAAGCTTCCGTTCTTCATCGACACCGTCGCGAAGCTCGACACCCGGAGCCAGCTCGTCCGGTCGCCGATGGTGACCGTGCAGACCGCCGACGATCAGCAGGTGCTCGTTCAGGCGTACCTGCTCTGGAAGGTCGGTGACGAGGACGAGCAGGCTCAGGCCTTCTACAACAGTTACGGCTCCCTCGCGGGCGTCGAGCGCGAGCTCGAGACGCTCCTTCAGGGATCGGTCGCGCAGGTCGGCGGCTATCGCTTCGACGAACTCATCGGCGAGGACAGCAAGCTGACCGAGGCCGAAGGTTCGATCCTCGAGGACGTGCGGGCCAACGCCCCGGCGGGCGTGGTGCCGCTCTCGGTCGGCATCAGTCGGGTGGTGTTCCCGCCGAAGACGACCACCGCCGTGATGCGACGCATGTCCGCGGTCCAGGAGACGCTCGCGAACCTCGAGGAGGCTCGCGGCAACTCCGAGGCGAACACGATCAAGCAGCAGGCCACCGCGCAGGCCCAGATCATTCGCGACTTCGCCGAGCAGTGGGCCGCGAGCATCGAGGCTCGCGGCAACGAGGAGGCGACGCGGTACTACGAGCAGATGCGGGAGCACGCGGACCTCGCGATCTTCCTGTCGTGGCTCGAGACGCTCCGGGCGGGCCTTCGCGGTTCCACCACCTTCGTCACCGACATGACCAAGGCGCCGTTCCACCTCATCGACCTCGACGCCCCCGTGGACGAGGGTGGCATCCCCCGGCCGAGCGGTGACCATGGTGATCCCGGAGGCGACCGATGACCACCTCGCCCGAGGAATCGGATCGTGGACCGGACTTCGATCCCGTCGCCGAGGAGGCGACGGAACTCGAAGGTCCGCGACGCGAAAAGTCCGCCGAGTTCGAGATCGCCGGCGCCGAGAGCGGCGGCGAGATGCTCGGCGCGATGGATCCCGCGAACCAGAGTCTCGCCGACGCCCTCCGCCTGAGTTACCGCGTGCTTCAGCTCGCGATCCTCGGACTCGCGGTGGTGTTCCTGTTCAGCGGATTCCAGACCGTTCGGGAGAACAGCACCGGCGTCCGCACCCTGTTCGGGCGCGTCGTCGGCGAAGGTTCCGACGCCGCGATCGGCACCGGACTCCAACCCTTCTGGCCGTATCCCGTCGGTGAGATCGTCACCGTGCCGCTGAAGCGCACCGTGCAGGTCGATCGGGCGTTCTTCCCGAATCTTCGGGCGCCGCGCGGCGCGGGCACG
>CAYZSH010000062.1:0-12191 GCA_964481025.1 uncultured Isosphaeraceae bacterium
GGGTCGCGAGTCGGTCGCGTCCGCCCCCCGCCGCCGCGACGACCGCGTCGACGGTCGATTCGATGACCTCGGCCCGGCGGACGGTCCCGATGACCGACCACCCCGCCCGCAGGAATCTTGCCGCGACCGCGACGCCCGTCCGCGCGTTCAACCCCGCCACGACCACCGTTGGTGCGATCATCGTCATACCGACGGCTTCCGAGGGTCCACGGGCGGCCAGCGCTCGTCCTCATCCGGGTCCACCGTCACCCGACGGCCGGACTCCCGCCAGGGGTCGGCCGTGTGCGTGCTCGTCGACCGGGTCGCACGCGATCCTCGGCTCGCCCGGCGACGACGCATCCAGCCCAACGCGACGATCACCGCCACGCCGAGGACGCCGCCGAAGAGCACCAACCCGAGCAGCGCGGCGCCGCGAAGCGAGGACGGCACGTCGGCCGTGGAGGCGAGGATGAATTCCGGACCCGGCATGCCACGGAGTCTACGAGGGCCGCTCGATCATTCCGGATCCCGGGCCGTAGAATCTCGATCTCGGCGCCTCGACGACGAAGGAGCCGGCCGATCCTCGCTCATCCGGGCCGCGCGGCTTCCGGGTGTTCTCGGGAGTGTTCCACGCAGATGCCGACGTCCACCTCAGCCAGCTCCCGCCGCGGGACCGGTGTGTCCGGGACGGGACGATGGAGGCGACGTGCCGGGCACTGGCTGATGGGGCTCGGGTTCCTGCTGGCGCTGGTCTTCCTCCTCCGGAACCCGCTGCTCTCCTCGGTGGTGCGAGGCCAGCTCGAACGTCTGACCGGAGGCGAGGTCCGGGTGGTTCGCGCCCGGTTCGAGGGGCTCGCCGGGGTCCGCATCGATGCGATCGAGCTTCGGGCCCCGGGCTGGGCCGGGCCGGGGGGCGAGGTCCTGCTCGTCGAGGGTCTGGAGGCTCACCTCCGAGCCGCCTCGCTGCTCACCGGCGAGTTCGGCTTCGACCGGATCTCGGTCGATCACGTCCGGATGCGGATCGCCGAGGACAAGGATGATCCGAACCGACTCAACGTGGCGTCGCTCTCCCCGCCGGCATCGACGGCCGACGAGGAAGAGGATCCGTCCTCGAAGGAACCTCGTGGCCTTCGCGGGATCGGTGCGATCGTCGTCGAACGACTCGACATCGAGACCGGCGTGGCCGACGCCGAGGGCGACTGGCTTCCGGGTGGAGGCAGCGCCTTCCGGGCGGTCATCGAGCCACTCGATGTCGAAGGCCGATCGCACGAGTTCCAACTCGCCTCGCTCTCGAACGACCAGACGGTCGCGATCGCGAAGGGCATCCTCGACGCCCGCTCGGGCGGATTCGAGCTGCGCACCGACGACATCGACCTGCAGCAGGGCACCACGCTCGCGCTCTCGACCAACGCTCGTGCCGTGATGGACGCGCTGGAACTGGAAGGCGTCATTCGTCAGGCCACGGTCCGCTGGCGGCCGGGCGAGACGCCGACCGCGAGCCTTCGCGTGGACGGCCTGTCCTTCATGGCCCCCGATCAGGAACCGTTTCTGGAACAGTGGGTCCGGTTCAGCGGCGGATTCGTCCAGGCGGGAACCCCGCCACTCCCGCGACTCCGACTCGAACGCGGACTCATCGAACTCGACGGCACCCTGCTCACCATCAGCGGCGAGGGCGGACGTCTCACCCGCGACACCGAACCGCAGTCCCTTCCCTCGACCTCCCTGGCCGCGGAGTTCCGCGCCCGGCTGGTGGCGCCGGGTCGTCCGGACGATGCGAGCCTCGCCGACTGGGGGCAGTCGATCCTCGACTCGATGCCGTTCGAGCTGGAGATCGGCATCGACCGGTTCCAGCGCACGCCCTCGGAGTCGGAGGTCCCCATCGATCTTCCGCTCCCGGTCGCCGAGGCGTTGGAGCTTCTGCGGGCTCGGAGCTGGGATCTCGTCGCCACCGCGCGCATCGCGCGGGGCGATCTCGACGAGGACGCCGAACTCGATCCCACCGCGACGCTCACCTCCAGCGCACGGTTGGAGATCCTCGACGGCCAGGGCATGTATCGCGAGTTCCTCTATCCGCTGCACGAGGTGAACGCGGTCCTCGACGTCGATGACGATCAGGTGCGGATCCGCTCCCTCCGCGGGCTCGGCCCGACCGGCGCGATCGTGCGACTGACCGGCACGATCGATGGGCTCGGCGACGATGCGGGCGTCGATCTCCGTCTGTCCTCGGACGACATCCCGCTCGACGACCATCTGCTCGCGGCGCTTCCCGAGACGACCAGCCGCGGCCTTCGGAATCTCTTCGACGAGACCGCGGCGTCACGTCTTCGGGCTGCGGGACTCCTCCCCGATGCGGCCTCGCTCGCGGCAGACGCCGAGCGACTCGCGCCGCTTCGGAGCGAACTCGATCAGGCGACCGCCGATGACGACCGGGCCGCGATCCGCCGCCTGTCGGCCGAAGTCGATCGCGTCCGGACCCGCATCGCCAACGGCCCGTTCACGATCGGCGGCCGGGGAGCCATCGACCTGCGGATCCATCGTCCACGGGTGAAGGGCTGGCCGGTCGCCGTCGAGGGGCCGATCGATCTTCAGGCCGTCGGCGGCGTGTTCAGCCGGTTCCCGTATCCGCTCTTCGTCGAGCGAGGACGCATCGAGCTGGAGGACCTCGCGGTCATTCTGGAGGCGCCGGGTCTGCAGGTCGCGACCGTCGCGGGTGGCCGCGGTGTCATCTCGGGCCGCGTGGATCTTCCTCGCGACGGCGAAGGTGGCCGCGACGTGCTTCCCGACCTCGAGCTTCGGGTCGATGGCGACGCCCTCGGACCGCTGCTCTTCGCGGCGATTCCGCCGGAACACGACGGCCGTCCGTCCCCCGACGCGATCCCGGGATGGCCCGGCGAGGTCCGGGCCGCGGGCATCGAGCCGATCGTGGAGATGGGACTCGCGGGCACGATCGACTTCGAGGTGACGATCGGCACCGACGACGTCGGCGACGCCCGCTTCGAGGTTCGCGGCCTGCTTCGGGACGGTACGGCGACGCCGCAGGGCGGCGCGACCCGCGAGGTCGCCGACGCGGGCCTCGTCTGGCCGGCGAACTTCACGCTCGACGACGTGCAGGCGGCGCTGGAGGTCGATGACGACGGGCTCGAACTCACGTCGTTCACGGGTCGCCGCGGCTCCGGCACCGTGCACGCGCGGGCCACGTACGACTTCAACACCGAGACCGGGCGCGGCATCGCCCGCATGCGTGATCTGGAGATCGAGGACTACCTGCTCGATCTCATCCCCAACGACACCGTGGAAGACGCCCGCACGCTCTGGAACCGCTGGCAGCCCACCGGTCGGTTCCATGCGGATCTGCACTGGAACCGACGCGCCGGCGAGAGCGACCTCGATCTCGAGGCGGAGCCGCTCTGGGCCGAGATCGACACCGCGATCGGGCGCACGCGGATTCAGGCGGAACGCGGCCGCCTCGTCTTCGGCGAGGACGCGATCGAGGTGGACGATCTGGCGGTGTCCTTCGGCCCCGACGGGCGGGAGGACGGCGCGCTCAGACTGTCGGGCGACTATGGATACGACGACACGAGCCGCGTGCATCGCCTGATCGGCTCGCTCGACGACGGGCGGTTCGAGGCACCGGCCGTGGACGAAGTGCTGCGACTCGCGGTGGGCGACGCCTTCTCGTCGTGGTGGCGGGCCCGGGCGCCGCAGGGGCGCTTTCGCGGAGGATTCGAGCTCAGCACCGGCGCCGAGTCGTCGATCGAGGCGGAGCTCGAACCGACGACGTTCTCGCTGCTCTCCCGCATCGGCGATCCGCAGAGTCGAGGTGGCGGTCGGATCGAGGGCGACGGCCGGGTCGTCATCGATGATCGGCGAGTGGCGATCGGTCCGCTCGATCTGATCGCGGACAACGGATCGACGCTCGGTCTCGAGATCCGCGTCGATGACGTGGAGCGCCCCGAGGTCGCCGCCCGCTTCCGGATCAACCTTCCCGACGCGAACGTTCCCGAGGCGGGCTTCCTGCCGCCGCCGTTCTCCTCGTTGCTCGCCGCCGAGGATCTGTCGGCCACCGGGATCGCCACCACGGGCGAACTGGTCGCCCGATTCGGTGACGATCCGAGCGGGACCGTGCCCGCGGATCCGAGCGTCCCGGACTACTACCGGGCCCAGGGCACGCTCGATTTCAAGTCGCTCCGCTGGATGCTCGGCGGCGCGGAGATCGACGCGGATCCGCCCGCGCGTCCGATCCGCCTGGAACTCGACGCGGTGGACGGCGTGCCATCGTGGTTCGATCTCGATGCGACGTTGCCCACGGTGCGGGTCGCGAGTCGGGTCGTCCGTCAGGTCGTGCTTCGCGGCGAGCTCGCCTCGGAAAGATCGGCGATGCCGGGCGCCATCCGCGTCGTCTCCACGGACGGCTCGATCGGGGATGGAAGCGTCCGCCTCGATGCGCTGGTGCAACCCGAGAGCGGCCGGTATCTGGTCGACATCGGCGTCTCGGACATTCCGCTCGATGCGCTGGCCACCTCGGTCTCCGCCGAACCGAACGCGCCCCGATCCACAGCGGACGGAGACGAGCGGCTTCCGGGTCGACTCGATGCGCGGGTGCGTATCGAGGGCGACCCCGACGATCCCGCCTCCCGGGTCGGTCGCGGACGGATCGAGCTGCGCGAATCACGACTCGCCGACGGCGGCGCCCTCGCCCTGCTTCAGATCGGACAGCTGATGCCGCCGATCGCCGACGAGATGGCGTCCGCCCGCGCCGACCTCTGGATCGACGGCTCGATGGTCCGACTCGACGACGTTCGACTCGAGGCCGAGACCATCCGACTCGACGGAAGCGGCACGATGCGACTGGACGACTGGCAATGGTCGATCCGGCTCACCCCGCGCGGCACGCTCCCCGCGATCGCGGATCTGGTGTCCGCGATCTCGGGCACGCTCGGCGCGTTGGACATCTCGGGCACGCCGGACGAACCCATCGTCAACTTCACCCCGCTGCCGCCGTTCGTGCCGCTTCCCAAGTGGCCGCAGCCCGCCCCCGACGCACCCGATACAGTCGACGCTCCCGCCGCCGCACCGGCGGCCGACGCGACCGTGGAGACGAGGCCTTGAGCCACTCGCCAGACCATCCGTCCAACCCGCACGCCCGTGACGAGGCGATCCGCGCGCTGGCCCAGGCCCACGCCGGCACCGATGACCCCCGCGCCCTCGCGATGGTGGAGACCATGATCGCCACCGCGTTGCGTCTGTCACGCGATGGATCCGATCTCGGCGAACTGAAGCTCGTGTCGAGTTCGCTGAAGGAGCTGCGGTATGCGTACCGCACGTTCCGTCCGTGGAAGGACTCGCCGAAACTCTCCATCTTCGGCTCGGCCCGCACCCCCGAGGATCACCCCGACTACGCGGCGGCCCGCGAGTTCGGCCGGCTCATGGGTGACGCGGGCTGGATGTCGATCACCGGCGCCGGCGACGGCATCATGAAGGCGGGCCACGAAGGCCCCGGTCAGGAACGGAGCTTCGGACTGCGCATCCGCCTGCCGTTCGAGACCACCGCGAACGAGGTGATCGCGAAGGATCCGAAGCTGGTGAACTTCCGGTACTTCTTCACTCGGAAGGTGATGTTCGTCACCAACTCCCAGGCGATCGTCGCGTTGCCGGGCGGCTTCGGCACGATGGACGAACTGTTCGAGGCGCTCACGCTGATCCAGACCGGCAAGTCCACCCCGATGCCGGTGGTGCTGCTCGAAGGCGAGGGCGGGACGTACTGGCCGCGCTGGCTCGCGTTCATTCGCGAGGAACTGCTCGACAACGGCTGGATCAGTCCCGCGGACCTCTCGCTGATCGAGATCGCGTCCGATCCCGAGGACGCCCGCGATCGGATTCTGCGGTTCTACCGCAACTACCACTCCAGCCGCTACGTCGGCGATCGCTTCGTCATCAGGCTCCGCCGAGCGCCCGATGCCGCGGAACTCGCGGCGATCTCCGAGGAATTCGGCCGTCTCGCCAAGGATGGACGATTCGAGACCGGCGCCGCACTCGCGGGCGAGACCGTCGCCGTCGATCTTCCTCGCCTGCATTTCCGATCCCGGCGCCGCGACTTCGGAAGCCTGCGTCAGTTGATCGACCGTCTCAACGAGCTTCCCCTTCCGGGCGACGCATGAGCCGCGCCGCCGTCTGGTGCCACGCCCTGCTGGCGATGTCGGCGTGGCTGTCGCTGACGCTCGGCGGTTGCGACTCGACCCCGGCACCGAGTGACGCGGCCTCCGCTCTGGTGACGCCGCCCCGCCGGGCGGCCGAGCCCCGTCCCGGGCTCGTCGTCGAACGTCTGCGGTACCGGGGCGATCCGCGACGACTCGATGCGGCGCTGGTCGCCATCGCGGAGTCCGAGTCCGCGCCGGTCGAGGCGGACCGCTGGCGCCGCGAAGGATTCCTCGTGCGGGTGATCGACGAGGACACGCTCGCGCGATTCGAGTCGGACCTCGGAGAGGACGTCATCCCGGTCCGCACCTGGCACGGGGAGGCCACAGGCTGGCGATCCGCCGCCCGGTGCCGACTCGGACGTGGTTCGGTGATCCTGCTCGATGGTCGTGCGCGACGCTTCGACGACCGGATCCTCTCGCTGGCGGTTCGGGGATGGTCGATGCCGATCGTCGACGGCTCGGGGCTGGAGATCGAGGTGGTTCCACACCTGCAGGAGAGCCTCATCGATCCCCTCTCGCCGCCTCCACCACCCGGTGAGTTCCGAGGCCGGGCGCTGCTCCCGACGATCGAACGCATGCTGGCCCCCGGCGAGGTCCTGCTGCTGGCGGCGGTGCCGGAACGACGCACCAACGAGGCGAGCGAGGATGCCGAGCCTCCGACCGAGCCCTCGACGCCGTCGGAGGACGACTCGACGGAACCGACGTCGAGCGGCCCCGGCTCGGGGCCCGAGGGCGCCCTCCCCCCCACGCTGGCGGGATGCCTGGTCGGCGAGCCGCTCGCGGGCGAACGCGGAGTGCTGCTGATCCGCGGTCGTCCTCATCCGGCGGTCGGACTTCCGACTTCCGGGTCCGCGAACCCGTGATCAAGGCCGTTGTGGTCATCGAGCAGGCGTGAATCCCACGCCGGAACGGTCGCCCGCCCGCTATCCTCGTCGATTCGCATGCATCGCATCCCTCCCATCGACTCCGCGCAGACCCGCACCCGCCGTCGGGCGGTCCGCGAGCATCTTCGCCAGCGCACCCTCGGCCCGATCTCGGTCGTGCCGACGATGCTCACGCTGGCGAATCTCGTCTGCGGTTTCGCCGCCATCCACTACGCGACCAAGCCGTTCGGCGAGACCGCGATGCTCGGCTGGACGACGATCACGGTCGGCGGCAGCCTCATCTTCCTCGGCATGTTCTTCGATGCCGTGGACGGCTCGGTCGCGCGGCTCACGAGATCGACATCCGACCTCGGCGCGCAGCTCGACTCGATCGCGGACATCGTGAGTTTCGGCGTGGCGCCGGCGTTCCTCATGCTCGGGCTCGTGGACCACTACTACCGACTCGGCGGCGATGCGGCGACCCCCGCGTTCATCGGGCCGGGCGTGGACTCGGTCTACGGCAAGGCGGTCTGGGCGATCGCGGCGCTCTACGTCTGCGGCGCCGGTCTGCGACTCGCCCGCTTCAACGCGGAGACGCCGTCGCACGCCGAGGAGGATCACCTCAACTTCAAGGGACTTCCGACGCCGGGCGCCGCGGGCGCGGTCGCGAGCCTGATCGTGCTGCAGCAGCACCTGCTGCACACGAGCGAGGCGGCGCCGAGTTCGATCACCTTCGCGAAGGTGGCGGCGCTGGCGATTCCGATCATCGCCCTGCTCTGCGCCCTCGGCATGGTGTCGAACCTGCCGTATCCGCACGTCGTCAACCGATATCTCCGCGGCAGCCGCGACTTCCCGTCGCTGGTCCGCGTCGCCCTGCCCGTCATGGCCGCGATCTGGTTCATGCAGGAGACGGTGGCGATCGCGTGCACCGCGTACGCGATCTCCGGGCCGCTCCGAGGCATGGCCCGTCGCCGCCGGGGCGGTGCCAACGGGCCCGTACCGGTGGAGACCGATCCCGCCTTCGATTCCGAATCCGATCAGGACCTCGACGGAACGTTCCGATGACCCTCGCCGACACGCATCCCGCTCGCCCCGGTCGCTTCGGTCCCTACGGCGGCCGCTACGTCCCGGAGACCCTCGTCGCCGCGCTCGACGAGCTCGCCGCCGCCTGGGAGGACGCTCGTCGCGACCCCGCGTACGACGCGGAACTCGAGGCGTGCCTCCGCGACTTCGTCGGCCGCCCCACCGCCTTCACCGAGGCGCCGCGACTCGCGGCCCACGCGGGCGGCGCCCGCATCTGGCTGAAGCGCGAGGACCTCGCCCACACCGGTGCGCACAAGATCAACAACACGATCGGGCAGGTCATCCTCGCGAAGCGGATGGGCAAGAAGCGGATCATCGCCGAGACCGGCGCCGGTCAGCACGGCGTCGCGACCGCGACCGCCTGCGCCCGTTTCGGTCTCTCATGCGAGGTCTACATGGGTTCGGAGGACGCACGGCGCCAGTCGCTCAACGTCTTCCGCATGCGACTCATGGGCGCCACCGTGCACGAGGTCGATTCGGGCAGCCGGACGCTCAAGGACGCGACCAACGAGGCGATGCGCGACTGGATGGGCTCGGTCGGCGAGACGCACTACATCCTCGGCTCGGTGGTCGGACCGCATCCCTTCCCGACGATCGTGCGGGAACTGCAGTCGGTGATCGGCATCGAGTGCCGGGCCCAGTGCCTGGAGACGCTCGGACGACTGCCGGATCTCGTGGTCGCCTGCGTCGGCGGCGGCTCGAACGCCGCGGGAATCTTCGCGCCCTTCGTCGGCGACGAATCGGTCCGGCTGGTCGGCGTCGAGGCGGGCGGACACGGCCTCGTCCCCGGCGGCCACGCCGCCCCGCTCAGCCACGGAAGCCCCGGGGTGCTCCACGGCTCGCTCAGTTACGTGCTTCAGGACCCCGAAGGCCAGACCTCGCCGGTGCATTCATGCTCGGCAGGCCTCGACTATCCCGGCGTGGGCCCGGAGCACGCGTTCTGGAAGGACACCGGACGCGTCGTCTACGAGACCGCGGACGACCGCGAGGCGCTTGAGGCCTTCCAGATGCTCTCCCGACTCGAAGGCATCATCCCGGCGCTGGAGACCTCGCACGCGATCGCGACCGCGGTCCGCCTCGCGGGCGAGCTTCCGAGCGACGCGAACGTCGTCATCAACTGCTCGGGCCGAGGCGACAAGGACGTGCAGGAGGCGATGCGGTTGCTGGAGAAGTAGTCGTCGTCATCTGGTGGTCACCGAAACGACGACCACCGGATGACTATTCCCGCTCCCTCGGCACCAGATCGATGACCAGCGGATAGTGGTCCGCCGCGTACCCCGACGGCGGCTCGTCCTTCCGCCAGTCGTACTTGTCGCCGGGATGCAGCGTGCCGACGACCTGGAACGAGTTCTCGACGACTTCCGCGTCGGCGTTCGGGTGCAGCATGATGTAGTCGATGACGCGGTTCGATTCGTGCGTGCGGAAGAGGTCGCGGGTGTCGCCCTCGCGCTGCCAGCGGTGGTCGTAGGCGTTCACGAAACCGGCGTTGCGGTAGACCTCGACCGACTTGTCGCGGGGACCGGCGTTGAAGTCGCCGAGGACCACGAGGTTCAGATCGGGTTCCGCCTGGAGACGGGCGTCGAGCAGTTCGACGATCTGCAGCGCCTCGCTCTCCCGCTGCTTCTTGAAGTTGCCCGACTTGTGATGGACGACGACGACCGTGAGCACGTACGGGTCGCGGGCACCGCGGACCCCGGGAATCTCGACGTCGACCATGATCGGACTCCGCTGGAAGGTCGTCGGGGCGTCGCCCTTGGACTCCCAGCCGTCGCCGGTCTTCTTCGCGGCCATGTCGGAGAGGTCCTCCTCCGGCCAGACCGTCACGCCGGAGATCGGAAACCGGCTGAGCACGCTCTGCTCGACGCCGCGGTAGTAGCCGACGTCACGACTGGCGACGTGGTCGTAGCCCATGTCCGCGAGGAACTCGTCGCGGAACCATGTCAGCGCCGCCTCGCTCTCGACCTCCTCGAGACACAGCACGTCGGCGTCGATCGCCTTGATCGCCTTGGCGATCGCCTCGCAACGGTCCCGGGGCGTCGCCATCGGCAGATCGTCGTACTTCCCGTCGAGCGACGGATCGTCGACCGGGTCGAAGAGATTGAGCACGTTGTACGCGGCGAGCCGCACCGCCCCCTTCGGCTTCGCCAGGGGCGTCTCACGACCGTAGCGGTGGCCGGGAACGTCGGTCGGCTTCGGAGTCGGGGTCTCCTTCTCCTGCGCGACGGCGAGCGACGCGAGGAGGAGCAGCGGACAGGCGATGAGGGCGTGACGACGCGTGGCGGTGCGATGGCTCATGGCCGGGACGCTATCACGCAGCGTGGACGATCGCGTCCTCGAGGAGGCCCCGGACCCGCGTTCCCCAGACGTCCCAGTTGAGTTCCGCCTCGTATCGGGCCCGCGCGGCGGTGGCGAACTCGCGGTAGCGGTCGGGACAGCCGCAGACGTCTTCGACCGCCGCGACCCAGCCATCGAGAGCGGTTCCCAGAGGCACCACGCGGCCGGTCTCGCCGTCCCGGACCACGGTCGGCAGCCCTCCGGCATCCGACACGACCGCCGGCCGTCCATGGGCTGCGCTTTCGATCGGCGCGATGCCGTACATCTCGGCGAGACTCGGCAGGATCGCGAGATGGCTGTCCCGAAGGAGACGCCGATGGATGGCGGCATCCCGGGGATCGCCCAGCCGGAGCGCCCCCGCCCACTCGACCTCGGGGGCCCGGCAGGCGGCCCGCTCGGGACCGATGTAGTGCAGCGTCGTGTGCGTGCCGCGTCGGCGAAGTCCGCGCACGACGTCGAGACAGAGTTCGAGTTGCTTGCGCTCGGGGTCGGCGGCACAGAGCAGTAGCCGAAGATCACCGCGATGCGGCGGAGTCGGCTCGATCTCGGGTTCGTCGGAAGCCGGCCGCACGTTCGCGCCCAGCGGCACGACGGCGATCTTCGCGGGATCGGCGCCGTGATCCCTGATCGCACTCTCCGCGGTGCGTTCGCTCGCCAGCGCCACCCGATCCGCTCGCTGCAGCGCCTGCGACTCGAGCTGGACGACCGCGTCCCGCCAGCCACGGCCGCGTTCGCGATAGCGGCCATAGGTCGTCACCAGCAACGAGGCGGTCGCGTCGGAGGCGTAGACGACCGGGAGGTCGGATTCGAGCCACGCGAGCGGACCACTCATGCACGGCCCGAAGACGGCGTCGACCGAGGCCGAACGAAGCAGCCGATCGACACGCGCCGCATCGCGGCGAGCCCGATCAAGGTGTCGACGCGTGGAGAGATCGACCGCGATGTTCTCGATCCAACGCCCCGTTCGACGAACCGCGGCATGAAGGAGTCGGGACTTCGCCAGCACCTCGACGGGCCCCACCACCGGCGCACTCCCGGAGCGGCCCACGATGATCGGCACGATGTCGCAGCCGCTCGACTGGAGGGCCACCCGCATGTTCCATGGCATGCCGGAGATGGCGCCGGGATGCCTCGCATCCTCCCAAAGCAGGACGGCCACGCGTGGACGGGTCGACCGTGCCACTTCCGGGCGAACGCGCGACGGCGTTCGTGTCGTCCTCTCGATCGCGCTTCCCAAGTCCCCGATTCCCCTGCTTCCCGACCTGCATGCTCGTTCGCCGAGGCCCCGCCCGACGGGTTGGTCGAGCGTGGCCGCGACGCATTCTGCCCTGTCATCGTCGCTGGCATGGCGACATCGAGGTCCTCATCACGACGATTCCTCGATCTTCACACCAAAGAAGGTCCGAGAACTCCGAGCGGCCGATCGCAACCGCGGGTCCGAACGAAACGACACCGTCCGGCCCCGAGGGGCCGGACGGTGACATGGCTCGTTCGTGGAATCTCCCGATCGGTCGCGATCAGGCGAGCAGCCGCATCGGCTCCTCGATCATCGACTTGAGCGTCGCGAGGTAGCGGGCCGCCATCGCGCCGTCGATCACGCGGTGGTCGAGGCTGAGGTTGGCCGCCATCTCCCAGCCGACCGCGAGCTGATGGTTGCGGACCACCGGCTTCTCGATCGCAGCGCCGCAGGCGAGGATCGCGCTGTTGGGCGGATTGATGATCGCGGTGAAGTCGT
>CAYZSH010000063.1:0-12012 GCA_964481025.1 uncultured Isosphaeraceae bacterium
GGTGGATGGTGCCGGTCGTCGTGTCGAGCACCGGGCACGGGTTGCCGCAGGTGTTCCCGCCGTCGTCCCAGACGACTTCGAGGTCGCCCCAGGTCACGCCGCCGTCGGTGCTCCGCTTGAGGACGAGGTCGATGTTCCCCGAGTCGCCGCGACCGCCGACGCGTCCTTCGGCGAACGCGAGCACCGTGCCGTCGGCCGCTTCGATCAACGCCGGGATGCGGAACGTGTCGTATCCATCCGCGCCCGACACGAAGACCGATGGATCGTCGGCGGATGCGGCGGTGATGGCCGAGCCGACCGTCAGGAGGGCGACGGCCACGTGGACCCGGGCGGGCGAGGCGACATGTGATTCGTTGGACATGGCGACATGCTGACCGCGATCGCAGGCCGCATCAAGCCGCGGAGTCGGGGATTCGACCTGCACCCCCGAGCGAGAACTGGATCATCGCCACGGGTAGCAGCGAGCAGGCGATCGCCAGCGACCAGATGCGCACGGCGACCGCCGGCTCGTCGGCATCGAGTCCGAGTGGCCCGGACAACAGCGGAACGTGCACCGCCGCGGCGAGGAGCATCAGGCAGAGCACGATCGATCCAAGCACCCATGGATTCCGGATCACGTCGTTGCGGAAGGGATGCGAGCCAAGTCCCCGCATGTCGAGCACATGCCACACCTGGGCGAGCCCGAGGGTCAGGAACGACGTGGTCACCGCCTGGGCCGGGGTCAGCATGAGCCACCCCGCGGCGGTGATCAGGGCGATGATCGTCGCCGCGGCGATCGCCGCACCCTGCCAGCCGATCACGAACCACCCCCGTCGCGACACGATCGGCGCGTCCGCCGGCCGCGGCGGGCGATGCATGATCCCGACCGCACCTTCGCCGACCCCGAGCGCCAGCGCCGGGAAGACGTCGGTCACGAGGTTCAGATAGAGGATCTGCAGCGGAAGGATCGGCATCGGCAGGTTCATGGCGGTCGCGCCGAGCACCACGGCGACCTCGCTGAGATTGCAGGACAGCAGGTACCGCACGAACCGCCGGATGTTCTGGTCGATGACGCGACCGTGTCGGATCGCCCGCACGATGGAGGAGAACGCGTCGTCCTGCAGCACCATGTCGGCGGCTTCGCGAGCGACCGCGGTGCCGCGTCGGCCCATCGCCACGCCGATGTCCGCCTGACGAAGCGCGGGGGCGTCGTTGACGCCGTCGCCGGTCATGGCCACGATCGATCCCGCGCGCTGGTGCAGGCGGATGATCTCGATCTTCTGGGCGGGATCCACGCGGGCGAAGACGCCGGCGTCGAGCAGCGCACGCTCCGGTGTGGATGCGAATCCGCGACCTTCGACGACCGAGCCCGGAGGCGCGTCGGCCTCGAGGATGCCGAGATCGTGCGCGATGCGTCGGGCGGTTCCCGGGTGGTCTCCGGTCGCCATCACCACGCGGAGTCCGGCGTGGCGGCAATGGTCGAGGGCGGCGGCGACATCGTGCCGAGGCGGATCGCGCAAGGCGACCAGACCGAGAAGCACGAGATCGCGATCGAGAGGCGCCTCCGGCGAATCGACCGATCCCGTCGCGATCGCGAGGACCCGCAGACCATCGGCGGCGAGAGCGTCGGCACGATCGAGCCAGTGTCGACGATCCCTGTCGTCGAGCGGTCGATCCTCGGACGCCGTCCGGACGGCCACGCAGGCGGGAAGGATCGCTTCGGCGGCACCCTTGGCGGCGATCCGGAGCCGGGGCGTCGCTGCGTGCACCGTGACCATTCGTCGCGTGGCGGGATCGAACGGCTCCTCGCGTCGCTCGGGGTGACGTTCGATCAGGCCCGCACGATCGATGCCCGCCTCACGCGCCGCGAGGAGCATGGCGATCTCGAGCGGATCGCCGGCGCGATCGGTTCCGGCGTGACCGTCGTCCGACAAGGCGGCGTTGTTGCAGAGTGCCATCGTCTCGAGCATCTCGAGATGAACCGATCCGAGCGCTGGAGTCCCGTCGTGGTCGGCGGCGCCGAGTTCGACGACACCGTCCGCGAACTCAAGCCGCACCACCCGCATGCGGTTCTCGGTCAGCGTGCCGGTCTTGTCGGCGATGATCACGCTGGTCGCGCCGAGAACCTCGACCGCCGCGAGTCGGTTGACCAGCGCCTGATGGCGAGCGAGTCGCCAGAGTCCGCGGGCGAGCGCGACGGTCGCGACGATCGGCAGACCTTCCGGAATCGCGGCGACCGCGAGCGCCACGCCGATCTCGAGCATCTCGACGACGCCGCGACCGCGGGCGATGCCGATCAGGACGGTGATCGTGGTGATCGCAAGCACCAGCCAGAGGAGTCTGGACCCCAGCCGTTGCAGTCGGCGTTCGAGCGGCGTCGTCGTGTCCTCGGCCGACTCGGCGAGCCCGGCCACCCGGCCGACCTCGGTGTTCATGCCGGTCGCCACCACCACCGCGAGACCCGAGCCGCGGACCACGCGGGTACCGCGGTGGAGCATGCAGGTTCGATCCGCCGCAGCGGTCTCCGCGGCGACGGGATCGATCGACTTCGCGACCGGTTCGCTCTCACCGGTGAGCATCGACTCATCGGCTTCCAGCTTGTTTCCTTCGAGGATCCGGGCGTCCGCGGCGACCACATCGCCGGCGTCGACGACCACGACGTCGCCGACCACGAGCGATTCATCATCGATGAGCAGGTCATGTCCGTCTCGTCGGACCCGCACCTGCGTGCGGCCGAGCGCTCGGAGCGCCTCCATCGATCTGATCGCCCGCCACTCTGCGATGAACCCGATCGCGGCGTTGACGGCGAGCACGAGTCCGATCGCGCCCGCCTCCAGCCAGTGCCCGAGCATCATCGAGACCAGTGCCGCCGCGGCGAGGATCGCGACGACCGGCCCGCGGAACTGATCGATCAGGATCCGCACGGTCGGGCGGGGGCCACGGGTCTCCAGTCGATTCGGACCGTCGCGTTCGAGTCGAGCGGCCGCCTCCGATGCGGGGAGTCCCGTTTCGGAATCACTCGACACGGCGACCAGGACGTCCGGCGGTGGGCTCGACCATGGGGTGACGGTCGGAGCGCCGGCGCCGGTCGCGGGCATCGGGGATGTCGGTGAAGACAGGGTCGCGGTCATGACGGCATCGCGTCATGGTTCGCCGGAAACGACGGTCACGCCATGAGGTCGATGCCCGAGGGAATTCGTCCGATCCTCAGTCGTCGAGCAACGTGCGACGCAGGAAGTCCAGACGCCGGCGATGTCCGTAGGCCGTCTCCGCCGCCCCGTGTCCCGCGGAGGGGAGCAGCACGAACTCGAAATCCTTGTCGGCCTTGACGAGCGCATCGACGACCTGGAGCGTGGACGCGGGATCGACGTTCTCGTCGAGACCACCGAGGATCAGCATCAGGTCGCCTTGCAGCCGATGCGCGTTGGTCACGTTGGACTGCTCGCCGTAGTGCGGACCGATCGGCCAGCCCATCCAGAGTTCGTTCCACCACACCTTGTCCATGCGGTTGTCGTGGCATCCGCAGTCGGCGACCGCGGCGTCGTAGAAGTCGCCGTGGGCGAGCAGGGCCCGCAACGCGCTCTGGCCACCGGCGCTGCCGCCGTAGATACCGACCCGGTCGAGATTCATCCACGGTCGATCCGCGGCGGCGGCCCGCATCCACGCGATGCGGTCGGGGAAACCCGAATCTCCGAGGTTCCGCCACGCGACGTTGTGGAACGCCTTCGATCGCCAGTTCGTGCCCATGCCGTCGATCTGGACGACGACCATGCCTTCATCCGCGACCTCCCGCATCCGCCAGTGTCGCGACCACGACTTCGGCACGAAGTGGCCGTGCGGTCCGGCATAGATGTGCTCGACGGTCGGATACGACGCCGAGGGATCGAATCCGCGCGGACGCACGATCACGCCCCAGATGTCGGTCTCGCTGTCGCGGCCCTTCGCGACGAAGCGCTCGGGCATCGTCCAATTGGTCGCGAGCAATCCACTCGCGTCGGCGCGGGCGAGTTCCGCGACGAGTGACCCATCGCTCGTGCGACGGAGTTCGTGCACGGGCGGGAGATCGACGCGGCTCCAGCGGTCGACGTAGAAGCGGCCGTCGGGGGAGAACTCGATCTCGTGCGTGCCGTCGCCGCGGGTGAGCCGAGTCAGGGCGCCGGTCGCGAGGTCCACGATCGCGTGATGCACGTGGTACGGATCCTGATCAGGATCGATGCCCATGAGCCGGATGCGGATGGTGCCGGCGTCCTCGTCGACCTCGTCCACCGCTCGGACCACCCAGTCGCCACTGGTGAGCGGTCGGCGATCGCCGGTTGTGAGATCGACCATCTCGAGGTGATTCCAGCCGCTGCGTTCGCTCATCCAGATGGCGTGGTCGCCGTCGCGCATGACATGAAGGAAGGACTTCGCCGCGTAGTCGAGGAAGGTCGGGGAGGTCTCCTCGATGAGGACACGGCTCTCGCCCGACCGGGTGTCGATCTCGAGGAGCCGGAGCACCTGGTGGCCACGCTGGTTGTAGCGGAGTCGGACCTGGTTGCTCGACGGGTGCCACGAGACGGAGTCGATCGACCATGGATTCGACGCGAGATTCGGATCGAGTTCGATGCGACGGCCCGTGGCGAGTTCGATCACGGCGGGATGCGGATGCGCGATCCGATCGCCGGGCTTGAGGTACTCGAGCGTGCGGAGCGTGGGCTCGACGTCGTCAGGGTCCTCGGCGTCCTCGTTCGGCGCGACCTCGAGGATGTGGACGGGATGCCGCTCGGGGGCATCGATCTTCATCGCGAGGATGAACCGACCGTCGGGCGACGGGTGCGTCCGTGGACTCCAGGCCGACTCCGCCATTCCGTCGTCGGTGAGCCGGCGCTCGGTGCCGTCGGGGTCAAGCGCGAACAGGTCATGGCCGCGAGCGACGACTCTCGGAGCTCGCGGGGCTCCCGGAGCGACCCCGTCGGTCGTTCCACGATTCGACCGGCGGTTCGCCGCGCGAATGGCCTTCCACTCATCGATCGCCGTCGGGTCGATGGCCACGACGACATCCCGGCTCGGGGCGACCCAACCCGCGATGACGTCGCCGGACGGATCGAGGGCGAGCCAGGCGTGTCCCGCGAACGTGTGCTGGCGACGCGACGCACCCGGCGCGATCGATCCGTAGGGAACACGACGGCCCTGTCGGTCGATCCAGACGAGCTGCGCCGGCGAGTCAAGGCGGTTCTGGAAAGTGAGATGCGCCTCGCCGCCGAGGTCGTGCGAGCGGTTGGCCCGAGCCGGGGCGAGGTCGGGACCCTCGGCCGGAGCGGGCACCGGGAGCGCGACGCCGCTGGTGGCATCGACGTGGACCAGCACCGTGCCCTCCGCGGTCTCCCAGCGGTGTTCAAGGACGGTCGGGGACACCCATCGAGCGTGGATCGACTCGTTGCGGACGAGGTCATCCGCCACGGCGGCGCCGCCGTGGAGTCGGGCCAGGAGCATCAGGACTGCGGCGACGGCCGGTGTGACTCGAATCGGCGGAGTCGAGGGCACCCGACGACCGTGGATCAACCGCCCTCGAATGGAGTCGCTGGTGGCGGAGATGATCCCCGCGAACGCCTTGAAACGAGGGTGGCTGGCCGCTGAGGAGGGTTGGAGACGGACCGAGGGCTGCCCGGCCTTGGACGTGGAGGACCTTCGAGGTGTCATGGGTTGGCCAACCGTTGGGGGGGATCGGGGGCGTCACCGGGGGAGAGTCGCCCGTCGGTTGTGTTCAATCAGCGTATGGATTTTGATGGTCGGCTGGTACCATTCCGAGGCCGGTGCTGCCATTCGGGCGTCGCCGGGCGGTGGCGAGTGACCCGAGCATTCGCACCGACCGATCTCATCCTCTCGGGTCTGCCTTTCGGATTCCGCCAGTCATGATCAGCATCTACGTCGGGAACCTTCCGTTCTCGGCCACCGAGGACGACCTCACGCAGTTGTTCTCCGCGCACGGCACCGTGCATCGCGTCCATCTCGTGACCGATCGAGAGACCGGTCGTCCCCGCGGCTTCGGATTCGTCGAGATGGATGACGATGAAGGACGCGCCGCCGTTCAAGCGCTCAACGGTTACGACTTCGGTGGCCGTCCGCTGACCATCAACGAAGCCCGACCCCGCGAAGAGCGCGGCGGCGGCGGTGGTGGTGGTTTCCGTGGCGGCGGTGGTGGAGGCGGCGGCTTCCGTCCTCGCGGCGAGGGTGGAGGCGGCGGAGGTGGTTTCCGTCCGCGACGTGAAGGCGAAGGCGGCGGTGGAGGAGGCGGCTTCCGTGGCGGCGGCGGTGGAGGCGGTGGCTTCCGCGGCGGCGGTGGTGGAGGCGGTGGCTTCCGCGGCGGCGGCGGTGGAGGCGGTGGCTTCCGCGGCGGCGGCGGCGGCGGCGGCGGTGGTGGCGGCGGCGGCGGCGGTGGCGGCATGTTCGAGAAGGACAGCGGCCGTCGCGGACGCGGCAAGGACAAGCGTCGCGATCACGGCGACGACTGGTGATGCGCGACGCCTCGGAACGCCGGGGCGACGCGACGAGAAGAACCGACGCGACGCCCGCACCTCGTTCGTGCGGGCGTCGTCTTTGCAGAATCGACTCCACGTTTCAGGATCTCCCCAGCCATGACCATGATCGATCGCCGTCGTTTCCTTGAAGGTTCGCTGAGCATCGTGGCGCTTCCCGCCACCGCCGCCTTCGCCCGTTCGATTCCCGTCCCGGCTCACCGGGACGACCTCGTGCTCGGTGAAGGCTCGAACCGATGGAACTGCGTGCATGACTGGCTGACGCCGCCGGACGGTCTGGCTTTCGGAGACACGCACGGTCTCGCGCAGGACGCATCGGGTCGCATCTACGTCGCACACACCGTCGGGCAGGGAAGCGTCCGTCGTTCCGCGGTCTGCGTCTTCGGGCCCGATGGCACGTTCATCGAGGCCTGGGGTGACGAGTTCGCCGGCGGCGCCCATGGACTCGACCTGCGGCGGGAGAAGGACGGCGAACGTCTCTATCACTGCGACACGCGACGGCGATGCGTCGTCAAGACCGGACTCGACGGCTCGGTGATCTGGGAAGCATCGTGCCCGATGGAGAGCGGCGTCTACGACGCGCCGACCGACTGGTGCCCGACGAACGTCGCATTCCTTCCCGACGGTGATCTTCTCGTCGGAGACGGCTACGGCCGGTCGTTCATCCATCGCTTCGGCGCGGATGGCCAGTGGAAGTCGATCTTCGCGAAGCCCGGCAACGACCAGGGGCAGGTCGCGTGTCCGCACGGCCTGTGGATCGACCCTCGCGGCAAGGAGCCGCGGGTCGTCGTCGCCGACCGCAGCAATCGGCGACTCCAGGTCTTCGATCTCGACGGAACCTCGATGTCCATCCACACCGACGGCGTGCGCCGACCGTGCGACGTCGACTTCCGGGATGGCGTCATGCTCGTGCCCGATCTCGAGAGCGTGGTCACGCTGTACGACGAGTCGTACAAGCCGATCGTGATGCTCGGCGACGGCCACCCGACCGACCTTCGCGGCAAGCCGCGGGATGCGTTCAAGCCGGGTCGGTTCGTGCATCCGCACGATGCGATCTTCCTGCAGGACGGCTCGATCCTGGTCGCCGAGTGGGTGCCGATCGGTCGCGTGACGCGGCTCGTGAAGGCCGATGGCTGAGTCGTCGGGTCGGGACGACCATTCGTTCGCGTGGATGCTCGTGCTCGTCGCCGCGGTCTTCGAGGTGGCGTGGGCGGTCGGTCTGCCATTCACGGAAGGATTCACGCGACCGGTTCCGTCGGTGCTCGTGCTGGCGGCGATGATCGCGGCGTTCCTGCCGCTCGCCCGCGCAACCCGCGTGCTCCCGATCGGCCCCGCGTACGCGGTCTGGACCGGACTCGGCGCGACGGGCACCGCGGCGCTCGGGTTGCTCGTCCATGAGGAGCCGGTCACCACGATGCGACTGCTCGGGATCGCGCTGGTGATCGCGGGCGTCGTCGGGCTCCGGGTCTTCGATCGACCGGAGCAGGCATCGTGACCTGGACGATCCTGCTGGTCGCGGCGATCTTCGAGTGCATCGGCGCGGTGTCGCTCAAGGCGAGCGACGGCTTCCGCAATCGGGTCGCCACCGGGCGATTCCTGGTGGCGATGGTGCTCAGCATGGGGCTGTTGTCGTGGTCGGCCCGGACCCTCCCGATCGGCACCGCCTACGCGGTCTGGACCGGCATCGGCGCTGTCGGCACCTCGGTCTGGGGCATGTGGCGACTCGGCGAGTCCAAGGCTCCCGCCAGAATCGCCTGCCTCACGCTCATCATCACGGGCGTCGTTCTGCTCCGCGCCACCGGCTGACGAACGTGCACGCGCCGGCGACCGGACGGCCTCCTACGCGAACAGGCTCGCATGCACGTTCCCATGAACGTCCGTCAACCGGAAGTCACGGCCCGCGTGGTTGAAGGTCAGTCGTTCGTGATCGAGTCCGAGAGCATGCAGGATCGTGGCGTGCCAGTCGTGGATGTCCATGACACCCTCGACCGCCTCGCCGCCGGTCTCGTCGGTCGAGCCGTATGAGAAACCGCCCTTCACGCCGCCGCCGGCCATCCACATGGTGAATCCCTTGGCGTTGTGATCGCGACCATCGTCGCCCTGCGCGTACGGCGTTCGTCCGAACTCGCCGCCCCAGACGACCAGCGTGTCGTCGAGCATGCGCCGCTGCTGCAGGTCCGCGAGCAGCCCCGCGATCGGCTTGTCCACCGATCGGCAACGGTCCGCGAGCGCTTCGCGCATGTTCCGATGCGTGTCCCAGCCACCAGCGGTCAACTCGATGAACCGAACACCTTCCTCGGCCAGCCGCCGGGCCAGCAGGCACTGACGGCCGAACTGGTCGGTGTCGCCCTCTCCGATGCCGTACATCTCGAGCGTGCGGCGATCCTCGCCCGCGATGTCCACGACACCCGGCACTTCCGTCTGCATGCGGAACGCGAGCTCGTACTGTTCGAGCACGCTCTCGACGGGAGCGCTGCGGCCTTCGCGACGCTCACGTTCCCGCTCCAGTTGTCGGAGGAACTGAAGTTGCCGCTGCTGCACTTCGGAGCCGTGGTGCTCGTTGTCGAGGTGGGGCAGGGCCTCGGCGACGGCGCCGTTCCGGGGCAGGTTCACCGGGGTTCCCTGATAGGCCGCGGGAAGGAACCCGCTTCCGTAACTGCCGGCACCCTGCCCGCCCGGGTTGATCGTGATGAAGCCCGGCAGGTTCTCGTTCTCCGAGCCGAGTCCGTAGACCGACCAGGCGCCCATGGAGGGACGCACGAACTGGAACGACCCGGTGTGCATCTGCATGGACGCCTGCGCGTGGGCGGGGATGCCCGCCTTCATGCCTCGGAGCAGGCAGAGGCGGTCGGCATGGGCGCCGACCTCGGGGAAGAGGTCGCTGATCATGAGCCCGCTCTCGCCGCGAGGCCGGAACTTCCAGGGACTCGCGAGGAGCGTCGCGTTCCGCCGCACCGCGGTGCCGTTCATCCGCGAGAGTTCGGGCTTGTGGTCGAAGGTGTCGACGTGACTCGGCGCCCCGGCCATGTACAGGAAGATCACCCGCTTCGCCGTACCCGCGAAGTGCGGCGACTTCGGTGACAGCGGTCCGTCACCCGGAAGAAGCAGCGACCGCGAGGCGGCTCCCGCCAATCCGTTGAACGCGGTCCAGCCGAATCCGAAGGCGAGCGTTCGCAGCATCGATCGACGATCGAGTCCGGGCGTGATGCGGTTCGAGCAGAGGTTCATGATCGGCGTCCGGTGGGGTGGGGTCAGTCGAGGGTGCGGAACTCGGAGGACTGCAGCAGTGTCTGGCACAGGGCGGTCCACGCTTCACGCTCGGGGTCGGGGGGGGCGGGGCGGGCGTTCTGGAAGCCATCGCCCGCGCTCCGCTCGCGAAGACGCTGAGCGATGAATCGTCGGCGTCGTTCCTGCGGAGATTCCGAGCGGGCTCGGTCGCGCTGATCGTCGGTCCAGGCGTCATCGAAGTCGTTGAGGAACGAGCGGCACGCGCGGTACTCGCCGTTCGACGGCTCGCGACCGAAGGCGTACCGGAATGCTCGCTCCACACGACTCTGGAAGTCGGGGCCGCCCGCCATGATCCGTCCCGCGAATGCATCGGCGATGCGCCGCGTCTCCTCCGCGTTCATGAGGTAGAGCGCCTGCGTCGCGACGTTCGTCTCGTCTCGATCACCGACGACGAAATCGGGCTCGGGGAAGTCGAAGACCGCGAGGGCCTCGGGCACGTCGCCGCGGATGATCGGCTGGTAGATGCTTCGGTTGTTCCGGTACTGCCCGAGCATGGCATCGATGAGCCGGGTGGTCTGACCGTCGCGGATCGTGCCTTCGAGGATCGCCGCCGCGGAGCCGATCGGGGGCGTGGGATCCAGCAGTCCCGACACGGCCAGCATCGCGTCGCGGATCGCCTCGGCCTCAAGTCGCCTTTCGGGCATCCGCCAGAGATGCACGATGTCGGGATCGATCTCGGCGTTGTCGCGGTCGTGCTTCGAGGCGAGTCGATAGGTGCGGGAGAGCACGAGTTCACGGATCAGGTCCTTCGTCGACCAGTCGAGGTCGACGAGCCTCGACGCCAGATGGTCGAGCAACGCGGGGTTCGACGGCGGTCGGCCGCTCATGCCGAAGTTGTCCGGCGTCGGCACGATGCCGCTTCCGAAAAGGTGACTCCAGATCCGATTCGCCCAGACCCGCGCGGTGAGGGGATGGCGATCGTCGGTGATCCACGCCGCGAGTTCGAGCCGCCCCGAGCCCGATCCGATCGAGGGCGACCAGGACGACGTTAGCACCTGCGGGAAGCCGCGGGGGACGGGATCGCCGCGTCCCTCGAGTTCGCCGCGTTCCAGAAACGGGGCGTCCCGCGGGTCCGACTCGACCACGCCCATGCACACGAAGTTGTCGATGGTCGGCCGGCCCTGATCGTCGAAGCGGGTGAGAAGCGAGTCCGCCACGCGAACCAGTCCTTCGGACTGCCGCGCCCGCTGGAGGATCTGCCGGACGTCGTCAGGCACGCCTTCTCGCATGCCCCGGATGCCCTGCTCGCGAAGCGACGCGCGGGCTTCCTCGGCGGCATCGACCTGCCGCTGAGCGCGATCACGAATGCCGTTCACGATGGTGCGGGCGAGTTCGGGGAAGCCGGGGCCGTCGGGAAGATCCGCGCCCGCGGGCAGTTCGATGACCTCGGCGGCCTGCCGGTTGCCCGGCGACTCGATGGTGCCGAACCGCGTCTCGGTCGAGCCGAGGATGCCGGCCATCGCGTAATAGTCGACCTGGGGGATCGGATCGAACTTGTGGTCGTGGCACCGGGCGCAGGAGACCGTGGTCGCAAGCAACCCCTGGCCGATCACGTCGATCTGCTCATCCACGAGGTCGAGCGTGAACTGGGCCCGGCCCTGCGTGTTGTGACTCTTCGGGCCGATCGCGAGGTAGCCGGTCGCGATCAGGTTCTCGGCCTCCTGGTGCTCGCTGCGGGCGGGGAGCAGGTCGCCGGCAAGTTGCATGGTGACGAACCGGTCGTACGGCACGTCGGTGTTGAACGCGGAGACCACCCAGTCGCGATATCGCCAGGCGTGCGGATAGGCGACGTTGTTCTCCTTGCCGCTTGACTCCGCGTACCGGGCGACATCGAGCCAGTGCCGACCCCAGCGTTCGCCGAACGCCGGCGACGCGAGCAGCCGGTCGACGACCCGCGCCTCCGCCTCGGCCGACTCGTCCTGCAGGTACGCGTCGATCTCGGCAAGCGTGGGTGGGAGGCCGACGAGATCGAAGGTCACGCGACGGAGCCAGGTCTCGCGCGACGCGTCCTCGACCGGATGAAGCCCGCGGGCCTCAAGATTGGCAAGCACGAACCGATCGACGTCGTTCCGCGGCCACGCGGCATCGGCGACCTCGGGCACGCTTGGCGCGGCGACGGCGCGGTACGCCCAGTGATCGCGGCCCGCTTCGATGTCGTCCGCGCTCCATCTCCCCTCGGTGCCCGGGGCGACGCCGCCGTCGACGCCGGACCGTCGCGGGGCGGGCATCG
>CAYZSH010000064.1:0-11835 GCA_964481025.1 uncultured Isosphaeraceae bacterium
TCGGGGTCGAGACGCAGCCCGAGTCGAGCGTGTTCCAGTGGATGCTGGCGCACCCGCCCGCGTGAGGGGACGGAGGCTGGTCTGTGCGTCGCCCGCTCGCACATCGACGCCGTCCCCCGCCTTGCGGGGGACAGATCCGCGAAGCGGATCAGGGGGTCGGTCTCGGACTCGATGACGTCGGGAATCGCAGTTCCCCCCTACGCCGCCGTCCCCGCCACGCCGTCCCTCGTCACCAGGAACAGGTCCCGGGTGATCGGGTACGGCAGGCGTCGATAGTCCTGCGCGACGCGCTTCCGCAGTCGCTCGACGAAGTGCGGTGGATTGGCGCTCATCGCGACGAACATGTCGCGGGCGGGCGTGGCGACGAGGAAGTCGCCATCGAGTTCGGGGGCCAGCCGTTCGTGCAGCTTGCCGAGCAGCAGTCGCGCTGCGTCGTACCCGTCGTATTCGTTGAGGATCGCCGCCCGACCACCGTCGCGGCTCTCGATCACCTGGATCCGGAGTTCCGGCGAGTACCGCTCGAGATTCCTGCGTGCGATCTCGTCCAGCGTGTCCATGTCCACGCCCCATCGCACCGCCTGCTCCACCGTGAGCGACACGGTGACCTGCGGCATGTCGAGCACGAACACGATGACCGTGCCGTTCACCCACGGCACGTGCGCGACCTGCTCGCGATCGAGCTGCCGGAAGATCGTCTCGGGCTGGATGCGGGGCATGATCCGCTGCTTCGCAAGTTCCCACGGAATGACGTCGGTGCCCATCTCGTCGCCGTCGAGGATCTTCTCGAGGTAGTCCTCGACGATGTCGGTGCCACGCTCCGGATCTCCGAGCACCATGCGATAGACGTTCTCGAGTCCGAGATGTCGTCCATCGACGATGAGATCGAACGGCCCGGTGAGTTCGACCGCCCGGTCCGGCCAGTGACGGCGCAGGATCGCGAGTACCTGTTCACCGAACGCCTCGGGTTCTCGCGGGAGATGCGCCATGGTCCCTGACCTCCACGGACAGCGGAAACGACGTGCCGGAGTGGCACGCCTTCGGGGTCATCGGCTGGATGTGACCGACGCTTCGGTGCGGTACGCTCGTTTCGTACCGATGGTTTGGTCGCGGTGACCGGCTATCGGACGTCACCGCCCCCCGAGTCCCGTTCGATGACCAGCTCCGCCGATCCGCGCGACCGCCTGCACCAGTGGTGGGACCGCGGCGCCGCCGTCCCCGACCGACCGCTCCTCGTGATCGCGGGCCCCTGCGTGCTCGAGTCGGACGAGGTCAACCATCGCATCGCCGAGTCGCTGGTCGAGGCATGCGCCTCCGCGGGCGCGATGCTGGTGTTCAAGGCGAGCTTCGACAAGGCGAATCGTTCGAGCATCCACTCCGACCGTGGGCCGGGCATGGAGGCCGGACTCCGGCAGCTCGCCGCGATCCGCGAACGCTTCGACGTCCCGGTCCTCACCGACGTCCACGAACCGGCGCAGGCGAACCCGGTCGCCGAGGTCGTGGACATCCTGCAGGTGCCTGCGTTCCTCTGTCGCCAGACCGACCTCCTGGCCGCCTGCGGCTCGACCGGCACCGCGGTCGCGGTGAAGAAGGGCCAGTTCCTCTCCCCCGCGGAGATGCGGAATGTCTTCGAGAAGCTCCGCGAGGTCGGTGCCACTCGGAGCATGGCCACGGAGCGGGGCACGTTCTTCGGCTACCACCGGCTCGTGAACGACTTCATCGGCCTCGGCGACATGGCCGAGATCGCTGCCGAGTTCGGCGCCCCGGTCTGCTTCGACGCCACGCACAGCACCCAGCTCCCCGGAGGCGGCGGCACCATGAGCGGCGGTCGCCCCGAACGAGCCCCCCTTCTGGCCCGGGCCGCGGTCGCGGCCGGCGTCGACGCCGTCTTCCTCGAGACCCACCCCGATCCCGCCGCCGCCCGGAGCGACAAGGCGACCGTGCTTCCGCTCTCGGCGATCCCGGGGCTCCTGCGGTCCCTGACCGCGGTCCGTGCGGCCGTCGCCGACTCGATCTGAATCCGGACCCCGGAACTTCCGCATCAAACGAGGAAACGGCGCGGCTCCACCGCTATCGTGATCCCGGAACATGAACGAGACCTGCGACCACTGCGATCGACCCGCCGAGGTGCATGAGATCGACCCGATCAAGGGCACGGCCATCCACCTCTGCCGCGAGCACGCCGTTGAGGCGGGCTTCGACGTTCCGACGTCTCCGTCGCTTTCGGGCGTGCTCGGGGGTCTCGGCTCCATGCAGGTCCAGATCACCACGGAGCGCCGCGGCGCGAGCACCTGCAAGCAGTGCGGACTCGGCTTCGCCCGCTTCCGCAAGACCGGCCTGCTCGGATGCCCGGAGTGCTACGAGAGCTTCGCCGCCCAGCTCGAGTCGATCATCCCTCGCTCGCAGAACGGCGCCACCAGCCACGTCGGCCGGGTGCCGCACCAGACCGAGGAACTGGTGGATCTGCAGGCCCTGCGGCGGAGCATCCTCGACGAACTGGAGCGGGCGGTCGCCACCGAGCAGTACGAGCGTGCGGCGAAGCTCCGTGACCGGTTGCAGACCCTCGGCACCTCCTCGGAAGACTCCGCCTGATGGGCGGGATCGATCTGGACGACGCGACGCGATGAAGCATTCGGACCCGGGACTCTGGAGCGATGGTACGAGCGACGACGGCGACGTCGTGGTCTCGAGCCGCGCCCGGCTCGCGCGGAATCTGGCGGGCTTCCCCTTCGTCAATCAGGCGACCGACGTGCAGCAGGGTGAGATCCTCCGCTTCGTGCGCTCGATCCCGCTCGGCGCCGACCACGACTGGCGATGGATCGATCTCTCGACGATCGATCGGCACGAGCGCCGACTCCTCCTCGAGAAGCACCTCGTCTCGCGCGAGTTCATCGACCACGATCTTCCGAGGGCGGTCGGACTCGGAGACGGCGATCGAGTGAGCGTCATGGTGAACGAGGAGGACCACCTGCGGATGCAGGCGCTGGTCCCCGGCTGCGATCTCGCCGAGGCGTGGCGGCTGGTCGCCGCCCTCGACGGACGTCTGGAGCAGTCGGCGGAGATCGCGGTCCATCCTCGGTGGGGATATCTCACCGCGTGCCCGACCAACGTCGGCACCGCGGTCCGTTTCTCCGTGATGGCCCACCTGCCCGCGCTGCGACTGACCAACGAGGTCGAACGGCTCAAGCGGGCGGCGAACGTGCTCGACCTCGCGGTCCGTGGCTTCTACGGCGAGGGGTCGGAGAGTTCGGGCGAGTTCTTCCAGCTCAGCAATCAGGTGACGCTGGGCGTCTCGGAGCCCGAGCTGCTCGAACACTTCTCGACCGTGATCGTGCCGCGGATCGTCTCCTACGAGCGGATGGCCCGCGAGATCCTTCTCGATCGGAACCGCGTCGGCCTGGAGGATCGCGTGCATCGGTCCCTCGGCCTGCTGCAGTCCGCCCGCCTGCTCACCGTCGAGGAGGCCATGAAGAACCTCAGTCGACTGCGACTCGGCATCATCACCGGCCTTCTGCCCGACGTGGAACTCGCGGTCATCCACCGCCTCTTCCTCGAGGTCCAGCCCGCACACCTGCTCCGGAATCATCCGGAACTGCGAACCCCGGCCGCGACGAGCGGTCGCGGCGTCGAGGACGAACGTATTCGTGAACATCGGGCGTCGATGGTGCGGACCACGCTCGGCTGACACCCGCGATCGGCCCGCCGGCCCTCAGGCCTTCCGGCGAGGGGACGCGTCACTCACTCGGCATAGAGACGATCGCAGTCCGCGGCGAAGTCGAAGTCCTTCTGCGACAGCCCGCCGGCGTCATGGGTCGAGAGCGTCAGCGTGACCTTGCTGTACCGGATGAGGATGTCCGGATGATGCTGGACCTCCTCGGCCCGCGTGGCGATGCGGTCGACGAAGTCGATCGCGCCGTTGAAGTCGCCGAAACCGAAGGTCCGCTGAATCGCATCCCCGCTCCGGGACCAATCGGGGCGTTCCGCCAGTCCGCGTTCGACCGCGTCTTCGCTCAGCTTCTCGACCATGTTCCGACGGCTCCCGAGGACGTGGATCGAATGACGGAGATCGACAGGATCCGACGCTCCATCGAGACCGAGGCCACTATATCTCCATGCCCGAGACTCCGATCCCGAGCCGTCCCCCGCGCACCCGGCTGGCCCCGAGCCCGACCGGGGATCTGCATCTGGGCAACGCTCGCACGTTCCTTCTGAACTGGGCGCTGGCACGCCACGCGGGATGGACGATCGTGCTGCGTCACGAGGATCTCGATTCCACCCGCGCCTCGCCCGAGACCTGCCGCGACATCGAGACGGCGATGATCTGGCTCGGACTCGACTGGGACGAGGGACCGTTCCGGCAGTCCGACGATCCCGCGCCGTACGCGGACGCGATGCGGCGGCTCGATGCGGCGCGACGCGTCTTCCGGTCGGAACTGAGTCGCCGGGAGATCCGCGAGGCGCTCGGCGCGCCGCACGCGGGCGGCGAACTCCAATTCCCCGCCACGTTGCGACCCGACGATCCGGCGGCATGGCGATTCACCGACGTGAACGCCGGACACCGCTTCGCGATGGACGACGGCCCCGAGACGGTCGAGGATGAACTGCACGGTCACTGCACCTTCGATCCGGCGCAGGAGGCGGGCGATCCGGTCGTCTGGACCCGCGACGGCGCGCCGGGCTACCAGCTCGCGGTGGTGGTGGACGATCTTCGGCAGGGAATCACCGACGTCGTGCGGGGCGACGATCTGCTGCCCAGTGCGGCGCGTCAGCAGCGGATCGCACGGGCGCTCGGCGCAGACGCTCCGCCTCGCTGGTGGCATCTCCCGATCGTCCACGACTCGAATGGACGCCGACTCGCCAAACGGGATGGCGATGACGGCCTGCTCGCGCTCCGAGACGCCGGAGCCACGCCCGAGAAGGTCGTCGGCCTGCTCCTTCACCTCTCCGGCATCCTCGGCGACCGTGTCCCGCTGAGTGCTGCGGACGCGGTCGGCTTGATCGATCGCGATGCGCTCCGGACACTGGTGGCGCGGGAGCGTCGAACGCCCTGCCGACTCGCACCGGAGGACCTCGCGTGGCTTCGATCCTGAACGCTTTCATTCGCCCGCACGCGCCACGAGTCACGCTCGTCGCCATGGCTCTCGTCGCGGGCTCGTCGATCTCCGGATGCGGCCAGTCGGGCACGCCGGTCGAGGGTGGCATCGAACGGGTCGAGATCGGCGGGCGGACCTTTGCGCTCGAACTCTCGATGACGCCCGAGAGTCGCACGCTCGGACTCGGAGGCCGCGCGTCGGTGCCCGAGGACGGCGGCATGCTCTTCGTCTTCCCCGACGCGGACTTCCGGTCGTTCTGGATGTACGGCTGCCTCACCGCGATCGACATCGCCTTCGTCGATCCGATCGGATACGTCACCGCGATCCACACCATGCCCGCCGAGCCCCCGCGCGGCGCGGCGGAGTCGGAGTTCGCCTACCGCGATCGCCTTCCCGGCTACCCGAGCCGGTACCGCGCCCAGTTCGCGGTCGAACTCGCCCCGGGGATGTTCGAGTCGCTCGGGATCAAGGAGGGCGATCGTCTCACGATTCCCGCGGAGCGCCTCAAGACCCTCGGCGCAGCGGCCGAACCTGACCAATGACGGCTCCCGCTCCGCGAGGGGCGGTCCGTCTCCGGGGGGGGTGTTCGGATGGACCAGCGATCCAGGGTCATCTTGGTGGCGACGCCGACGACGGCATCGCAGGTGCGCGTGCTGCACGCGGCCTGCG
The DNA here is from genome assembly GCA_964481025.1 of uncultured Isosphaeraceae bacterium. Lineage (GTDB taxonomy): Bacteria > Planctomycetota > Phycisphaerae > Phycisphaerales > SM1A02. Next base: position 5,760 of record CAYZSH010000064.1, read on the forward strand.
AGCGGATCTGCGCATCGATGCCCGAGCCGCGACCGACACCGGTTCTGATCGAGGACGGCGAGATCCGGGAGTCGGATCTTGCCGAGGCCGTGGCGGCGGTCGTGCTCGACGAACCGGAGCCGCCCCTCGCCGCCCGCCGACTCGTCTCGCGACTCGCCTTCGAATCGACGGTGACCATGATCCGACTGGGAGGCCGTCCCCGCAGTGACGCGGTGGTGCTTTCCGCGGAGACCGACGCCGCCACGCTGGTCGCCGTGCTCCAGACCGTGGTGCACGATCACCTCGAGATCGACCGGCTCCAGAAGGAACTCGCCCTGACCGCCCGCATCGCCGAGGGCGTGCAGGAGGAGATCGAACGGGTGGACGAGGAGCTCCAGATGGCCGCGATGGTCCAACGGGAGTTCCTGCCGCGCGAACTCCCCGACGTCGGCGGCACGAGACTCGCCGCGATGTGGCGCCCCGCGGGCTACGTCTCGGGCGACATCTACGATGTGCTGCGACTCGATGAACATCACCTCGGGCTCTTCATCGCCGATGCGGTCGGGCACGGCGTTCCCGCCGCGCTGCTGACCATGGTCATCTGCCGAAGCCTGCCCACGAAGGAGGTCGCGGCGGACGGTTCGTACCGACTCGTGCCACCGGGAGAGGCACTCGCGCGACTGAACCGTTTCATGGTCTCGCGACAGGGTCGCACCGCCCGCTTCGCCACCGCGGTCTACGCGATCTACGACGCCCGCACCCGCACGGCGCGGATCGCGTCGGCCGGACATCCGGCGGTGATGCACCTCTCCGCGGCCGACGGCGATCGTCGGATGCAGGAGATCTCCTCGACCGGCGGTCTGCTCGGCATCTTCGAGGAGGAGACGTACGAGGAACATCGCGTGACGCTGGCACCCGGCGAGGCGCTGGTGCTGCACAGCGACGGTTTCGAGCAGGCATTCCCGCACGACCTCGCATCGCACCGCCAGCGACGTCTTCCCAACGAGCGATACCGCGAGGTCATCGAGAGTCTCGCGGCACAGGACGAGCCCGAGGACATGATCCGCGGTGTGCGGAACCTGCTCGACGGTCACGGTGGCTCGCTCCACCAACCCGACGATCTCACCATGATCTGCCTGCGGGCGGCCGCGGAGGCGGGCGAAGCCGCGCCGATCGAGGACGCCGCCCGAAGCGTGCCGCTCGGCCTGCGGGCCGCCGGCTGATCCGCATCCGAGTCAGCCTCGGGCCGCGAGCAGACGCTCGACGTGCGACGCGATCATCTTCGACATCGCATCGGCCTCGAGATTCACGCGATCCCCGACCGCCCGCGCCGCGAGGGTCGTCCGGGCGAGCGTCTCCGGGATGAGGGCCACCTCGAAGCCGTCGACCCGGCCGTCGCCGTCACGAAGCACCCGGGCCACCGTCAGCGACACGCCGTCCACCGTGATCGACCCGCGATCGACGAGGTGGGCGGCGACCTCCGCCGGGGCGGCGATCCGCACCCGCCAGTCCTCGCCGCCGTCGATCTCGCGGACGGTGCCCACGGCATCCACGTGGCCCTGAACGAGGTGCCCGCCGAGCAACGTCTCCAGCGTGGCGGACTTCTCGAGGTTCACGCCGTCACCGACAGCCAGACCCCCGAGGGTGGTGACTTCCAGCGTCCGGTGGACCACGTCGAAGAGGAAGCGGCCATCCTCGACCCGGACCACCGTCAGACAGCAGCCCGAAACGGCGATCGAGGCCCCGAGGGCGGGCCGATATCCCCAATCGCCCGGGTCCACCACCAGACGACGCCCGGTCGGGGTCTCCTCGACGGCGACGATGTTTCCCACGGTTTCGACCAATCCGGTGAACATGCCCGGAGCGTATCGCGGAGTGAACGGGCGACCCTCGGGACCCGCCGATACACTGCCCGGCTCGCCCGGCGGATCGCCGCCGGCCCGACACGGAGCTCTGAGACATGTCCGCAGCGCGATTCCACCGCCGTCCCCTCTCGCTGGCGACCCTTCTCGCCATCCCCATGCTCGTCACCCTCGGCTCGACCGCCGCGGTGACGGCTCAGGATGCCGAGCGGGATGCCGAGCTGGCCGAACGGCGGGCCGAACTGGATGCCCGCTTCGTGATCGGCCCGACCGCCGCCCGCGAGATGGGGTACCGAATCGGCTGGCAGACCACGATCTCCGCGCCGATCCATCGCTTCGACGTGTTCGCCGGCGATGTCTACACCGCGGACACCGACAACCACATCACCCGCGTGGATCGCGCCAACGGGTCGCAGGTCTGGTCGATCACCGCCAACGACCCCAACGACCACATCTGGGGCATCACGCCGGGCATGCCGCCGCACGACGGTCTCCCCTGGGGACAGAACGCGAGCGATCGCCTCTACGTCACCACCGATCCCGTCGTCTTCGAGATCGATCACGCCACCGGCGCGATCCTCGGCCGACAGGACCTCGAGAAGGTCCCCTCGACCGACGTCATCCGCTTCGGCAGCTATCTGGTCTTCGGAACCCGAATGGGCCAGATCGTGTGGCACCAGTACCTCGTCGGACAGGAGTGGCGGGCGAACCAGTTGCTCGGACCGATCGTCGCCACGCCGACCGTGGTCGGCAACTCCAACATCGCGGTGGCGAGCCAGGGAGGCACCGTCCTCCTGCTCGACGCGAAGTCCGCCGGACGCATCTGGGGCGAGAACGTCTTCGACGGCGTCACCACCTCGCCGACCGCGGGCGGCGGGTACGTCTTCCTCGCGGGCAAGGACCAGTACCTCTGGGCGTTCGACGCCCGGAACGGCCGGGTCGCCTGGCGATACTTCACCGAGAGCCCGCTCGACACGAGCCCGATCCACGTGCCCACCACCAATGCCGAAGGCGGCGTGGTGCTGCAGTGGGTCGAGACCGAAGGCCTGGTCTGCCTTGCCGCCAACCCCGGCGACACGATCGAAGGCAAGGTCCTCTGGCGTCTGCCCGAGGCCCGGGGCGAAGGTCTCGGCATCGTCGCCGGCGACCGCGTCGCGATCTGGGACGGCGACGCCCGCGTGCTGCGGATCGTGGATGTGGCCAATGGTGCCGTGGCGAAGACCATCGACCTTCCGCAGGTCTCCCAGATCCGGATGGTCGGGGACTCGATCTACGCCACCGGCGACGACGGCCGTCTCTCCCGGCTCGATCCGGTCCGCTGAACCGCCGGCCCTCCGCTCCCATGACTCGACTCGTACCCGTCCGCCGCGCGCTGCTTTCGGTCAGTGACAAGACGGATCTCGTCCCGTTCGCGAAGGCGCTCGCCGCCCGCGGCATCGAGATCGTCTCGACCGGAGGCACGCACCGAGCCCTCGTCGAAGCAGGCCTCGAGCCCCGAGCGGTCGAGGAACTCACCGGCTTTCCCGAGATGATGGACGGCCGCGTGAAGACCCTGCACCCGACCGTGCACGGCGGCATCCTCGCGCGACGCGACCTCGAGTCGCACCTCGCGTCGATGGAGGCCCACGAGATCGGCGGCATCGATCTGGTCTGCGTGAACCTCTATCCCTTCGAGCGGACCATCCGACGCGACGGCGTCACGATGGACGAGGCGATCGAGCAGATCGACATCGGCGGTCCCGCGATGGTGCGTTCCGCCGCGAAGAACCACGACTTCGTCGCGATCGTCACGAGCCCTGCGCAGTACGACCGGGTGATCACCGACCTCGACGAGAACGACGGCGCGAGTTCCTTCGAGCTCCGTCGCGATCTGGCGGCCGCCGCGTTCGCGCGGACCGCGGAGTACGACGCGACGATCGCCGCGTGGATGAGCGGCGCCGCCGCCTCCGAGTTCCCGAGCGTGCTGCGGCTGAACTTCATCGGGCAGCAGGAACTCCGCTACGGCGAGAACCCGCATCAGCGGGCGGCGGTCTACCGCGATCCGGACTTCCGCGGGCCGAGCGTGGTCGGGGCGGAACTCCTCTCCGGGAAGCCGCTCTCCTACAACAACCTTCTCGATGCGGCTGCCGCGCTGGAACTGGTTCAGGATCTGCACGACGCCGATCCCGGCCGGGCCGCGGCCGCGGTCGTCAAGCACACGAACCCCTGCGGCGCCGGTCGCGCCGACGATTCGGCGGCGGCGTTCAGTCTCGCCCACGCCGGCGATCCGCTCGCGGCGTTCGGCGGCATCGTCGCGCTCTCGCGACCGATCGATCGTGCGACCGCCGACGCGATCACCACCGAGTGCCGGTTCCTCGAGGTCGTGGTCGCCCCCGCCTTCGATTCGGACGCCGCCGCGACGCTCGCCGACCGCTGGCCGAACTGCCGACTGCTCGCGGTCGGACCGCTCGACGACCTCGGCGCTCGGAACCTCGCCCTGCGTTCGCTGCCGGGCGGTCTGCTCGCGCAGGAGCGCGACACCCATCCGCTCGATCCCGCCGATCTGCGGCATGCCGCGGGTCCGGCGCCCGAAGGATCACTGCGAACCGACATCGCGCTGGCGTGGATCGTGGTCAAGCACCTGAAGTCCAACGCCGTCTGCATCGCCACCCCCGACCGACTCCTCGGTGCGGGTGCGGGCCAGATGGACCGCGTCGCGGCCTGCCGGATCGCGGTCGAGAAGGCGGGAGATCTCTCGTCGCAGTCCGGGCCGATCATCGCCGCGAGTGACGCGTTCTTCCCCTTCGCGGACGGCCCGGAGATCCTCGCGAACGCGGGCGTCACCTGCCTCGTGCATCCGGGCGGCTCCAAGCGGGACGGGGAGACCTTCGAGCTCTGCAACGCCCGAGGGATCACCTGCCTGCTGACCGACGTCCGCCACTTCCGACACTGAGCGGGAATTCCGGGACTTCCGGGGCCCGATCGTCGCCTGCTACCATGCCCGCCCACCGACCCCCCTCGGGACCGACGCCGTGACGAGCACCACCCCCAACCTCGACCACCCCGATCTTCCCCGCGTGAAGGCCGCCTTTCCGGATGTCCGGTTCCAGGCGACCGAGTTCCGTGGTCAGACGAGCCTGATCGTCCCCCGGGACCGCGCCCACGAGGTGCTGCGGTTCCTTCACGACGATCCGAACTGCTCATACGAGTTCCTCTCCGACGTCACCGCGGTGGACTATTTGGAATACCCGGTGCCCACCGGCGGCCGGTTCGCGGTGGTCTGGGCGCTGCTCAGCCACACCCATAACCGTCGCCTGATCGTGAAGACCTGGCTCGATCCGACCATGGACACCGAGGGCATCGCCGAGGATCCGGGTCTCGAAGTGGACAGCGTCTGCGACATCTGGCCCGGCGCCGAGTGGACGGAGCGCGAGGTCTTCGACATGTTCGGCATCCGCTTCCGCAACCACCCGGACCTCCGTCGCATCCTCCTCTGGAAGGACTACCCGGCGCACCCGCTGCGGAAGGACTATCCCCTCCGCGGCCGCGGTGAGCGCGAGTACTACTCGGTGCTCGATCGCGACGCCCGCTGAGTCCGATCACGACGCGGGCGCGCGGTAGCGTGCCCGCCATGGCAACCACCAAGACCCGTCGTTCCTCCTCGTCCACCAACGTCGTCGTGCTCGGCGGCGGCATGGTCGGCTCGGTCATCGCCAGCGATCTTGCCGCGAGCCGCGGCTTGAAGGTCACGGTGGTCGATGCACGCCCCGAGGCGCTCAAGCGATGCGCCGCCCGAGCGTCGAAGAAGATCGCCACCGTCGAAGCCGATCTCGGAGATCCCGAGGAGGTCGCGCGTCAGGTCCACGGCGCGGATCTCGTGGTCGGCGCGCTCTCGAGCGCCATCGGACTGCAGACGCTCGAAGCGGTGATCGACGCGGGTCGCGACTACGTCGACATCTCGTTCATGCCGGAAGACAACCGACACCTCTCGGACCTCGCGAAGCGCAAGCGGGTGACCGCGGTCGTGGACATGGGCGTCGCGCCGGGCATGAGCAATCTGCTCTGCGGCTGGGCGGCCCGCACGCTGACCCGTTGTGACCGGCTCGAGATTCTCGTCGGCGGACTGCCGCGGGATCGCCACTGGCCCTGGGAGTACAAGGCGGGCTTCGCGCCGAGCGACGTGCTCGAGGAGTACACGCGACCGGTCCGCGTCGTCGAACACGGGAAGATCGTCTGGAAGGAGGCGCTCGCGGAAC
>CAYZSH010000065.1:0-11747 GCA_964481025.1 uncultured Isosphaeraceae bacterium
TCGGCGGCGCCAGCACCAACTACGGGTTCATGATCGAGTTCACGCTCTCGGCCGGCGATTCCGCCGGATTCACCGCGAGCATGGCGATCGCGACCCCGGCACCGGGTGCCCTCGCCATCTTCGGACTCGGTGGGCTCGCTCGTCGGCGACGCCGCGCCTGACCAATCGTCACCACCCGCACATCTGGGCGCCGGATCCGTCAGGGTCCGACGGCTCCGCGGGTGGGACTTGCTCCAGCCTCGGCTGCGGGCAGGATGGGAGGTCCTCGGTCCGTTCGACCAATGGACTCCCGACATGCGGGATCGAATGTCACCTTGGGAGGGATGACCTTCGATTCGGAACGGGAACCGGATCTACTGACCGGTTCCGGGCACAGGGATGCCGGCCCGACGTGGAATGCCGGCAGAAAGGGAATTGGGAAGACATGAACGCCAACTTGGGCACCAGCCTCACTCGTCTCGGCGTCGGCGCCGGTCTGATCGCTTCGCTCACCGCCTCGGCCGTCGCCGGTGGCGGTGCTCCTGAACTTCAGGTCGGATGGACCGTCAACGGCATGTCCGACAGCGGCTCGCTCGTGGGCGGCGGTCTCGGCGCCGGTGTCTACGAGTATTCCGCACTCACGGTCGGCGACGGCTACGAGATCAACTGGTCGTTCCTCGTCACCGACAACGGTGCGAGCGGCGGCTTCGAGATCCTCGCCTCGACCTTGGGCGTCACCAACACCAGCGAGACGGACTCGACCTTCGGTCTGGACATCCTCCTGCCCGTCAACCTGGGCATCGGTACCGCCTTCTATGGCGGCAGCCTCGCGGGTTCGATCACGGGTGCCGAGTACGGCGGCTATCTCGCCACCGTCGATGGCAACACCGCGATGTGGACGGCGATGGTCGACGGGGCCTTCCTCGCCAACCTCGGCGTCGCACCCTTCGAGCTGACCAGCGCTGCCTTCGGATCGGCCGATCTGGAGGCGGAGTCCTTCGGCGACCCGATCCCGAGCCTCGAGTACGCGGCCGCTCAGGAGTCGATGTCGCTGCACCTCGACTTCATCCTTGGTGCGGGCACGACCTTCGCCCTCACCAGCAACTACGTCGCGCAGGTCCCGGCTCCCGCCGGTCTCGCCCTGCTCGGCGTCGCGGGCCTCGCCCGTCGACGTCGTCGCGACTGATCCTCAGACACGATCCGGGTCCCGCTCGTGGCTTTCCCGCGAGCGCGGGCCCGGTTCACGCGATACCCCACACCAGCGATGGCGGCCTCCCGTTTCGGGAGGTCGTTGTCGTTTCGGGTCTCGAGCGTGAATCGACCTCCGGGCGTGATCGCGTCGCGAATCAGCCGGAGACGTTGGCGTCCTCGGAAGCCTCGACTTCCGGCCCTTCGTCGACCGCGGGCGTCTCTTCGACGGTCTCGGAATCGGCGGACGGGACGTCGGCCTCCTCGGCCGCCGCGACCTTCGGCTTCTTCTCGGGCGCGGGGCGAAGGTCCTTCGCGTTCGGAAGATCGTCGAGGGTCGCGAGTCCGAAGACCTCGAGAAACTCCTTGGTCGTGCCGTAGAGCATCGGACGACCGACCTCTTCGGCCCGCCCCGCGATCCGCACGAGCCGACGCTCCATGAGGCTTCGCAGCACCTCGCCGCACGCGACGCCACGGATCGACTCGAGGTCGGCCCGCAGGATCGGCTGGCGGTACGCGATGATCGCAAGCGTCTCGAGCGCCGCCTGGCTGAGTTTGGAACTCTGGCGTGCGCCCTTGAGCCGCGTGATGTCCTCGGCGTACGCGGGCATGGTCAGCATCTGCAGGCCGCCGGCCACGCGTTCGATCCGGAACGAGCGTCCGGTCTGCTCGTAGTCGGCGTTGAGTGCTTCGACCGCGGCGCGGATGCGGGCGACGGACGAGCCGGACGAGGCATTCGACCCGTTGGAGGTCTCCGAATCGTCGGCGACCACGGCCTCGCCGTCCGCCGGCTCGGTTTCGGCGTCGACGCCGGTCTCGGATGCCTCCTCGACCTCCGATGCCGCGCCCTCGAGCTGCAGAATCGACGCCAGCTTCCGCTCGCCGAGCGGGCGATCGGCGGTCATCAGCACCGCTTCGATGCGCAGCGTCAGATGATCATCGGACATGGCACACCCCATCGACGATGTCGTCTCCGACGCGGATCAACGTCCCTCAGCCAGTGCGACCGCGACGGAGGCGACCTGACGCTCGCGTTCGAGTCGCTCCCGGGCCTCGAGGTCGGGCGTGCCGGGTGCCGCGATCGCGGCGATCGCATCGTCGAGACGCTTGCGAGCCTCGGTCGCCACGATCGCATCCTTGGCGATGATCTCGTCGGCCACCAGCGTCAGGTGGTCGTCGTGCAGTTCGGCGAAGCCGCCGTTGAGCAGGAACACCTGCTCGCCGCCACCACCGAGACGAATGCGAAGACGACCGGTGCCGAGCCGGGCCACGAACGGCGCCGCGCCCTTGAGCACGCCGCGCTGGCCGTCCCACTGCGGGAACTCGACCTCGGCGACGTCGTCGTCGAAGACCTGCTCGGAGGGGGTCACGATGGCACAGCGGAAGGTGGACACGAGCGTGCTCCGGAGTCCGGACTGAAACTGAGAACGTTCCCGGGCCGGTCGGCCCTCGGTGACCGGGCATGGTAGCGGATCTCGCGGTCGGATCCCGCGGCCGCCAGCCCCCGGGCCTACCGCCCGAGCCCGGCCCGAAGGGCGATTTCGACGTTGGTGTAGAGCGGCTCGTGCGTCACCTCGCGGTCGATCGAGCCGGCGAGCCACCCTGGAATCTCGACGGCGTCGGCCGCGGTCTCGTCCGCGACCTCGACCTCGGCCAGAACGAGGTCGATCGCGTCGAAGCGGTCGACCTCCCAGACCAGTCCATCCGCCTCGCGGACCTGCCACCGCGTCTTCTCGATCCGCCGTCCGACCGTCGCCGGCCATGCCGCCTCGAAGGCCGCCGCGGAGATCGACCGCTCGATCTCGCGTCGCACCAGCCCGGATCCCGACTTCGCAGTCAGCACGTGCCGCACGCCGTCGGCGGACTCGATCGATCGGAGTCGTCCGAAGTGGATGGACTCGATCTCCGACCCCGCCGTGGCGAGCCCGTCCATCTCGTCTTCGGTCGCCGGGCGGAGATAGCCCTGTCGCAGTCGGAGGCGATCGATGTCAGGATCGACGTCGCCCCGCTCGAATGCCTCGATCCGCGGCGGCAGTCCGGTCAGGAGCCACTTGCGTTCGATCTCGATTCCGCCTCCGCCGTCGGTCCCCGGGGGACTGGTCATCGCGCGGCCCCGGCGGGGGCACCGACGCCGAACGACTCGGCGATGCCACCCACGAGTCCGGCGACGACGAACTTGAGATTGAGATTGCGGTTCGCGCGGATCTCCGCGTCCGCGATCGCGTCGATCGCCCGCGCACACGACTCGACGATCGCATCGTCACCCTCGGACGCGGCGCGTTCGAGTCGAGTGCGGAGTCGGGTGGCGAGCACCGCCGCGAGACTCGAGAGTCCGGTGCGGTTCGCGGCTTCCTTCGACGCCCGCTTGTCCGCCTTGACGACCGCCTTCGCGTACTCGTCCACGAGTTCGGAGAGCGTGTCGGCGAACCCCGCGGGCCAGGCGCCCTGTTCAAGTCGCGCCATGCCGGGCGAGATCGTCGCGTTCCACGACACCATGCCGGTCGAGACGGCTTCAAGAAGGCGACCGGGGCTTCCTTCGGCGAGTTCCAGCAGCCATTCGCGGTCCGCGGCATCGATCGAGGGACCACCGTCGTCGAGCCACGCCTTCATCGCGGGCGGCTCGAGCGTTCGGAACGGCACACGTCGACAGCGACTCCGAACCGTCGGCAGCATGCGCTCGTCCCGAGTCGTCACCAGCATGATCACGGTGCGCGGCGACGGTTCCTCGAGCGTCTTGAGCAGGGCGTTCTGCCCCTGCGGATTGAGCAGCTCCGCTTCGTCGATGATGAACACCCGCCGCACGCCCTTGTACGGCGTGCGGGCGTGAAGCGCCTCGAAACGTCGTCCCTCGATCTCGCCGCCGAGCATGTGCTCGCGCAGCAGGTCGATCGGAATCGCCCGTTGCTTGGACTCGCGCAGCCGCGGAATCTCGCTGGTCGCCGCGAGTTCCTTGCGGATCACCCGAAGATCCGGATGCGTCCCCGCATCGATCAATCGTGCCGATTCGGTGCCGAGCGGCGGCTCGAACGCGGCGATCGCGGCATCGTCGAGATCGGGTTCCAGCAGCAGTCGCGCGAAGCGGAGGGCGGTCGAGAGCTTTCCGACGCCTTCGGGTCCGTGCAGGATCCACGCGGCGGGCATCCGACCGGAGCGCAGCGCGTCGCGCAGTTCCGCGAGCGCCGCGTCCTGTCCGAGGATCGGCGAGCGACCGCGGGGATCGCCGAGGGAGCCGGGAAGATTCGGTCGGTCGTCGCTCACGGAAGGGCGGGCACCGAGACCAGGCGGCACGCCTGCGGAATGCGGGAACGAGGATCGCCGGGCGTCACTTCGATCATGAGTTCCTCGCCGTTCATGCGTCGCACCGGGAACTGCTTCATGAGCGCATCGACCTCGGGCGAGTAGAGCGTGCTGCGTCCGTCGTACGCCCGCTTGTCGAAGACGCCGACGGTGACCGCACTCATCTCCTTGATCGGGTCGTGGTAGTACCAGGCGTCCTGACCAGCACGCCGCAGTTCCGCGACATACGCCTCGGCACTTCGACGAACCTCGTCGTAGGTGACCTGGTCGGACCCGCCGGTCCACCACAAGGCGACCTCGAGCGAGTAGAGCGGATCGACGTTGGGGTAGAGCATCCGCAGATTGCGGATGTCGCGTTCGCCGACCGGCGCATCGTCGGGAAGGACCGACAGGAAGGCGCGGGGGAACGCCGGCACGCCACCGCGCTGCAGGCCACGGATCATCTCCTTGGCGCGGATGGCCGCAGGATCGGTCGGGCTCTCGAACCGGCCGAACCAGATCGCGGACCCGCGTCCCTGCGGTCGGACGAACGCGGTGCGGAGCTGCGGATACTCCGAGGCGATCTGCTGACGAAGGGCCGCAGCCTGCACGGGGTGGGTGTCCCCACCGGCGGTCGCGAGCACGATCGACCAACGGCCACCACTCCCGGCGGCCGGGGCGTCGTTGCCGGCTCGGCCCGAGCCGCCTGCCGGCTCGAAGAGGTCGTCGCCCGGCTCCATCAGCGTCGGGGCGTTGGCGAGCCGCCGAGGCGCCTGACCCTGCACCGCCTCATCCCGCCCTTTCTCCTCGCCACATCCCCACAAAATCGGAAAAACCGTCAGGATTCCTACCAGCACCACCAGAACCTGCTCCCGAAGGTCAGGTCCGCGGAATAACCGGGCTTCCCGTGCGATGTCGCGATGATTACGGGACATGGTCGATCGATCGGACATCGGGAAGCTCCTCGGACGGCGTTGCGCGAACGGGGGGCGGATCAGATGGATTCTACAAGTCTCTGATTCGCAGGACTTTGGAGGCACGACCGCCGGATCGGCACGGCCTCAAGTCAAATCGCACGACCCGACGATATTGACGGCGTCACGGAGAGGCAAACGAACTCACCGCCTTCTCCGAGCGAAGCGAAGCCCACCGACCCCTCCTTTCTTTGGCGACGGCCCCCCACGTCGCCCGGAGCACGCTCATGTCCGACATTGCGAACATCGCCGGCCACCTTGGTTCTTCCAGTGCGCGCCTTCCGCGTCTGGAGCGTCCTGACTCCCCGGCCCGCCTCTCCCCGAGCACGCCGAGCTCCCGGTTCGGCCGCTCATCGGGCGATGCCGTCGAGATCTCCGCGGACGCCCTTCGCCTCTCCTCCGCCCGACCCGCGAGCGAGCAGGCCCCTGATCTGGCCAAGGTCGAGCGGATGAAGGCGGCGATCGCCACCGGCGCCTACGACTCGGACGCTCGACTCCAGATCGCGATCGACCGCATGATCGACGACGTGCTCGCCTGACCGAGGCGATCGACAGTTCCACTCCGACCGCCGCCCGGCCTCTCACGAGGTCGGGCGGCGGTCGTTCCAACTTCTGCAACCGTCGCGGCCATCGGACCTACCATCCACCCCTCGTCAGCGAGCGCTTCGACCTCGCCGACCGACGTCTGCCCGACCCCCCGGAGTTCCATCGTGAGATCAGTCCTCACCGCCGCGGTCGCCACCGCCGTGCTTGCCATGACCACGGTGCTGGCGGCATCGCCCCAGCAGGTCCCTCCACCGGATGACATCCGCAAGCCGGACCTTCGCCGCGACGCGATCGTCGGCGCGACCGTGACGACCCGCCCCGGCGAGTCGATCGAGAACGCGACGATCCTGCTCCGCGACGGTTTCATCGTGGCGATCGGCGAGACCATCGAGATTCCCGCCGGCTACCGCGTGCACGACGCGAGCGGGCTTCGGATCTACCCCGGGTTCATCGACGCCTCCGTCGAGAGCTCGGGGGGCACCGAACTCGAACGGGCCCGTCGCGGCGCCGGCGCCCATTGGAACGACCGCATCGTGCCGCAGGTGTCGATGCGGCAGGCGCCGGGACTCGATGCGGGCGGTCGTACCGCGCTGCGGGAGCAGGGCTTCGGCATCGCGCAGGTCTTCCCCGACACCGGCATCCTCCGAGGCCGCGCGGCGATCGTGCTGCTCGGCGAGGCCGACGACGACGACCGCCTGCTCGGCGATGGCATGCATGTCGCCGCTTTCGAGACCGGAGGCTGGAACGGCGGATATCCCTCGTCGCAGATGGGCGCGATCGCGCTCATGCGACAGACCTTCGAGGAGGCGACCTGGCATGCGGCCGCCAAGGCCATGCACGCGACGCATCCCGACGCTGTCGAGATGCCGGAACAGGCCGACGCACTCGACGCGCTCGCCCCGGTCGTGGCGGGTGAGGTGTCGATCGCGTTCCACACCACCGACGAACTCGAAGCGCTGCGGGCGGCGTCGATCGCTGCCGAGGCGAAGGTCCCCGCGGTCATCCTCGGTTCCGGCACGGAGTTCCGACGGATCGCGGAGATCTCCGCGACCGGACTTCCGGTCATCGCACCGGTCAAGTACCCCGAGACGCCGTCGGTGAAGGACCCGTACGCCGCGGATCGCGTGTCGCTGCGGGATCTCCAGACCTGGAAGCACGCGCCGTCGAACGCCCGTCGCCTGCTCGACGCCGGCACGTCGGTGGCGCTGACGACCCGCGGTCTCGAGCGGCCCAACGGTTTCCACGCGGGCGTCCGCAAGGCGATCGAGGCGGGTCTTCCTGCCGACGAGGCGCTCGCGTGCATCACCGTGCGGCCCGCGAAGCTGCTCGGCATCGATCACCTCGCCGGCACGATCGAGCCGGGCCGGGTCGCCAACCTCGTGGTGATCGATGGTGAACTCTTCGACGAGAAGGCCGAGATCCGCGAGGTCTGGGTCGCGGGTCGGCGCGACGAGGTCAAAGCCCCGCCCGCGTTCCCGCTCGACGGCGCGTTCAGTCTGCTCGTCGGAGGCGAGATGCGTGACGGCATCGAGGTCTCGATCGACCGGAAGAAGGAGCGGCTTTCGATCTCGATGCCTGCACCGCCGGATGCGGGCGAAGACGCGAAGGATGCGGAGGCTGCCGACGTCGAGGCGACCGAGGTGACGACGGAGACCGCCGAGACCGTGCCTGCGCTCGAAGGCGACGAGGATGCCGGCGCCGAAGTCACCGCCGAGACCCCCGAGACCCCCGAGACCGGGGAAACCGAGAACGGCGACGCCACCGCCGACGAACCGGCTCGCAAGAACGTCGCGGTGCGGAACACGAAGTTCGGACGGCGCGGACTCGGCTTCGCCGCCGACGGCGCCGCCTTCGGCGTGGAGGGCGATGTCAGCGCGACCGCGGTCGTCATGGGTGATCGCGTCGTCGGTTCACTCGAGACTCGCTCGGGCGATCTCGTGTCGTTCGAGTTCGTTCCTGCGCCGCCTGCGGCCGAGACCGAGGACGACGACACCGAAGGCGATGACGCCGTCGACGACGATGACGCGATTGAGACGGACGACGCGGAGACCGCGGAAGACGCCGAGGCGGCCCCCGCGACCGAGGAGTCCGTGGTCATCGAGCAGCTCACCGTCCCGCTCGGGGTCTACGGTCGACTCGAGCCGCCGCGGTCGCGCACCGTGGTGGTCCGCAATGCGACGCTCTGGACCGTGAGCGACGCGGGCGTTCTCGAAGGAACCGACATGCTCGTCGAGAACGGCCGAATCACCGCGATCGGCCGCGAACTCGCGGCTCCCGCGGACGCGCTCGAGATCGACGCGACCGGAATGCACGTCTCCCCCGGACTCATCGACTGCCACAGCCACACCGGCATCTCCGGCGGCGTGAACGAGGGCGGCCAGAACAACACCGCCGAGGTCGGCATCCAGGACGTCATCAACCCCGACGACATCGACTGGTTCCGGCAGCTCGCGGGCGGACTCACCGCCGCCAATCAGCTGCACGGCTCGGCCAACCCGATCGGCGGCCGCAACTCGGTCGTGAAGCTTCGCTGGGGCGGGACCGTCGATGACATGCGGTTCGCGGGCGCGCCCGCGGGCATCAAGTTCGCGCTCGGCGAGAACGTGAAGCGGGGCGGCGGCTATCCCGACACCCGCATGGGCGTCGCGGCGTTCATCGAGGACGCCTTCCAGGCCGCCCGCGAGCGAGACGCCGCGTGGGGCCGATGGTCGGCGCTCTCGGACGAGGAACGGGCCCGGACCGTGCCACCTCGACCCGATCATGAACTCGATGCGATCGCGGAGATCCTCGCGGGCGATCGGCTCATCCACTGCCACAGCTACCGGCAGGACGAGATCCTCATGCTGCTCCGCCTCTGCGAGCGCTACGGCGTCCGCATCGGCACGCTCCAGCACATCCTCGAGGGCTACAAGGTCGCCGACGCGATCGCGTCGCACGGCGCCGGTGCCAGCAGTTTCAGCGACTGGTGGGCGTACAAGATGGAGGTCATGGACGCGATTCCGTACAACGGTGCGCTCATGCACGACGTCGGGGTGGTGGTCTCGTTCAACTCCGACGACGACGAGGTCGCGACTCGAATGAACGACGAGGCGGCGAAGGCCGTCCGCTGGGGCGGACTCGATCCGCAGGCCGCGCTGGCATTCGTGACCCTCAACCCTGCGAAGCAACTCGGCGTCGATGATCGCGTCGGCTCGCTCGAGATCGGAAAGGACGCGGACTTCGTGATCTGGAGCGCCTCGCCGCTGTCGGCGTACAGCCGCTGCGAGCAGACCTGGATCGACGGCGCCCGCTACTACGATCGCGCCGAAGCCGAGGCGGCGCACGCCTCGGCGATGCTCGAACGCGGCCGTCTGCTGGCCGAAGCCTCGGGCGGCGACACCGATGCGAAGAACGGCGAAGGCGGCGGCGACGGCTCGGGCCGTGGCGCCCGAGGTCGTCGGGGCCCCCGACCGACGCGACTGCTCGCCCGCATGCTGGAGGATCGCGATGCGGTCCTGCTCGAACGGGTCGCCCGCGGCGAGGATCCCGCGTCGATCTCGGCCGGCGACTGCGGCTGCGGAAGTGGATCCATGATCGAACTCGCGCGATCGCTCGCCCGCGACCGTGCCCGACTGGGCGTCGATGCGACGCTCGACGCCACCGATTCGGAGAACGCGGAATGATGCGGTCCCTCTCTGCCCTCGCGCTGGCCTGCTCGGCCGCCATCACCTCGCTCGCTGCCGGCCAATCGGCCCAGATCCCGGCACCCGCACCGACCTCGCCGGTGATCGTCGTCGATGCCGTGCTGCATCCGGTCTCACCGGACCAGCCGCATCGGATCGACCGTGGATGGGTCCGCTTCGACGGCGGTCGCATCGTCGCGTTGGGCGCGGGTGATCCGACCGCGGCGGATCGCAAGGGCGCGGAGATCGTCGAAGCCGAGGGTCTCTCGCTCGTCCCGGGGTTCATCTCGGCCCCGAGCCAGATCGGTCTGCTGGAGGTCGGCGCCGTCGACGCGACGGACGATCGGCGCGAGTCCGGCGACATCACGCCCGAAGCCGCGGCGTGGATCGCGGTCAATCCCGACAGCGACCTCATCCCGGTCGCCCGCTCGGCGGGAATCCTGCACACGCTTGCGACCCCGATCGGCGGCACGCTTCCTGGACGAACCAGCGTCCTGCGTCTCGACGGGTGGACCACCGAGGATCTCGCGGTCGTGCGGGACGCGGGGATCGTCCTGAGCTGGCCGCTGGCCGCGCCGATCCGCGCATCGTGGATGCGACGAAGTCCGGGTGATCAGAGGAACGACATCGAAGCACGGCTCAAGGCGATCGACGACTGGTTCGACGACGCGGCCGCGTGGGCGGCGGCGCTGGAGGCCGATCCGACGACGCCGACCGACCTCCGCTTTCAGGCCGTCCAGCCTGTGCTCCGCGGCGAGAAGCCGGTGTTCATCCGCGCGGACAGTCGCGGTCAGATCGAGACGGCGCTGGCGTGGTCGATGGACCGTGGACTCCGTCCCGTGATCGTCGGTGGCTCGGCCGCCGCATCATGTCTGCCGCTGCTCAAGGAGTCGGGTGCGTCGGTGATCCTGACCCGCGTGCACCGCCTTCCGTCGGCCCGGCATCTCCCGGTCGATCAGTCGTTCACGGTCGCCGCCGCGCTCGAGAGCGCAGGCGTTCCGTTCGCGATCGGCTGCGAGGACGAACCAGCGCACGAACGGGGCCTCGCGCACAACGCCGCCACCGCCGCCGCGCACGGCCTCGACCCGGCCGTGGCCCTTCGCGCGATCACACGATCACCCGCCGAGATCATCGGCGTCGGCGACCGCCTCGGCTCGATCGAACCCGGACGTAGCGCCACGTTCTTCCTGTGTGAAGGCGATCCGCTGGAGACCGCGAACCAGCCGCTGCGAGCATGGATCGACGGCCGCGAGATCGACCTCGGCGACCGCCAGAAGATGCTCCACGAGAAGTACCGCGAGAAGTATCGGCGCCTTGGACGAAATCAGGAGAGCAGGTGATCAGGAGAGCAGGAGACTACGCGGTCGAACGTGCCGCCATGCCCCAATCCCCCCCTACTCCTGCATCGGCCCCGCCAGCGTCACCTCGTGCTCGTCCCGCAGGACCGCCCCGTCGCGGCCGCGGTACTCGGCGATGATGCGGAGCCGCCGCCCCGCGACGAGACCGGGGAGATCGACCTCGACCGGGATCATGTAGCACTCGGTCACACGTTCGTGATGACGGCGCGCCGCCTTCGGCTCATCGAGATCGACGACCACCGTGACCGGGTCGTCGCGCTCGGTCGGTCGATCGACGCGAATCTCCAGCGTGCCGCAGGCCTTCGCGGAATCGCCGTCGGGATCCTCGAAACAGACCCGCACCTCCAGCAGGCGAAGACCGTCGGCGTCGGGGCGACCGACTCGCGTGATGTCGGAGATCCACATCCGATTCGGCCACCATGGCCACGCGAGATCGGTGCGGGCCTCGCTGCGACCCGGTGAGCAAGCCGGCAGCGGGACGACGAACGCGATCATCGCGAGCGCGAGGAGGGCGATCGGTGCACGACGAGATGCGGTGTGCGCGAGGCGGGGGCCCCGGACTCGGTCACGGACGATGTCGATCATCGATCTCGGCCTCGGTCGGATTCCGCGCCTCAGGAGTGGCCGCGGGGTCCGAGAGGTCCTCGATGAGCGTGTAGTGATCGAGGTTCAGCGTGGTGAGTTCGCCGCTGTCGAGGCGGATCTCCAGCCGGTCGAGCCAGAGTCGATCGTCCTTCGCGTGGGCGTACCACGACCCGGTCCGG
>CAYZSH010000066.1:0-11731 GCA_964481025.1 uncultured Isosphaeraceae bacterium
CCGGTGGTGACCTTCTCGCGGACCTCGTCGATCGCGTCCATCATCACGGTGTTGCCGAGCGTGTCGCGGACGATGCCCAGCGCCGAGAGGATCGGGACGCCCGCGGAACTGAGGGTGCCGAGCGTCCGGGTGAACCGGGCGACCGCGATGTCGCGGAGCAGCACACCGAGCACCGGAATCCGCAGGAGCAGTCCGTCGATGATCCGGCGGTTCGCCGGGACCACCGACCATGAACGCCAGGCGAACCAGCCGATCACGCCACCGCCGAGGATCGCCCACCACCAGGCGGTGATGAAGTCGGCGAAGCCGAGCAGGACCAGCGTGGGCCACGGAAGCGGCACACCCTGCTGCTGGAGTGGAACCATCAGTTTCGGGAGCAGGATCGTGACGAAGATCGTCACGCTCAGGCCCATGATCGCCAGCACGATCATCGGATAGATCGTGGCGCCGATCAGTTCGCGACGCAGTTCGATGCCGCGTTCGAGCAGGTCCGACAGCTGGTGCAGCACCTCGTGCATGCGTCCCGACGCGTCGGCCGCTCGAAGCATGCCGACGATCATGTCGTCGAACGGGGCGCCGTACTCCCGACACGCCTCGTGCAGCGGACGTCCCGCTTCGACCCGCTCGATCAGGAAGTCGAGGATCGCCGACTGCTTCGCGCCCGGCACCTGGCGCCGCACGGTGACGAGACTCTGCATGAGCGGGAGTCCGGCCTCGATGCCGGTCGCGAGCTCGCGCATGAGGTTGGCCACTTCCGCGACCGGGATCGTCGGGCGTCCATTGGACCGTGACTCCGCGGCACCGCTCGACTCGATCACGTCGGTCGGGGTTCGACCGAGCGCGCGGATTCGATCCATCGCCGCGGAGCGGCTCGGAGCGGTGACGGTCCCGTTGACCGGGCGTCCGTCGGTGTCGATGGCCTGATAGGCGAACGCGGGCATGCGGGATCAGCCTCCGAAGTCGTCCACGTCCTGCGTCGCCCGCAGAACCTCCGCCGGCGTGGTGATGCCTTCGATCGCCTTGCGGACACCGTCCTCGCGCATCGACACGAAGTCGTCGCCGAGCAGGCCGCGGAGTTCGATCGTCGAGCGGCCTTCCGAGATGCCGGTCCGCAGGGCGGGGCCGACCTTGATCAGCTCGTAGAAGCCGAGGCGGCCGCGGAAGCCCGAGTTGCCGCACTTCTCGCAGCCCTCGCCGATCGTCATGCGGCCGTCGAACCGCTCGACCTCGTCCTTGGCGAGTCGGCGGCGGGTGTCCTCGTCCATCGGGATCGACTTCCGGCAGTTCGTGCAGATGCGTCGGCCGAGTCGCTGCGCGAGAATGCCTTCGATCACCGACGCCACGAGGTACGGCTCGGCGCCCATGTCGATCATGCGGCCGACCGACGAGATCGAGTCGTTGGTGTGCAGGGTCGAGAAGACGAGGTGGCCGGTGAGCGCGGATCGGATCACGATGTCCACGGTCTCGGTGTCACGGATCTCGCCGACGAAGATGACGTCGGGGTCCTGACGAAGGATCGCACGGAGTCCCGAGGCGAACGTGAGTCCTCGCTTCGGGTTCACCGGGATCTGATTGATGCCGGAGAGTTCGTACTCGACGGGATCCTCGATCGTGATGATCTTCTTCCGGGGGTCGTACAACTTGCTCAGCGACGCATAGAGCGTGGTCGTCTTTCCCGAGCCGGTCGGGCCGGTCACCAGCACCAGACCGTGCGGCTTCTCGATCAGTCGATCCATCGTGTTGCGGTCGCGCTCGGCCATGCCGAGGCTCACCAGATCGAGCGGGAGCGACGACTTGTCGAGGATTCGCATGACCACCGACTCGCCGTAGAGCGTCGGCACGGTGGAGACGCGGATGTCGACCTTGCGGCCCTCGAACCGGAGCGTGATGTGTCCGTCCTGCGGGACGTAGCGCTCGGCGATGTTCATGTGGGCCATGATCTTGATGCGGCCGACCAACGCCGCCTGAAGGTGCTTCGGCGGCGACGGCTGCTCGCGGAGCACGCCGTCGACGCGGTACTTGACCTTCAGTTCGTCCTCGAACGGCTCGACGTGCACGTCGCTGGTCCGGGACTGGATCGCCTCGAGCAGGATCAGGTTCACCAGGTTGATGAGCGACGGCTGTTCCGCCATCTGGTGGACGTCGTCCGCCTCGATGGCGTCGAGGTTGTGCTCGGCGTCACCCGCAAGTCCGTCATCGGCGGCGAGACTCTCCGCCATCCGCGCCGCGGTCGTTCCGTACGCGGACTTCATGAGTTCCGCGAACATCGACGGTTCGAGGCCGACCCGGGTGATCGATCGGCCGGAGCGGGTGGAGACTTCGTCCACCGCCTCGGAGTCGAGCGGGTCGAGCATCGCGAGTCGGACCGACGATTCGTCGGCGGCGAGCGGCACCACCCGCAGTCGGACCGCGACCTCGGGCGGAAGAAGTGCCGTCGCGTCGCCTTCCAGCTCGGGAAGTCGATCGAGAACCTCGATGCCCAGCAGTCTCAGTCGGTCTGTCTCGAGCGCGACCTCGTTCGTCGCGGACGAGGAGACCTCCAGTCGGATCTCCTCGTCGGCGCCACCGGCGAAGGTGGTGGCATCGAAGGTCGCATCTTGAGGGGCGTGTTCGGTCACTGGAGTCTCGAGGGTCGGTTCGGGCGAGAGGCGGACGGGGAGCCGGGCGGACGGGAATCAGTCCTTGCCGCCGCGGCCGCCGTTCTTCGGCGTGATCGGCGTGACGTCGATGCCACGCTGGAGACCGCCGCCACGGCCGGTCTTCTCGGGCCCGTCCGTGGAAGGCTTCAGCCGGGCGGGACCGGACGGCTTGCCGGGATGGCCGGGGTAGCCCGGGCCGCCGGGATCGCCGACGCCGGGTTCGCGTCCACCGGGAATGCGGGGAGTCACGCCGCCCGGGAGGTCGCCGGTCTGCTCGGGCGTCAGAATCGCGAGAATCCGACGGCGAGTCTCGTCCACGAGATCGTTCTTCTCGGCGATGAGCTTGTCGGCGGCGTCGGGCTCGCGGTTGATCGGTTCTCCGTTGCGACGGGCGATCATCCGCTCGACCTTTCTCCGGTGCTCACCCGGCTGCTCTCGGCGGATCGTCTCGATGATCCGGTTCTCGAGCGAGTCGAGCGCCTGGTTGAACTCGGTCTCGATGGCGTCGAGTTGCGCCACCTGGGCGTCGGTGAGATCGGGGAGCTGACGGATCGACTCCAGCAGTCGCGGGATCGCGGTCGGGCGGAACGCCTTCGGATAGCCGCGCTCGAGCGCATTCCGGCGGAAGGTCGCGTCGTAGGGTGCCGGAAGGGCGACGGAGATCCGCTCGATCCAGCCATCCTGCACGTTGCGGACCGCGACGCGGGTCTCCATGATCCGGTCGTTGGCGGCGAGTCCGGCGTCGAAGTCCATCGCCGCCATCGCCTCCTTGATGCTGTCCTGCAGGGAGTCCATCCGCTGTCGGCGGGTCTCCAGCGCGGCATCGAGTTCAACCTCGTACTGCAGCAGGAGCGGGTCGACCGACTCCTCGATCTCGTATGGCAGGCGGAGGCTTCGGAGCAGCGAGTAGAGGTCGACGGACTCGCCGTCGATCTCGCCCTTCGGGAGTTCCTTCTCGCGACGGAGCGTCTGCTCGAATCGGGGCCACCGGGCGACCTGGGTCGAGGAGAGCTGGGCCTTGACGTTGCCGAGGAACTCGTCACGCAGGACACGACGTTCGGCGTCCCAGCGTGTGATCGGCTCGAGGATGACCTGCATGACATCCTGAGGATCCGTCCGGTTGAGGATCGCCTGGGAGTCCTTCATCTGATTCTTGACCTGCTCGATGCCCGCCTCGAACGAGTGGGTGTAGTCCAGCAGGAGCATCTCGACGATCGGCCGCTGCCAGTCCTCCAGCCGAAGGTGCTCGACGAAGAGCGGCATGTCGCGGTCGAGGAAGTCGGGGCGGAAGGCGTCAGCGAAGCCCGCGGCACCACCGAACTGGGCCTTGGCGGGGGCGGTGACCAGCATCGGCAGGGCGAGGGCCATCGCGGCGAGAAGGTGGGTTCGAATCAGCGGCATGGTTCTCAGGGACCTCCCAGAACGTCGGACAGGGGGACTCCACGCGGTCGGCGGGGTCCATCGGGACGGATTCAGAACGAACCATCGGCCAGAATATGGCAGGAATCCGCGGACCCTTTCCGATCGGGCTCGATTGGTGGCCTGGGGTTCTTCGGGCGTCCGATCAGCCCGGGCGGACGGTCCGTTGCTCGATCCGCTTCTCGGACGTCGTGACGACGATCCGATCGACGTAGATGCCCGGAGTATGGATCCCGTCGGGATCCAGTTCGCCGATCTCGACCACCTCCTCGACCTCGGCGACCGTGATCCGGCCGCAGGTGGCGACCTGCGGATTGAAGTTCCGGGCGGTCATCCGGTAGACGAGGTTGCCGGCACGATCGGCCTTCCACGCCTTCACCAGCGCAAGGTCCGCCCGGATCCCGGTCTCCATCACGTAGGTCTCGCCGTCGAAGTCCCGGGTCTCCTTGCCCTCGGCCACCGCGGTGCCGACGCCGGTGCGGGTGTAGAACGCGGGGATGCCGGCGCCGCCGGCCCGCATCCGTTCCGCCAGGGTGCCCTGCGGGTTGAACTCGACCTCGAGCTCGCCCGCCATGAACTGGCGCTCGAACTCCGCGTTCTCCCCGACATAGCTCGACACCATCTTCCGGATCTGCCGCGTCTGGAGAAGCAACCCGAGGCCCCAGTCATCGACGCCGGCGTTGTTGCTCACCGCCACGAGGTCTTTCGCACCGGTGTCGCGGAGGGCGATGATGAGCTGCTCCGGGATGCCGCAGAGCCCGAAGCCTCCGACCGCCACGGTCATGCCGTCGGAGACGACCCCTTCGAGGGCGGCGGCGGGGGTGGCGATGACCTTGTCGACCATGGGGAATCTCCGGAATCCGAGGGCTGGAGAGTCTATCAGGGGGGGTTGGCGACCCGGGCCCGACGGTCGCTTGCCGAGACCGCTCGCGGGGTATTCTCGCCCGCCACTTCCGCTGGATTCCCACCGTCCCCGGGCCTCCGTGACCGACCTCGCCCCCGCATCGCCGATCGACCGCCGACGCCCAGCCGACCTGCTGCTGGTCGCCGGGCTTCTGGTGCTCACCGCTCTGCCGGACGCGATGGTGGTGCCGTTGCTCGAGGAACTGCTCGTCGCCCGCTACGGGGTCGGCCCGGGCGCCGCCCACGCGTTCCTGTCGGTCAATCTGATCGGCGGACTCTGCGCCGTGCCGCTGCTCGGGCTCGCGGCTCGCTGGCAACGCCCCGTCCTCGCGGTCGCCATCGCATCGATCGCCGACGCGGCACTCCTGGCGGCGATGTGGCTCCCGATCGGCTTCGCCCCGACGATCATCCTTCGCGCCGCCGAGGGCGTCGCGGACGTCATGGTGTTCGCCGTGGTGTTCGATCTGGTCGGCCATCTCGGACGACGGCAGGGGGTCGGCCTGCGGTTCGGGTTCGCCGCGGCACTGCTCTCGATCGCACTCGGTTCAGGGGCGATCCTCGGCGGCACCATCGCGCGGCTCGAGGGTGGCGATGACGCGGCTCGGATCGTCTATCTGGTCGGCGCCGGCGCATGTCTGGCGGCGGGTCTCCTGGCCTGGACCATGCGGGACCGGCTGCGGCGACTCGAAGGGATCGACCATCGGGCGTCGATCGAACCCCTGGCGCCCGCCACGCCGGCCTCGCGGGCGCCGTTCTGGCCACTGTTGCTGGTGGCTGGCAGTGATCGTGCCGCGGGCGGACTGCTCACCGGCACGCTCGGTCTCTTTCTCGCCGAGGCGATCGGGCTCGGGCCGGCGATTCGCGGTCTGCTTGTGGGCTCGGTGCTGCTGCTGATGGGTTTCGGCGCGGTGCCTGCAGGCTGGGTGAGCGATCGATGCGGCGACCTGCGGACGCGATTCATCGGCGCGGTCGCCTTTGCGGTCGGCATCGCGGTCCTTCCGCTCGCCGCCTTCAGTCTGCCGCTTCTGGCGATCGACGCACTGGTGATCGGTCTCGGCGGCGCGGTGCTGCTGCCGACGTCGCTCTCGATGCTCGACCGGCTGCACGGTGGACTGGTCGGCATGGGCGGGTTCCGGGCCGCGGGCGACGTCGGATTCCTGATCGGCGTGGTGTCCGCAGGACTGCTCGTCGAGCGACTCGTGGACGGCGGCGGCGACGCCGACGTGACGTCGGCCTACGCCGCGGTCTTCGCGGGTTTCGGTGGCGTGCATCTGGCGATCACCGCGATCTCGATTCCGGCGCTCGCGGCGGCGGATCGATCCAGAGGCGAGCGGACGGAAACGTGACCGCCCTCCGGCGAGACGGAGGGCGGCTGGTGTCGAGGGCGAGGCCCTCGGTGTTTCGGATGAGGATCGGGGAGCGACTCCGAGGCGGTCAGTTCTCGCTGGTTCCGTGAGCCTGCAGTTCCTCCGGAAGTTCTGCGCCCTCGATGGTGGCGCGGAGTTTCGCCAGTGCCTTGTTCTGGATCTGGCGGACCCGCTCCTTCGTGACCCCGATGATCTGGCCGACCTGCTCCAGCGTGAGCGGGACGGTCTCGGCGGGGGCGCCGATGCCGAAGCGATGCGAGATGACGGTCTGCTCGACCGAGGTCAGTTCCGCCTCGTTGTGCTCCATGATGTGGCGGACTTCCGCGGCGGAATCCGAGACCGCTTCGGCACGGCGGGTCTCCACGAAGTCCGACTTCTCGAACGCGGGGTCGAAGTCGGTGGGGAACCGCTGTCGGTGTCGCGTGCTCTTCATGCCGTGCCGGCTGAACGCCTTGAGAATCGCCCGGCACGCGTAGGTCGAGAACTTGAAGCCGCGACCGCAGTCGAACTTGTCCACCGAGCGCATCAGGGCCATGTTGCCTTCGCTGATCAGGTCGGAGAACTCCCCGTCCATGATCCGCACCCGCTTCGCCATCGCCAGAACGAGCGCGAGATTCGTCTCGGCGATCTGCTGGCGGAAGCCGTCCGCGATCGCATGCCAGCGCAGGATCTCCCGGGCCGTTCCCAGATCGGGCCGGCGGGCGCCGAGGGCGTCCTGTGACTCCCGCATGCGGAATCGGGCGTAGTTGAACTTGAGGAAGAGAATGCGTTCCTGGGCCCCGGAGAGCAGCACCGACTTGCCCTGTCGCGGCGTGTCGACGCGGCCGCGACTCGGGATGAGGTCCTCCATCAGCGGGCGGTACCAGGAGACGTCGGGACGCTCGACGTCGTCGAGGCCGTAGACGTACCGCTCGGCATCGGGCTGTCGGAAGACGTCGGAGTCGATGTAGTCGATCGGCTTGGCGAGGAGTTCCTTCAGGAGCGCCTCTTCGCGGCGGGAGAGCGGCCGAAGGTCGGTCGTGTCGGATCGTCGTCGGCCGCCGCCGGTTCGCGGCGCCGGACCCGCGGCCACCGCGGCCCGGGCGCGGTTCCGCACGCGGGCCAGCGGAGAATCTCGTCCAATGATCGGTGGCGTGTCTCGGTGTCGTGCCATGCGTGTTTGGCGATCCGGAAGTTCCCGGATGCGTTCCCCCCGGAAGAAGGTGACTCGGAATGTCGCGGATTCGAGCGGGAGCGAGGACTTCCGCACATCGGGAAGTCGCCGCACTCGAGGGAATCTGGACCCGCGAACGGGATGTCATACGATTCGGAGCCGGGGGTGGTTCGGATTCCCCCGTTGCTTCATGCGGGGAATCCCCGACGAACCGGCTCGATTCGTACCGAATCCCCGATTCCGGGTTCCGGATGTCCAGCGGCAGCGTGGCATGAATCTCGGCGCAACCCAACACAAGAAGACGACGCGCCGCGGTGTCGCGGCGCGTCGTCTTCGGGCGTGTCCTGCAAAGACGGGTGTTTACCCACCCGTCGATGACTCAGTGGCGTGTCGAGTTCACTCGGGCGAGCCGCTCGAGAGGTCGTAGACCCAGCCCTGGATGGCGGGGGTCCAGTCGACGATGTCGCCGGCGTCGAAGAAGAGCTCCAGCTCGCGGGCGGCGGCCTCGGGGCTGTCGCTGCCGTGGATCAGGTTGAAGCTGCTCGAGACGCCGAAGTCGCCGCGGATGGTGCCGGCGTCGGCCTTGAAGCCGAAGGTGGCGCCCATCATCGAGCGGCAGACCGCGATCGCACCGTTGCCGCGGAGGGCGAGGACGAGCACCGGCGAGGAGGTCATGAAGGAGACGAGGCCCGCGTAGAACGGCTTCTCCTTGTGGTCGGCGTAGTGGCGGGCGGCGAGTTCCTGGCTGATCTGCATGAACTTCGCGCCGACGACCTGCAGGCCCTTGTCCTCGAAGCGGCTGATGATCCGGCCCATGAGGCCTCGCTGGACGGCATCGGGCTTGAGGATGATGAGGGTGGTCTCCATGGCTCTCCGGGCTCCTGTCCTGACTGGGGGTGGGGTCTGGGGTTCCTGCCGACGGCGTCGGCGGGCCGAGGAAGATACCGGAAGGCGTCACCGGGGTGGTGTGCGGGCCATGTCGATCACGGACGCGAGCCGCGCCTTTCGGCTACTTTTTCCCGGTGGCGGCAGGAGGCCGCCTCCGCGTTCGACCCCGGACGCGGTCCCGAGCAGTCGCGAGCGACGGAATGCCCAGCGCCTTGAAGTCCCCCCCCGCCAAGAGTCCCCGGCGGAAGTCGTCGGGAACACGATCCACCGCCGAGGAGATGGCCTCTCGTCAGCGGGAGATCTCCGTCTCCGAATTCTTCGCCAAGAACCGGCACCTCCTCGGGTTCGACAACCCGCGGAAGGCGTTGCTCACCACGGTCAAGGAGGCCGTCGACAACGCGCTGGACGCCTGCGAGGAAGCCGGCATCCTTCCCGACATCACGGTGGAGCTGCTGCAGCTCGCCGAGACGCGGTTCAAGGTCACGATCCGCGACAACGGGCCGGGCATCGTCCGCAAGCAGATCGAGAACATCTTCGGCAAGCTTCTCTACGGCTCGAAGTTCCACCGGATGAAGATGAGCCGCGGTCAGCAGGGCATCGGCATCTCGGCGGCGGGCATGTACGGCCTCATGACCACCGGCCAGCCCGTCCTCATCATCTCGAAGACCGGCAGCCGCAAGCCCGCGCACGAAGTCGTCCTCAAGATGGACACCGCTCGCAACAAGGCGGAGGTCATCAGCGAGACCGAGCACCCCGAGGACGATCCGCTCTTCCCCGAAGGTCACGGCACGCAGGTCACGATCGAACTCGAGGGCCGCTACCAGAAGGGGCGTGCCTCGGTCGACGAATACCTCGAGCAGACCGCGATCGCGAACCCCCACGCGAAGTTCACCTACGTCACGCCCACCAACGAGACGCTGGAGTTCCCGCGGGCGGTCGATGAACTTCCGCCCGAAGCCACCGAGATCAAGCCGCACCCGAAGGGCATCGAGCTCGGCACGCTCATCCAGATGCTCGAACGCACCGACCGCTCCCAGCTCGGCGCGTTCTTCAAGGACGAGTTCTGTCGGGTCGGCCCGCGGGTCGCGAAGGACATCTGCGCGAAGGCGGATCTGACCGATCGCACCTGGGTCAAGCAGGTCGGGCACGAGGAGGCCGAGCGTCTCTTCAAGGCGATCCAGGACGTCCGGATCATGGCGCCTCCGACGGACTGCCTGGTCCCGATCGGCACCAAGGCGATGCTCGCCGGTCTCCTCAAGGAGGTGAAGGCCGAGTTCTTCGCGGCGAGCAGTCGTCCCGCCGCGGTCTATCGCGGCAACCCGTTCCAGATCGAGGTCGGCATCGCGTACGGCGGCCAGCTCGCCGGCGACGATCTCGCCAGAGTCATCCGCTTCGCCAACCGCGTGCCGCTGCTCTATCAGCAGTCCGCGTGCTGCAGCTTCAAGGCCGTCGTCGAGACCGCGTGGCGCAACTACG
The DNA here is from genome assembly GCA_964481025.1 of uncultured Isosphaeraceae bacterium. Taxonomy (GTDB): domain Bacteria; phylum Planctomycetota; class Phycisphaerae; order Phycisphaerales; family SM1A02. The sequence continues at coordinate 9,846 of CAYZSH010000066.1, forward strand.
GGCTCCAGCAGGCCCGCAGCGCACTGCCGTCCGGTCCGCTGGTCGTCATGATCCACATGGCGAGCACCTGGGTGCCCTTCACCAGCGAGTCGAAGGAGGCGATCGCCGACTACGACGAGATCCGCAAGGAGATGCGGCTCGCGCTGCAGGAGTGCGGTCGCAAGCTCGGCACGTATCTGCGGCGGCGTCAGCGGATGCGACGCGAATCCGAGCGTCGTCACGTCTTCGCCCGCTACATCGGCGAGATCGCGATGGCGTGCGAGCGCATCACCGGCACTGACGCGGCGCAGGTGAAATCTGCGCTCGAGGAGATCGCGGCGACCAAGACCGCCGAGGCCGATCATCAACTGGACGATGAGGGACGTGTCATCGACGACGGCGGACGTCTCGCCCACGACGACGACGTGATCATCCTCGACCCGAACGACTCGGCACCGGCGACCGCGGACGGCGGCGGTGGGGCGTCGGATTCCGGCGCCGGCACGCTGTTCGGCGGTGGCGAAGATGCCGGTTCGAAGCGGCGGACGTCGACGAAGAAGAAGAGCAGGAAGAAGACCGGACGCAGCAGCCGGGGCGGTTCGCGCTGAACCGCCGACCCCGATCGGGACCCGACATGGCCACCAGCAAGAAGAAGAAGACCGTTCGCACATCCGCCGCCGAGGGATCGGGCGCCGTCGAGGCCCCGCGGAAGAAGAAGCGGCGTGCCGCACCGGCCGTCGATCCCGCCGACCGGGCGAAGGTCGATGCGCGGACGGTGGCGAGCATCGAGGGGCTCGCCGGCTCGATCGTCGCGCAGAGTCTTCGTCACACCGATCCGAGTTTCGACGTCCCGACCCGGGCGAAGTCGAACGTGCACTTCGATCCGAAGGCGCGAGTGCTGCGGATGGGCGATGCCGCGCAGCAGCGACTGCTGTTCAATCTCGGGCAGGCGAAGAAGTTCATGCAGACCGTGCTCGTCGCCGACGGCTGCCGCGATCTCGTGCGGGCGGGCAAGACGCTGAGCCTTCGTGGCATGTACTACAAGAGTCTGCACACGATCGCGGGCACCAAGGAGAAGACGTTCGACGGTCAGGACGAGTCCGACGCGGTGCTCGAGGATCTCGAGGTCACGCTCGACGCGCTCCGCGAGAACCTGCACGTCTTCGCGAAGAAGCGCGGCACGATGGTCGGCAACATCACGGTGTTCGACAACGGCGACGAGATCGACTGCCGCCGCATGGGGACCGGTGGCTACGCGATCCCGTCGATCTGCGAGCCGAGCGTCATCCAGTTCGGCAAGTGCGACGCGGACTTCGTCCTGCATGTCGAGAAGGACACCGTCTGGAGCCGGTTCAACGAGGACCGGTTCTGGGAGAAGCACAACTGCATCCTGACCGAGGGGTCGGGCCAGCCGCCGCGCGGCGTGCGGCGACTGCTTCATCGCCTGAACACCGAACTCGGTCTGCCGGTGTACTGCCTGCTCGACTGCGATCCGTGGGGGCACTACATCTACAGCGTCATCAAGCAGGGCTCGATCAACCTCGCGTACGAGAGCGGTCGCATGGCGATCCCCGACGCGCGCTACCTCGGCATCCGGGCCGACGACTACGTTCGCTGCGAACTGAGCGACGATGTGAAGATCGAACTCGACGACCGCGATCGCAAGCGAGCGAGGGAGATCTGCGAGTACCCGTGGTTCGCCGACCGCAAGCACTGGCAGAAGGAGATCAAGCGCATGATCTCCAACGGCTTCAAGATGGAAGTCGAATCGCTGATCACGAAGGACATCTCGTACGTGACCGAGACATACGTGCCGGAGAGGTTGGCGGCGAAGGACTGGTTGGATTAGTTGGAGCGCTCGGGAGGGGGCTGCGCCCAGCCTCCCTCGCTTTCGAGATGACGTTGGG
>CAYZSH010000067.1:0-5139 GCA_964481025.1 uncultured Isosphaeraceae bacterium
CGACGCGGCAACGACGCCCTCGCGGTCGCGGCGCTCGGCCGGGCGTGCGAACTCGGGGCGTGCGATCCGATCACGCTCGGGCTTCTCGGCGTCTCGCAGGCGAATCTCGGCAACCTCATCTCCGCCGAGACCGCGTTCCGTCGAGCGATCATGCTCGACCCCGCGACCTTCGACTGGCGACTCGGACTCGCCGACACGCTGGCGGCGCAGGGGCGTCACGACGAGGCGATCGCGATGTTCGAGGCGCTGGTCGGCGGCCGTCCCGAGGACGGTTCGCTGTGGCGGCGACTCGGATCCGCCCGACTGGCAGCCGGAAAGCCCGACGAGGCGGCACAGGATCTCGAGGTCGTGCGGGTGCTCGGCATCGCCGATCCCGAGGTCGAGCGTCAGCTCGCGACGATCTACCTCGACCGTGGACTCGCCACCCTCGCGGTCGAGCGACAGCTCGCGGCGACCCGGCTGGACGGCGATGCCGGACCGGCGCTACAGGCAGGTCGCACGCTCGCGACCAAGGGCGAGATCGCGGCGGTCGACGGGCTGCTTGCGGCGCTCCGATCCGGCGACGCGGCCTTCGATCCCGACCTTCGAGCCGAGTTCGATCGACTCGAGGCGTTGATCGTCGCGCGACGCGGCGAGGGTGCCGCCGAGGCATCGGCGCTCGAGGCGCTCGTCGAGCGCGACCCGCTCGATGGCGAGGCCTTGATCCTGCTCGGACGTCATCACGCGAAACTTCCCGGCGGTCTCGAGCGGGCCGAGTTCTGGTTCGAACGAGCCGAGGGAATCGCGGCCTTCGAGGTCGAGGCGAAGATCCGTCATGCCGAGGCGCTGGTCGCGGCGGGGCGGTACCCGCAGGCGATCTCCTTGCTCAAGCAGGCGCAGTCGCTGCGTCCCGACGACGACGTCAAGGCGTACCTCGACGAGATCGAAGGCTACGCCCGCAACCGCTGACCCACGCTCCTTCGGATGGCTGCCCGATGACATCGACCCGATTCGCAGATCGAGCCACGTCCCGCATCGTCGCCACCGCATTGGCCGCGATGGTGGTCACGCTCGCTGTCGCGGACGAACCGGCGCCGCTCGACCATCGGTCGGTGCCGACCGACGGCGGATCGACGCTGTGGAGCCCCGAGGCGCTGGCCGCTCGGTATGAAGCGCTGGCGATCCCGGTCGGCGCCGCCGAACCGATCGTGAACCGCGACGAGCAGGACCCGATGCGTGCGGCGTTCGACCTCATGACCGCCGGCGACGTCGATGCCGCGATCGAGACGCTCGAGAAGGTGCGGAACGACGCGAGCAGTCCGATGCTCGAGTACACGCTCGGCCAGATGTACTTCGGGCTTGGCAGGTTCGACGCAGCCGGGGAGGCGTTCGAGCGCGCGGTCGAGGAGGCGCCGGGGTTCCGACGGGCCTGGATGCAGCTCGGACTCGGCCGGGTGCAGCAGGGCCGCTTCGAGGAGGCTCGGGCGGCCCTGGCGAAGGCGATGTCCCTTGGCGCGACGGACGCCGTCACCCACGGTCTCATCGCGTTCGCCAACGCGAACCTCGGGGATCCGCTGGTGGCCGAGGAGGCGTATCGGCAGTCGTTGCTGCTCGACCCGCGGACGCTCGACTACAAGCGGGGACTCGTGATCGCGTTCTTCACCAAGGGGCGATACGCCGAGGCGGCGGCCCTGCTTGGTCGACTGATCCGCGAGGATCCGGACAACCCGGACTGGTGGATGTTCCAGGCCAACGCCTATCTCGGCATGAGCCGACCTGCGGATGCGGCGCGGAACTTCGAGATCGTGCGCGGACTCGGGGCGGCGGCGCCCGAGAGTCTCTCCATGCTCGGAAACATCTACGTCAACGATGGACTGCCCGATCTCGCGGTCGAGCGGTACCTCGAGGCGCTCGCCGCGGCGGACACGCCCGATCCCAGGGCGATCTTTCAGGCCGCGGACCTCATGCTGCGACGCAACGAGGTCGGCCCGGCCGAGGCGCTGGTGGCAGGCGCCCGTGACTGCTGCCTCGACGGCTTCGATGCCACGCAGCGAAAGGCGATGCTGAAGCTCGAGGCGAAGATCGCCGGCCGCCGACAGGACGTGGCCGCGGAGGCCGCGGTGCTGGAGCAACTCGTCGAGATCGATCCCGCGGACGGCGAGTCGATGATCCTTCTCGGCGAGTACCACGCCCGGCAGCCGGACGGACTAGACACCGCGTTCGGCTGGTTCGACAAGGCGGCGGCGATTCCCGGTTCCGCGGCGAAGGCGCTTCTTCAGCACGGGCAGACGCTGGTGCGAGCGGGTCGGCTCGACGAGGCCGTTCCGTATCTCGATCGCTCGCTCGCGATCGAGGAGCGGGCCGCGGTGCGGACGTACCGCGACGGCATCGTCGGCTATCTCGAACGCACGGGAGGCTAGCGCCTTCGGCGAGAGCAGGAGAGCAGGTGAGCAGGTGAGCAGGAGATTGCGGGGTGGCGTCTCCTGGTTTTCGGGGGGCTTCAGAGGACTCGCTTGGCCCTTGGATACGAACCGCGGATGTGCAGGCTTGCGCAGTGCGCTCGCGCCGATTCGATCGCGGCGGCGACCTGCGGATCGTCGCGGTGGCCGACGAGGTCCACGAAGAACGTGTAGATCCAGTTGTCCAGCCGTGACGGACGCTTGTCGATGTGCGACAGGTTGACGCCCGCGTCGCGGAACGCCGCGAGCACGTCGACGAGCGCGCCCGGTCGGTGGTCGGTCTGGAACTGAAGCGTCGTGCGATCATCCCCCGTGGGGCCGGGCGTCTGCTTTCCGATCACGAGGAATCGCGTGATGTTCTCGGCGCGGTCCTGAATGCGATCGAACAGGACCTTCACCCCGTGGATCTCGCCGCCGAGTCGGCAGCCGATCGCGGCGGTACGACTGGCGGCCGCGGCTCGCTCGACCGCGGCAGAGGTGCTGCTGGTCTCGATGATCTCGACGCCGGGCAGGCTTGAACGAAGGAACTTCCGGCACTGGGCGAGGGCTTCCGGTTTGCTCGCGACCGCGCGGATCTCGTCGGGGGCGCAGTTGGCCATGAGCGCCTGGTCGATCGCGACCATGGATTCCGCGCAGACCGGCGCGTCGTGTTCGGCGAGGGCGTCGAGCGTCTCCGTGATCGAGCCGCCGATCGAGTTCTCATACGGAACGAGACCGTAGTCGCTGCGGCCGGTGACGACCTCCTCGACGACCGCGTCGATCGCACCGACCGGGGCGAGTTCGGTGCTCGAGCCGAAGTGCCGCAGCGCCGCCATGTGGCTGAACGATCCGGGGGGGCCGAGGTAGCCGATGCGGAGGGGGCGTTCCAGCCGGAACGAGCCGGACATGAGTTCCCGCCAGATGCCTTCGAGCGTTCGATCGGGCAGCGGGCCGGCGTTGGCGGCGAGGACGCGGGAGAGCACCGAGGATTCACGGTCGGGGGCGTAGATCGGGGTGCCGTCCTGCTGCTTGGCGCGGCCGACTTCGACGACGACCCGGGCCCGCTCGTTGAGCAGTTCGACCAGTCGATGGTCCAGTTCGTCGATGCGGACCCGCAGGGACGCCAGGTCCGGCGCGGGCGTGGATTCGGGCGTGTCGTGGTCGGTCATGGAAGTGGCGGGCTGAGCGATGGAGGGAGGGCGACTCCGGCTCCAGGCGGGGTTCGGTCGATATCGTCAAGCATGGTGGCCCTCGTCCAGTCGGAGAACGCGATCGGAGACACGACGGTCTCGGCGGTGACGTCGGGGGCGATGGTGGGCGACTGGTCGAGCATCGACCCGTGGTCGATCATCGGTGTCGCGATCGCGGGCGTGGTGCTGCTGCTTCTGGGCGCGAGGATCCTGAGACCCGCGATGGTGCTGGCGGCGTCCATGCTCGGCGCGATCCTGGGGCTTCAGCTCGCGGGTGCCACGCGTGAAGGATCGCTTCCGGCCGTGATTCAGGCGCTGGGGATCCCGCCTCTGGTCTGGGTGGTCGGATTGCCGCTGACGTTCGGGCTGGCGACGCTGGCGGTCGCGAGGCTGGCACTCGCGGTGCTGCTCGGTGCCGCGGTCGGCACGGCAGTGCTTCTCATCGGGCTGGCGATCGCCACGCAGGGACGTGTGATCGATGGGGCGGCGATCACCGAGGCACGCCTCGCGTCGGTGAGGAGCGTTCAGGACCCGAGCGAGGGGAGCGATCTCGCCGCTCAAGTGGTCGGTGAGGCTGTGACCCGGATGTTGGATGATGGTGTGTCCGCGGAGCCCTCGGGGTGGATTCCGGAACTGCCGGAGGCCTCGGCGGTGGTGCCGCAAGGACTGGCGGACTGGTGGCGGGAGACGACCGCGGGCATTCCCGAGGGCACCGTCGATCTGGTGGTCGCCCTGGCGACGGTCACCGGACTCTGCGCCGGGCTGCTCGGGCTGCTCCTGCCGACGAGGACCGCGGCGATCGCGACCTCGGTCTGCGGAGGCTGGCTGCTGTCGGGGACGGTGGTGACCGCATGGGTCCGCTGGATGCCGGATGCGTCGCCGCCGACGCCGTTCATGACCCTGCTGACGTGGGCGGTCCTGACCGGCCTCGGCGTGATGTTCCAGTGGAATTCGGCCCGTCGCAGTGGCGAGGACTGAGCCGAGGCGGACGAGGGCCTCGGCGCGATCCAGCCTCAGCGGGGAAGGTGGGTGACGAAGACCGGGCGGATGTCGCGGATCGACTGCACGCGACCGCGAGCATCGATCTCGACGACGTGGACGGGGGCGGCGCGGTCGATGGCGACTCGGGTCTCGCCCCCGGCGGCATCGAGCTCGCCAGAGGCGAGACGGCGAGTGAACGCTCGGACAGCGTCATCGTTCGTGAAGACGAGCACGCGGTTCGACGCGATCGAGCCGGGGCCGTAGGCGGGCGTCGCGCCGACGAGCAGCAGCTCCGCGTGAGGAATGACCAATCCGCTTTCGCCCTCCGGGCGACGAGCGGCACTTTCCCGGCTCTGAAGTCTGGCATTGGCCGCGCTGCACACCGGCGATCCCCATCGCGACTGAAGGCTCGTCCAGCTCCGACCGATCGCTGGATCGGCCGCGTCCGAGGCGAGCGCACCGGATCTCGTCGCCCACCACGCGATCGCCGCGATCACGAGGAAGGTCGCGAGTCCGGTCGTCCAGGCGCTGATTCGGGGCGAGCCATCCAT
>CAYZSH010000067.1:5239-11629 GCA_964481025.1 uncultured Isosphaeraceae bacterium
CCATCGAGTCGGCGGGGGCGGATGCGGTCGAGATCGGGATTCCGTTCAGCGATCCGATCGCCGACGGGCCGGTGATCGCGGCGGCGATGCACGACGCGCTGGTCGCCGGCGTCACGGTCGAGACGGTGCTCGCCGACGTCGCGGCGGCGCGGGCGACGATCTCGATGCCGTTGGTCGCGATGGTCAGCGTGTCGATCGTGGATCGACTCGGTGGTCCGGCGTTCATCGATCGGCTCGGGGACGTCGGGTTCGACGGTGTCATCGTGCCCGACGCGGATCTCGATGCGATCGAGGTGCTGCGCGATGCGGCGACGCGGCGCGATCTCGCGTTCACGACGCTGATCGCGCCCGACACGTCGGCGGATCGGGCGGCGGCGATTGCGCAGGGGGCGCGTGGCTTCGTCTACGTGCTGGCACGCCGCGGTCTGACCGGCGAGCGTCAGGACGCGCCGGATGTCGCCGATCGCATGGCATCGCTCCGGAAGGTCACGGATCTTCCGCTGGCGGCGGGTTTCGGCATCTCGACGCCCGAGCATGTCGCAGCGGTGCTCGGTGATGCCGATGGTGCGATCGTCGGGTCGGCGTTGGTGCGATGTCTGGGTGGGGCGGCCGCGGATGGTCACGACGTCGTCGAGGCCGCGGCGACCTTCGTTCGTCCGTTGGCTGATGCGATTCGTCGCTGAAGGCCCGAATCGACCTCTGGCGTTCGCGAGGCCGACCGACGGGGCGTCACAGCCCGTGCGTCGATCGCCGCGAGGTCTCGGGAGAACGGGGCCTCGATCGTGGTAGCCTCCGCGGCGGAGGTTGCTGGCCATGAACAAGACAGGCACGTCGACCGCATCGCGGATGCTGCGTTCGTCCACCGGATCCCTCGCCGCTTCCATCGAGCGTTCGGCGGTGGCGTTCGTCGCTGCGGGCACGCTGATGGCGGTCGCCTCGTCCGCCTCGATCGCCGGAGACGGTGTGATCCTTCAAGCCGCCAACGTGGGGTGCACGCAAGGGCAGGTCGGCGAGGTTCAGATCCGGGCGACCACGGTCGGTCTGGTCGGCGGCTTCGGTTTCAATGCCTCGACCGGTTCGCTCACGGCCTCCGACGTGCGGTACGACGGCCCCATCTTCGAGACCAGCTGGCAGGGGTGGGATTCGGCGCCTTCATCGAACACGAGGGTCGACGCCGTGTGTGTCTTCACCGAGGATCAGGTCGATCCCGGCGACCACACCCTCGTGACCATCGAAGTGCCGATTCCTGCGGACCTGCCGGCGGGCACGGTCATCCCCGTCACGCTCTCGAACGTCCAGTTCTTCAACTACGACTTCAGCATCCCGTCGCTCGAGCCGGTGGATGGCAGCATCACCATCTATCGCTCGGCCGATCTTGACGGGGACGGGACGGTCGGCTCCGGTGACATGGGACTGCTGCTGGCAGCGTGGGGCAAGGCCTCACCGAAGACCGTCGCCGACCTCAACGCCGATGGTCACGTCAACGGCGCCGACCTCGGGCGACTCGTCGATCGCTGGTCCACTGCGGGCTGACTTCGGGACCTGCGGATTCAGACACTCGCGCACCTGTCGCACTGGTACGCCCGAGTCTTGGAGCGGCCCCGCATCCGTCCCAACGCGTGCGTCAACCGATCCACGAATCCGTGCTCGGCGTGCCCGACAGGTTGCCGAGGCGTCGCCCGCCACTGCCACTCATGCCGCCCCTTCTGCGCCGGCATGACATCCCGGTCATCAGCCGGTTTCGCCACCTCGACCAGATCCGCCACATCCACGACCCACAAGTCGTGATCGTGGCGTCGGGTCAGTATCGACGCAGCACGCCGATCACGACGCCCTGGATCCGGCAGTCGCGAACGATGATCGGCTCGAAGTCGGGGTTGGCAGGTTGCAGTCGGATGGTGCCGTCCTTCTCGCGGAAGTACGTCTTCAGCGTCGACTCGCCGTCGGGAAGCAGTGCGACGACCCGTTCACCGTTGCGAGCGGTATCACGCTTCTCGACGATGACGTAGTCCCCGTCGAAGATGCCCTCGTCCCGCATCGATTCGCCCTCGACCTGGAGGGCGAACATCTCGCCGTTGCGGCCACGACGAGGCCCGAAGATCTCCCCGAGGTTGATCTCCTCGTGATCCTCGCACTTCTCGATCGGATAGCCCGCGGCGATCCGACCGGCGAGTCGGAAGACCGGCGCCGGCTCAGCCGGCGTTTCGGTGACCGGAGACAAAGAGCGAGCCCTGTTGGGATCCCGCTCGAGCGCTCCCTTGGACACGAGCGCCTCGACGTGCTCGAAGACCGTCACCTTGCTGACGCCAAGCTCGTCGGCGATCTCCTGCATGGTCGGGGAATAGCCTTGGCTCTCCCGATACTGGCAGACGAAGTCCAGAACGCGGAGCTGCTTCGGGGTCAGATTCATGGTGACGGTTGCCTTCGTGTGACAGGGAGTTGAGTCGGCGTCGGTGACGTTCGAGCGTCGCTTCTGCGAGCACTCGCGCGGCGTTGGGAACGTCCAGGGAGCGTGACCGCGGGTTGGTGACGGTCGGTTCGGATGGTGACATCGGCGTCGCCGCGGCGGAGCCGGATGGCTCCGCCGGCGGCGACGGGAGCGGGGGGGCCGCTGGGGTCGGCGTCATCGCGGCGGCGATGGCGGCCCGGGAGAGTTCGAGTCGGTCGATCCCGAATCGGTGATCGAAGGGCGCGTTGTCGGCACGAACGAGACGATCGTCGCCTCGACGCAGCCGATACGCCCGGGCCGTGGAGGATGGGATGGCTGCCGCCGACGCGGTGGTGGCCGCTCGTGCCGCCTCTGGCGCCGGGACCAGCCCGAGCCAGGAAGCGAGCCGGGACCAGAATCCTCGCTCGGGACGCCTTCGCGGGCGGCGACGAGCGCCGGCGGAGGTGTGAGGAGGATCCTCGTGGGTGTCGAACGTGTTCTGGATCACGACGAGCCGATCTCCATCGGCCATGATCCGCCGGACGTAGTCGCCTCCGGGACCGAGTTGAACGAGCGGGATGCTTCGGGCGTGGCCTGACATGGCGTTCCGGTTCTCTGCAAGCAGGTGGAGGGTCTGCGATGGGGGTTCGAGTCCGTCGTTCGGACTCCGCCGTGCCTCATGAACGGGGCCGGTCGTCCCATCTGTTCGGAACATGTCCGGGTTTCCCTCCAGATTTTGTTCGGTGGATGTTACCCGGACAGAGCCCGATCGGCAGTCGCCCCGGCGAAGTGCCACGGGGATGGCCGGACGGGGGGCTCGGGGGCTGCGGTGGACCCGCCGTCGGGGCGTCAGGAGCCAAAAGCAGCCACCGCCTCGCCGGGGGCCACGGAACGAGGCGGTGGATGCGCCCTACACCGGGCGAGTGGGGTGCAAGGTACGACCCGCCGGCCCGGTCTCCCCGGAACCGGCGGAAAATCCGGGGTGAGGGATTTCGGGGGCCGCACCGTCAGGCAGGTAGCGTTCCTGCCATGAACGGGACCGCCTCCTCGACGTCGGTGACCTTCGGTCATGCCGCCCGCGGGCTCTGGGAACTCGACCCGGAGCTGACCTTTCTCAATCACGGCTCCTTCGGCGCGGTGCCACGCGATCTCCTCGATCGGTCGGATGCGTTGCGGCGCGAGATCGAGCGGAACCCGGTCGCGGGCGTCTGGCGCGACGGCTTCCCCGGCATTCGGGCGGCGGCCACCGACGTGGCGACCTTCATCGGAAGCGACCCCGACCGCACCGGCTTCGTCACCAACGCGACCGCGGGGATCAACGCCATGCTCCAGTCGTTGCCGCTGGACGCGGGTGACGAGGTGCTGCATCTTGACCAGGGCTACAACGCGGTCTGGCAGACCATTCTCGTGACCGCGCGACGCCGTGGCGTCGTGCCTCGTCGCATCGAACTTCCACTGCCGGTCGCCGGACCGGACGACGCGGTGGCCGCGATCGAACGGTCGCTCTCGTCCCGCACCCGACTTCTGGTGCTCGACCAGATCACCTCGCCGACGGCGCTGGTGCTTCCCGTCGAGAAGATCATCGCGATGGCGGCGTCGCATGGGGTGGACACGATCGTCGATGGCGCCCACGCACCCGGCATGCTCCCGCGTGCCGCGGAACCCGCGGCGGCGGCGCTCGCGTGGACGGGCAATCTGCACAAGTGGCCGTGCGCATTGCGTGGCACCGCGGTCGTCACGGCCCGCGAGGACGTCGCCGGGATCGTCAAGCCCGCGGTCATCAGCCATCACCTCGATCAGTCGTTCGCCGCCGAGTTCGACTGGCAGGGCACCGTCGATCCGACCCCGTGGCTGCTCGCCCCCGATGCGATCGCGTTCATGGATCGCTTCGGAGGATGGGACGCGGTCCGGGGGCGGAATCACGAACTGGCGGCCACCATGCACCGGCGGTTCGTCGAGCGATTCGGCGTCGAACCGATCTCGCCGCTCGACGGATCGATGCTCGGCTTCATGGCGACGATCGAACTGCCGCGATCGCTGCAACCCGAGCACGGTGGACCGTCGTTCTCTTCGAGCAACGCCGTTCCGGGTCCGGACGGCCGCCCGGTGATCGGCATGGACGACGTCCAGCGGCGGCTGCTCGAGGATCATCGCATCGAGGTGCCGATCGTCGTGCACGGTGGCCGGCGCTTCGTGCGGTTCAGCGTTCATGTCTACAACGACGCCGAGGACTACGAACGTCTCGCCGACGCCGTGATGACCCTCGCAGCCGGTTGACCGCGTCGAAGTGATTCAGCGCGGCGTCGCCTCGTCGAGGGTGGAGAGTCCTTCGACGGCTCGGATCCGACCGGACGTCCGGACCTCGTCGAGCCGGGCGCGGTTCTCGCCTTCGAGCGTGCGATCCGCCTCGCGATGCCAGAGATGAACGACCGTTGCGGCGGGGGCGGCGCCGCGGATCACCACGCCGGCCGCGGCGAGCCTGATCGCCAGATCCGAGTCCTCGTATCCCCAGCCTCGAAAGGCGTGGTCGAAGCCGTCCACCTGCGCGAAGTCGCGCCGATGGACCGCCGCGTTGCAGGTTCGGAACGTGCGCCAGGAGAGGCGACGCCCGAGTGCCGCGATCGGCGTTCCCGCCAGTTGGGGAAGTCGATTCACGTCTCCGGCGAGTTTCATCCGAAGCCAGCCGCCCCAGCCCATCGACTCGACCGCGGTGCCGTCCGCCAGCACGCGCTCGGTGGCCGACTCGGAAAGCAGGCATCGGCTGCCTCGGAGGGCGACGCCGGGGCGGCATCGTCGCTGCGCCCGCACGAAACCGGGTCTCGGCACGCAGTCGCCGTCGAGCATCACGAGGATGTCCCCGCGCGATCGTGATACGGCGAGATTCCGGGCGCGGGCGGCGCGGAACCCGTCATCGGGTTGCCATGCGTGCACCACGCGTCCGGCGAGCGGGCCCACGGTGTTCGCGGACTCGACGAGCATCCGCGTCGGATCCTCGGAGCCATCGTCCGCGACGATCACCTCGAAGTCGTCGTCGTTCTGGCCGCCCAGTCCGCGCAGTGTCGCCGCCAGCGCGTCGGGACGCTGATACGTGGTGACGATGACGGACAGCGTGGGGTTCATCCGCGCGTCGGGCCATCGGACGCGGTGGGATCGTCGGTGCGGTGCAGGGGAGGCGTGTCGGGCGGTCGGTCGGCGACCCGCGATGCCCAGGCCTTCGCATGCTTGTAGAACGCGCCTTCGCCGGCGCCGAAGGAGATCAGGAAACCCGCCCATCCGTCGAGGATGCCGAGCTTGAGCACGTAGTGCTTCAGGAACTCGTGCACGCCGCAGACCGCGGCCCAGGCCATCGACCGTCCGCCGCCGCGGGCGAGCACCTTCTCGGCGCCGAGCGAGGAGTATCGATTCGCCTTGTGCTGCACCTCGCCGAGGTTCTTGAAGGGGACCTGCCAGATGTCCGCGGGCAGCACCCGCACCTCGGCGCCGTCGGCGGGGATCCATCCTTCGTGCACGGGCAGCTGGTCGTAGTGCATGCGACCGTTGCGGAAGAGCTGCGGCTGCCGGAAGTTCGGGTACCAGCCGCAGTGACGGATCCAGCGACCCATGAACCAGTTCCGACGCGGCACCCGCCAGATGTCGGCGCTGTTCGGATCGCGCATCACCGCGAGGATCGCATCGCGGGCCTCCGGCGTGCATCGTTCATCGGCGTCGAGCGAGAAGATCCAGTCGCCTCGGCACGCGGCGATCGCGCTGTTGCGCAACTTGCCGAAGCCCTCGAAGTCGATCTGCACCACCCGGGCGCCGAGGCGTTCCGCGATCTCGATCGTGCCGTCGGTCGAGTGGCTGTCGGCGAGGATCACCTCGTCGGCCCAGAGCACGCTTGAGATCGCCGCCTCGATCTTCTCCGCCTCGTTGTAGGCGATGACGTAGGCGCTGACGGTCGGCATCCCGTCGGCGCGGGGCGG
>CAYZSH010000068.1:0-11405 GCA_964481025.1 uncultured Isosphaeraceae bacterium
GAGCACCAGACGTCCGCGTGGGTCTCCGCGATCCCGACCAGTCGATCGAGATCGCCGGTGGTGGTCGAGATCGAGATGCAGCCCCGCACGCCGTCGGCACGGGCCGCGGCGAGGACCTCGTCGATCCGGCCCTCGTAGCAGTCGAAGGTCAGGTGGCAGTGGGTGTCGAACATGACGGGCAGCGTAGACGGGGGCAGAATGCGGGTCGATTCAGCCCATTTCCTGACCCCGCCCCCGGACTCCCCTCGCCAGACCCTTCGTGAAGGACACCTTCGACCATCTTCTCGAACAATCCCGCTCGGGCGATGCATCCGCGCGGGATAGGCTCGTCCGGCTCGTGCTGGACGATCTCCGCGTGATCGCCTCGGGTCAGCTTCGGCACGAGCGTCGCGACCACACCCTGCAGGCGACGGCACTCGTCAACGAGGCGTGGCTGCGGCTCTCCGACGGCGCGAACCTCGGTTTCGCGTCCCGATCGGCGTTCCTCGCGGCGGCGACCGTCGCGATGCGTCGGATCCTCGTCGATCACGCCCGCGCTCGGAAGGCCGTCAAGCGAGGCGGTCCCGAGCGTCGCCGTGAGCCGCTGCCTTCGGATGCGATGGCGATGGTCGCCGACGATCGCTGCGAGGATCTGCTGCTTCTCGACGACGCGATCTCGGTACTCGCCTCGAGCGATGCCGAGCTCGGCGAGATCGTGCGACTCCGCTTCTACGCGGGGCTCACGGTGGAGCAGATCGCGGAGGTGCTGGAACTCTCACCTCGAACCGTCAAGCGGCGATGGTCCTTCGCCCGCGCCTGGTTGCTCGCCCGACTGCAGGACGCGGATTCCGATTCCGGGGCGACGGAGACGACACCATGAACGACTTCAAGGAACTGGCTCGCCTGGAAGAGATGCTGGACGAGCTCATGACGCTCGATGCATCCGCGCGAGCGAGCCGACTCGCGGAGATCGCCCGCGAGGACGCGACGCTCGCCGCGGAACTTGAACGTCTTGTCGCCGCCGACGAGTCCGGCGACCTCCGCACGCTGGAGGGTGCCACGCTCGAGACTGCGCGGTCCGCCGGACCCGGACGACCGTCCATTCCGCGGTACCGCACGTTGCAGATGATCGGCGAAGGAGGTTTCGGCACGGTCTGGCTGGCGGAGCAGACCGAGCCGGTCCGCCGTCAGGTGGCGATCAAGATGCTCAAGCCCGGGATCGAGAGCGGTCAGGTGCTCGCCCGCTTCGAGGCGGAACGGCAGGCGCTCGCGCTCATGGACCACCCGAACATCGCGAAGGTGCTGGATGCGGGCAGCGATGAACTCGGTCGGCCGTTCGTGGTGATGGAACTCGTGCGGGGCGTGCCGATCGATCGGTACTGCGGTCAACGCGATCTGTCGCTCGAGGCACGGATCGCGATGGCCCGTGACGTCGCGTCCGCCGTCCAGCACGCGCACACCAAGGGCGTCATTCACCGCGACCTCAAGCCCGCGAACATCCTGGTCGGCGAGGTCGACGGCATGCCGGTGCCGAAGGTCATCGACTTCGGCGTCGCCAAGGCGATGCAGACCCCGCTGACCGATCGAACCCTGTTCACCGAGTTCCGTCAGTTCGTGGGCACGCCCGAGTACATGTCGCCCGAACAGGCCGAACTCTCGATCGTCGACGTCGATGCGCGAAGCGACGTCTATTCGCTCGGGGTGCTGTTGTACGAACTGGTGACCGGGTCTCCGCCGTTCGATCCCGAGACGCTGAGGGGCGCGGGTTTCGACGAGATGCGTCGGATCATCCGCGAGGTCGATCCGCCCGCGCCCTCGACGCGGGCGAGCACGCTGGCGGCATCCGGTCGTCCGGGGGTCGAGGCGCATCGGATCGATCGCGTCGGCGGTCTCGTCCGGGGCGAACTCGACTGGATCATCATGAAGGCGATGGCGAAGGCCCGCGATCGTCGGTACGCGACCGCGGCGGAGCTGGCGGCGGATCTCAGCCGGTTGCTGGCGGGCGAACCCGTCGAAGCGGCGCCGCCGAGTCGGCTCTATCGCATGCGACGATTCGCGGGCCGGCACCGCGCGGGCGTCGCGGTGTCGGCGATCGCGACCTTCGCGACCGTGAGCGTCGCGGCGGCGTCGACCTTCGGATGGAAGGCGGCTGCGGATCGGAACACCGCGCTGGCGGCTGCGGAGCAGGCCGAGCAGGCCAGGCGGGCGTCGGCGGAGTCTCGCGCTGATGAGCTGGCGGTGGCGGTGGCGGCGCGGGATGAGGCGGTCGCGCGGCTGGAGTCCGATCTGGCCACCCGTCGCGTCTCGCTCGCGTCCGAACTGCGGACCGAGGATGCGCTGCTCGCTCGAACGTACCTCGAGGAGGTGTCCGCCGATCGCATGTCGTGGTTCGGGGGTTTTCTGGCGACGATGCTCCCCCGCATGGAGCACGACGCCGACGCGACGGTGCCGCTGAAGACGATCTACGGCGTGGACGCGGTCCGTCGTCGCGCCGTGTTCATCGCTCCGCATGACGACGGGATCCACGTGCTTGTGAGGACCGAGGATGGCCGCGACGTCTCGCTTGGTCGGGTCGAGGCCCAGACCATGGAGATTCACGTGGGCCTGGACCGGGTGGGCCAGGCTCTGGCGAGCTTCGGTCCTGAACAGGAAATCGCGATCGACGCCCGGACATTCGCGCCGGACCGACATGGTGTCTCGTGGATCGATCTGGCGACCGGTGACACTCGATTCGTGGAGGCGCCCGGCGGCAGGATCCTCGACTGGGATCTCTCGCCCGACGGGCACGTGGTGGCCGTGCTGGGTCCGCAGGGCGCGCTCGTCTCCGCCCCGGGTGTCGAGGACTGGACGCTGGCGTGGCCTTGGGAGGCCGATCGGTACTCCGAGATCCATGTCGCCGTCGCGAACGATGGCAGCATCACGGTGGCCTGCTCGGGGCACACCAGTTCGCCGGATGAACCGAGCCAGTTCCATGGCTGGGTGCGGAGTTTTCAACGGGACCAGGTGCGGTACGAGGGCATTCTGGCCGTGCCGTCCGCGCAGGAGGTGACGGCGGTCGAACGTCGGGGATCGTCGATCGCGATGCTGATGGCCCCGGCATCGTTCGTGCCGGTTCCGCTCGGGACGCCGGCTTCCGTCGTCGCAGTGTCGCGCGTGGATGATCATGCTGATGATGACGCCGATGCGCCCGCGGAACTCGAACGCGTCGGAAGGACGTTGACGATCGTGCCGTTGCAATCGACTTCGGAAGGTCGGCGCTTCGGGGGCACGCCGTCGAGCAGAAGTGTGAAGATCGGCTCGGGGATCGGCGCCGTCGAGCTCTCGCCGGACGGATCCTTCGTCGTGGCGGTGGACAGCATGGGCGCCGCCAGTCTCGTGGACGTGCCCGCCGCGGCGGTGCGATCCTCGTTCAGCATCGCGGAGCCGATGTTCGCGCTGACCGTCTCCGATGACGGCGCGTTTTCTGGGCGGATGCTCGAGCCGGTCGCGAGTGAGGAGGCCCTGCGCTGGGCGTCGATCGAATCTCGGGCGGTGACGTCCGAGGTGACGCGACAGGTGCGACCGGCCGACCTGAAGATCCTGCACTCGGATCCGTTGGGGCGGGGCTTCGTGGTCCTTGCCGGGGAAGAATTGGGGTGGGTCTCGGGAGACGTGCAGGTTCGACTGGAGGCGTCGGACGACGTGCTCGAGCGGGCGACGCGCAACAACTCGATGATCGACTGGTGTGCGACCGCGGACGGCACTCGTCTGCTGGCGATCGTCGTCGACGGCTACGAGATCTTCGACGAGGAAGGGCGCCCGTTCATCGAAACTTGGGAGACCGCGACTGGAGCGCGGCTCGCTCGTCAGGATCTCGTGGTCGGCGATGCCATGCTGATCTCGGCCGTGGTGATGGCGATGGATGGTGAAGTCGTCATCAGCGGCATCAGGGCGGAACTCGACGATCCACGGGGAAGCTACTGGCGTCGGCGGGATGCCGGCGTGATTCCGCTCGAGAACTGGTCCACCGACGGTCTGGGCGGTGAGTTCACGTTCCGCGACGAGGGGGCTCGCGTTCTGGGAGTCGCCGCGTTGCCGGGCGGCGCGCGGGTCTCCCTGGAGACCGATTGGGAGGGGCGGACGGTGGTCCTCCGCGAGCGGATCGATGGCCGGATCGTCCGCGAGCAGAACCTGACTGCGGCGAGCATCGAGATCACGCCCAGCGACCTCACCGACAATCTCATCGGATCGCGGTTGACGCTGCTCGATGACGGGCGGAGTCTGGGAATCCTCGGGCGGGAGTTCCTGGTCTTCGACACCGAATCGTGGACCCCGATCGGTTCGATGCCGCCGGGCGTGCTCGCGGGCGGCGTGCATGCGACGTGGACCGCGGTCCGAAGTGATGGTGATGGAGGCATCCGTCTCTCCGGCCGCACCGACGACGGTCTGGTCGTCGTCACCGTCCCGAAGATGACGTCGGCGCCTCGCCCGCCCGCTGAAGTCCCCACTTCATGAGGAGCGGGCCGAGGATCTCGTTCATCGCGATCGCGGCGAGCAGCAGGGACGCGAGATCGGGAATGAACGGTCGGTCGCCGATCGCCTTCGCGACCTCGTTCGCGAGGGCGATCGCGACGCCGGCCTGCGGGGTGAACGCGGTCCAGAGCCACGGCCTGATGCCGGGATCGAGTTTCGCGAGTTTCGCGCCGGCGGTCGTACCCGCCCAGACGAGCACGAGTCGCGTGCCGACGAGCACGAGCGCGACCGGCCAGAGCGCGACGACCGCGTCGATCCGGATGCCCGCGCCCGCGGTCGCGAAGAAGACGCAGTAGACCGGCAGCAGCAGCGTCTCGATCGAGTGGAACATCCGCTCGCTGCGCTCGGGCCAGATGTTCGCCTGCGTGAAGCCCGCGACCAGCGCGACGAGCAGCGGCGCGAAGTGCAGGGCGTCGGCGGCGAAGGCGATCGCGAAGCCGCAGAGCACGATGAACACGTCGATCCGCTTCTCGATGCGGGCCGCGGCGTAGTGCATCGCGATGCCGACCAACACCCCGAAGCCGATCGAACCGACGAGGTGCCACGCCGCCTCGCCGACCAGACCGCCGCCGTCGTCGCCGTCGGGCGAGCCGAACGCGATCGGCACGAAGCCGAGGAGGATCGTGAGCAGGATGACGAGCACGAGGTCCTTGCACACCGTCGCCGCGAGCGCGGTGTCGCACATCGGACCACGGGCGCCGGTCTCGTCGATGATCGCGATCACGATCGCGGGCGAGTTCGCCACGCAGAGCAGTCCGATCACGACGGCGAGGTGGATCGCCGCCGCGGTCGGAAGCTCCCGCAGCGACGGCACCCACGGCAGGATCACGAGGAAGGCGACGATGGA
Organism: uncultured Isosphaeraceae bacterium; assembly: GCA_964481025.1. Classification (GTDB taxonomy): domain Bacteria; phylum Planctomycetota; class Phycisphaerae; order Phycisphaerales; family SM1A02. The sequence goes on from CAYZSH010000068.1 coordinate 5,339, forward strand.
ACCGCCGAGAAGGATCGTGCCGACCTGCGTGCCGAGCACGGTCGCGATGCGGCCGAGCATGCCCCGCAGGAAGGACACCTTGATCTCGCCGCCGGCGACGAGCGCGATCAGCGAGATCGCCAGCGCGTCGAGTCGGCGCAGCAGCGTGAGTTCATTCGTGGTGACCGGCGCCGGGACGCCGAGGACCGTCGGCAGCAGGCCGGGGCCCGCCAGCACGCCGAAGAGCAGGTAGCCGACGACCCGCGGAAGCCCGAAGCGTCCGACGACCTCGCCGAGCAGCCACGAGCCGAGCAGCAGAAATCCGAGCGAGAGCGTGACACCGTTGAGCGCCCGGCCGAGATCCTCGCCGTCGGCGCCGATCGCGCTGACGTCGCCGGCGAGGGTCGGTTCGAGCGCGTGAGCCACGAACACCAGCGTCGCAAGCAACGCGAGCACCGCGAGCAGAAGAAGGGTTCGACGGTTCTCCGTGCTCATGCGAGCGCCTCCGAACCGCCGACGTCGCCGCCGGCGCGACGTCGGGCCGCGACCGCGGGGGCGATCGCGCCGAGCAGCAGGGCGATCATGATCGCGGCCAGCACCGTCGAGGCGGGGCCGCCGTCGGATGCGAGCACCGAACCGACCGCGATCGCGATCGCGATCATCGGCAGTCTTGCCGGACCGAGCAGCAGCGGCTCGCGTCGATCGAGATCGGGGAACGACCGTCGAAGTTCACGTCGTGCGACGAGCGGCTTCACCAACAGTCGAAGACCGGCGATCGAGACTCCGAGCGGAATCGCTTCGCCGAGATCCGCGGCGGCGGCGAGCGAACCGCAGCTGAGCAGCATCAGCACCGCCATGCCGGGCTCCGCCGACTGCAGGCCGCGTTCGAGGTCGCGGAGGTGCGGGTCGCGCAGGTTCGCGATGACGAGTCCCGCCAGCATCCCGCTCACCAGCGGGCTGAAGCCGAGCTCGTTCGCGATTCCAGAACAGAGGAAGACGAGGGACAAGGTGATGACGAGGGCTTCCGACTTCCGACCCGCGGTGTGATGCAGAAGCAGTCGGGCGCCGGTGCCGAGCAGCACCGCGGATGCGGCGGCCAGCGTGATCTCGAGGGCCGCGATGCCGATGCGGGCGCCGCTGCCGTCGTCCCCGCCGAGACCCTGCACGATCGGCGTCGCGAGTCCGAACGCCGCGACCGCGATCACGGCGCCGAGTCCGCCGCCCGCCTGCACGAACTGGGCGGGCGCGACGGTGTGCGGCGAGAGTCCGGCCCGCAGGGTTCGAGTCTCGGGCGCCCATCCGATGAATGCGAGCACCAGCGTGAGCGCGGCGGGGGCGAGGGCGGTGACGGGAAGCGTCGCGTGATTGGACCACCACCACCATGCTGCGACGCCGCCGCCGACCACGGCGCCGGTCAGCGTGTCGATCGTGAGCCAGCGTCCGAGTTCGGGTGGAATCGCGCGGACGAGCGTCCGTCGAAGTTGAAGTCCAACGATGAGGCCGATCCACGCGAGCGCGATCCCGACCAGCGGTCGAAGTGCGAAGAGGGCATCGGCATCGACCGCGGCGAGCACTCGCGGACCGATCAGCACGCCCGCGACGGTCGCGAACCAGCCGCCCGCCGTCAGCGCCGCGATCCAGCGGTGTCGCTGGAGCCGAGCGTAGAGACGGGTGGTCGCGAAGGTCGCCGCCGCGCCGACCACCGCGATGCCGACGAACACCGCGAGGACGCGGGACGCGCCTTCCGCGGAAGCCGCCAGCAGGACGGAGGTCATCACGAGCGGGAGATTCCGATCAGTGCCCGAAGCCGATCACCGCCTCGACCGGAAGCACCGCCCCGACGGGACGCTGTTCGGGTCGAAGCTGGTCGAAGTAGCGAAGCAGTCCCTCGATCCGGTCGGGGGTGGTGACCGAGACGAGCATGCGACTGCCGGTGTGCTGGGGAAGAAGCGCGGCGAGGCCGGCGAAGAACGGCATGTCCTCGCGGATGACGGCGCCGATGCCGCGGGACTCGATGATCGTCGCCCCGGTGATGCCGACGTCGAGGAGGCCGGTGATGAGTGGATCGAACGCATCCTCGTTGCGGGCGATCAACAGGAGCATCCGGTATCCAGCCTCAGGCATTGGCAGCGTCCTCCGCGAGGATCGCCGCACGCAGGTCGTCGCCGGTCGTCGCCGCCCGAAGACGGGCTCGGGCGTCGGTCGGCCCGGTGATCCGGGCGAGGCGGGCGAGCAGACGGACGTGGTGCCACGGCTGGTTGGCGTCGCCGAACATCGCGAAGACGAGGTCGCAGGGTCGGTTGGTCCCGAACTCGACCGGCGAGGCGGTTCGAATCGCGACCACCACCGAGCGGGGGAGGCCGGGGAGCACCGCGTGCGGAAAGGCGACACCCTCGGGCGTGCCGGTGGGGGACTGGTTCTCGCGGGCTTCGAGCGCGGCGAGCAGATCTCCGGCGGCGACTCCGGCATCGGCCATCGCCGCCGCGGCGGCGGATGCCGCGTGTTCGAGGATCGCCCGCCGATCCGCGGGCTGGGTGAGGACGAGCACGCCGTCCTCGACGAGATGGGGTCCAAGTGCCACGTGGGAAAGGTACCGGCGGACCCGCCGGCGGGGGGCTGCCGGAGCCGCGCGAAGTCCGCGAGGAGTCGGTGCCTGTCCCGTACTTCCTGTCCCGTACTTCCAGGGTGGAGTCGGTGCCTGTCCCGTACTTCCAGTGCCCCGAACCTCCCGGGGTCTGCAGCCTTTGGCCGCCGCCACAATCAGGCGGCTGTTATCCGGACCTGCACTCGGCCCGAATTCCGCCTCCCGCGAAGTCGGTGCCTGTCCCGTACTTTCCGGGGTCCGCCGCCTTTGGCTGCCGTCACGGCCAGTCTCTGTTATACGGACCTTCATTCGGCCCGAACTCCGCCTCCCGTGTCGGCCAGGCCCGGTGTCTGTATGCTCCGCGGTCTGCGCCGTTTCCGTCCCGCTGGGGGCGGGGCCGGCGTCGTTGTGGAGCAACGTTCGGCCTTTGACCGATCGGGCTCGGTCGGGCTACACTGGCCGAGTCAACTTCGTGAAAAAAGGAACGATCTCGGCCGGCCGCGTGCTCTCGTCGCCTCGCCTGATCGTCCGACCTTCGGGATCCCGTTCACGCCATGAGCAGATTCCTCTTTCCCAAGTGGAGCAACGCGCTGCTTCCGACCTTGATGGTCGTCGGCGCGCTGCTGCCGCTGTACGTCGTGATGTTCGTCGCGTACGGCTTCAGTCCCAAGACGCTGGAAGTCGGCTATCAGCCGGAACAGCCCGTGCCGTTCAGCCACGCGCTTCACGCCGGTCAGCTCGGCATGGACTGTCGCTACTGCCACAACACGGTCGAGAAGGCCGCGCACGCCGCGGTGCCGCCGACGCAGACCTGCATGAACTGTCACAAGTGGGTCCGCCCCGAGAGCCCCAAGCTCCAGAAGGTGCAGGAGAGCTACGCGACCGGTGAACCCATCGAGTGGATCTGGGTCAACCGCGTCGCCGACTACGCCTACTTCGATCACTCCGCCCACGTGAACCGCGGCGTGAGCTGCGTCGAGTGCCACGGCCGCATCGATCAGATGGAGGTCGTGCAGCGACACGAGCCGCTCTCGATGGGCTGGTGCCTCGACTGCCATCGCAACCCGGTGGACGCGCTCCGTCCGGTCTCCGAGATCACCAACCTCGCCTTCGATCAGCGTGTCGAGCTCTCCGAAGAGGAGCGGCTCGCCCTGAAGGATCTCTATCACATCAACCCCTCGGAAAACTGCTCGACATGCCATCGCTGAACCCGAGCGACGACCGGTCCGGCGGCCGCGGCTGCGGCGAGGATCGTCAGGCTCCCGCGTCCGCCACGCGGCGGGCCTACTGGCGCAGTCTGGACGACCTGCGGGACTCCGAGGACTTCCGCGCCTGGATGCACCGTGAATTCCCGACGGACGCCGACCTTCTCGAAGGCGACGACCGTCGGCAGTTCATCAAGGTGATGGGCGCCTCGTTCGCGCTGGCCGGACTCGGCCTCGCGGCGTGCCGTCGCATCCCCGAGACGCACATCGTGCCCTACTCGGCCCGTCCGGCCGAGCGCATCCCCGGCAAGCCCGTGCACTACGCCTCGAGCGTCGAGCGCGGCGGCGTGGGTCAGGGCGTGATCGTCAAGAGCTTCGACGCGCGTCCGGTGAAGCTCGAGGGCAACCCCGATCACCCGACCAGCCGTGGCGCCTGCGACTCGATCACGCAGAGTGAAGTGCTCCGCGCGTACGACCCGCACCGCAGCCGCACCGTGCTCGACGCCGGCAAGGCTTCGAACGCCGCGGCGTTCGAAGCGTGGGCAGACGAACGGTTCGGCGTGGCGCTTCGACAGTCCAAGGGTGCCGGACTCGCGGTGCTCTCGGAAGCGTCCGGCAGCCCGAGCGTCGCCCGCATGCGTCAGGCGTTCGAGGCCGCGTTCCCGAAGGCGACCTGGCACGAGTACGAGGCGATCGACGGCGACGCCGCCCGCACCGGCACCGAACTCGCGTTCGGCGCCCCGCATCGGGCGGTGCCGATGCTCGACAAGGCCGACGTCGTGGTCTGTCTCGACGCCGATCCGCTGCTCACGCATCCCGCGTCGAACCGGCTTGCAAAGGACTGGGCGACCAAGCGTCGGCTCGACGCCGCGGACGCGGCGCATCAGGAACTCAGCCGCGTCTACGCGATCGAGGGTTCGCTCTCGGTCACCGGCATGAACGCCGACGACCGCGTCATCGTGCGTCCCGGCGACGTCGCCGCGGTCGCCGCGAAGATCGCGGAATCGACGGGCGTCTCGGCCGGCGGTCTCACCGAACTCGGTGGCACCGTCACCCTCGGCGAACTCGATCAGCGCATCCTCGACGCGCTCGTCGCGGATCTGAAGTCGCACCGTGGTTCGAGCGTCGTGCTGGCCGGTGAGGGTCAGCCGCCTGCGGTCCACGCGCTCGCCGCGGCGATCAACGTCGCGCTCGGCAACGTCGGCAAGACGGTGGCGTACGTCGCCGAGGCCGCGCCGTCGCGGATGGCGTCGATCTCGGCGCTCGCGAAGCGACTCTCGGCCGGAGAGATCGAGACGCTGGTCGTCATCGGCGGCAACCCCGTCCTCGACGCGCCGGCGGACGTTGACTTCGCCGCCGCGATGAAGAAGGCGCCGGAGACCGTGCATCTCTCCTTCGACGTCAACGAGACGTCGCAGGCGTGTCGCTGGCACCTTCCCCGCACGCACTTTCTCGAGAGCTGGGGCGACACCACCGCGTTCGACGGCACGGTGGCGATCACGCAGCCGCTCATCGAGCCGATGATGGATCTGTCCCAGAAGGGCTGGAGCAGCATCGAACTGCTCGCCGCCCTGACCGGCAGCGAGCCGCGTGACGGTCGCTCGATCGTGCGGGCCACCGAGGCCGCGAGGTCCGGCACCAACGGCGCGACCTTCGAAGCGCACTGGCGCACGATCCTCGATCGGGGCGTCGTCGAGGGCACCGCGGCGAAGCTCGCGACGCCGTCGGCGTTCGATGCCTCGCGGGTCGGTGGTGCGGTTTCGGCGCTCGCCGCCGAGCGGGGTTCCGTCGGAACCGATGCACTTGAACTCGCGTTCCTGACCGACGCCCGGATGTTCGACGGTCGCTTCGCGAACGTCGGATGGCTGCAGGAACTTCCCGATCCGATCACGAAGATCACCTGGGACAACGCGCTCCTCGCCAGCCCGGCGATGTGCGCCGAACGCAACTGGCGAGAAGGCGACGTCGTCACCGTCTCGGCCGGCGGCCGGTCGATCGAGGCCGCGGTCTTCCCCGTGCCCGGCATGGACCGTCGCACCCTCGCGATCGCCCTCGGCTGGGGACGTGGAGAGGCGGCGGGGCCGATCGGGATGAACGCCGGCTTCAACGCGTATCCGCTGCGGACCGCGGCGGCCTCGTGGATCGTGCCGGGCGTGACCGTCGCGGCCACCGGTCGGAAGTACGCGTTCGCCCAGACGCAGGACCACGGTGCCGCGGACGCGCTCAACGAGAACGTTCCGAACGACGGCATCCAGGAGCGCCTGCCGAGCATCGTCCGCGAGACGACGCTCGATCACTA
>CAYZSH010000069.1:0-11302 GCA_964481025.1 uncultured Isosphaeraceae bacterium
GCTCCTCGGGCTCGCCTTCCACCCCGACTACCAGAACAACGGCTACTTCTACGTCTACTACACCTCGGTCAGCGGTTCGGGTGACACGCAGGTCGTCCGCTACCGTCGGGGTGCCGATGACGATCATGCGACCACCAGCGGTGCGTTGACGATCATGTCGTTCGATCAGCCGTACTCCAACCACAACGGTGGCTACATCTCGTTCGGCCCCGACAGCATGCTCTACATCTTCACCGGTGACGGCGGCTCGGCCGGCGACCCCGGCGATCGGGCTCAGGACGTCACGAGCCAGCGGCTCGGCAAGATCCTCCGCATCGACGTCGATGGCGGCACGCCGTACGCGATTCCGTCGGACAATCCCTTCGCGGGTGGCGGTGGCGACGGCGAGATCTGGGCCTGGGGTCTTCGCAACCCGTGGCGCAGCGCCTTCGACCGCGAGACCGGCGACCTCTGGATCGCCGACGTCGGTCAGAACGCGCGCGAGGAAGTGAACTTCGTTCGCGCCGGCACCGGTAACGGACGGAACTACGGCTGGCGCTGCATGGAAGGGCAGAGCTGTTACACCTCCTCCAGTGGTTGCTCCTGCAACGCCGCGAACCTGACCGACCCGCAGTACCAGTATCTGCACAACACCAGCGGCGGTTACTCGATCACCGGTGGCTATCCGTACCGCGGCTGTGCGATGCCCGACTATCAGGGCACCTACTTCTTCGCCGACTACGTCACCGCCAACTTCTGGTCGGCGGTGCCGCAGAAGAGCGGCGCCCTGACCGTCACCAGCCAGACCTCGGCCCTGCGGGTCGCGCAGAACGGTGGCGGCACGCAGTCCGCGATCACCAGCTTCGGCGAGGACGCGAAGGGCGAGATCTACATCTGCAACCAGAACTCGGGTCGCATCTACAAGATCATCCCGCTCGACCTTCCCGAGGACTGCGGTCCGCCGCCGAGCCCGTACGACCTCAACGGCGATGGGTGCGTGGACGGCGCCGACATCGGCATCTTCGTCACCCAGTGGGGCACGCCCGGCAGTTTCGCCGACTTCAACGGCGACGGAAACACCGACTCGGCCGACCTGGGGTTGCTGCTCGGTGGCTGGGGCTGCCAGGGTTGAGACGACGCGATCCGCTCTGAATCACACGCGAGCCCGGTCGATTCCCGACCGGGCTCGCGTTCTTTCCATCGCATCGAGGTCGTACACTGCGATCATGACCGCTCGACCCAACCGTGGCCGTTTGATCGCCGCCGTCGCCGGACCCATCGCCGCCATGCTCATGCTCGCGTCGGCGTGCGAGCGGGCCTCCGAGTCGACGCCGACGCCGGATCCGGCGCCGTCCGCGCCTGCAACGACGACCTCCTCGCCGGTGTCCGCTCCGGAAGCCGTCGTCGAATCCGATGACGACGGCAATCGACTCGACGTCATGGCGGGCAGCGTCCCGTTCCGAATCACTCCCGAGTCGATCGACTTCGGAGCGGTCGCGCCGGGGTCCATCAACGAGGCGTCCTTCACGATCACCAATCGCGGTGATCGATCGGTGCGGGTGGAGCGGGCGACCCCGAGCTGCGTCTGCACGACCCTCACCGATCTGACCGGCGTGGCGATCGCCCCCGGCGAGAGCGTCGAGCTTCGCGCATCGCTCGACGCGCCGACGGTGGCGGGCGAGAAGGACGCGAAGGTGTTCATCGTGCTCGAAGGCATGACGCAGCCCGCGATCGTGAAGCTCGTCGGCATGGTGACGCTGCCCGTGCAGCCGACGCCCGCCTATGCGGACGCGCTCAAGGGCGTGACGAGCGGCGTCATCGGACTCGCCTCGACCGACGGTCGTCCGTTCCGGGTGATCGCGTCCAACGGCGCCGAAGCCGACTTCGTCGGACCGGGCGGATCCGGCCCGTCGCTCTCCTCGTACGCGGTCCGCTGGTCGATCGAGGGCATGGATCCCGACTCGATCCCGAAGTGGTGGATCTTCTCGACCGATCGCGCGGACTGTCCGCTGGTCGCGTGTCGGGTCCGCAACGAGAACACCGGCAGCAAGCGGGACCCCGAACGGTTCGATCGACGCTGGATCGCCAAGGATGACTTCCTGACCGTCGGACGCCTGACCATCGGAGAGCCGATCGAGGTGCCGATCCGCCTGTCGCACTACAACCCGCGAGGGGGTGGCGCCTTCGACAAGCCCGAATGGTCGCGGGTGATCGGTGCCCGTTGCGACGATCCCCGGCTCGAGGCCTCGCTCGTCTCCGCGCAGTATCAGGAGCCGGACACGGTCGATCTCGTGGTTCGACTCGTGCCTCAAGGTCCGGCGACGCCGCTGCTCTACGTGCCGATCCGGATCGAGACCGCGACCGGAACGGGCGAGGTCGAGATCGCGGCGGTGGTGACCGGAAAGTGAGCATGCCGACCCGGGTGAACGATCAGGATCCCGGCGAGGTCGTCGATCTGCTGCACGCCGCGGCGCAGTCGATGCTCGATGCGCCGGGGCGGCAGGGATGCGTGGCCTCGATCGGCGGGAGCGGTCGTCTGCTCGCCACCGGCGACCTGCACGACAATCCACTTCACTTCGCGAAGGTCGTCTCGTATTCGGGGATCCGGGAGGATCCCGAAGCGCACCTGGTGCTTCACGAACTCATCCACGGCGAACGATTGCTCAACGGCGTCGATCTCAGCTACCGCATGCTCGTGAAGGTCGCGGCGCTCCTCGTCGATCATCCCGGTCGGGTCCACGCGATCCTCGCGAACCACGAGCTGGCGCAGATGGCCGGTCACTCGGTCTCCAAGGGTGGCGGCTGCATGACGACCCGCTTCAACGAGGGACTCGACTGGGTCTTCGGCGACGATGCGCCGGACGTCGCGGATGCGGTCGGCGCGTTCGTGCGGGCGATGCCGCTCGCAGCCCGCACCGACCACGGCGTGTTCTGCGCGCATTCGCTCCCCGGTCCCGCGATGATGGAGCGGTTCGATCTCGGAATCGTGGAGCGGGATCTGAGGCCGGAGGACTACGAGCCGCTGTACGGCAGCGCGTGGATGATGGTCTGGGGACGCGGTCAGACCGCGGAGCAGATGGAGATGATCGCCGATCGCTGGAACGTATCGCTGTTCTGCCTCGGTCACGCATTCGTGGAGCGCGGCATCGCCATCGGCGGTCCTCGCACGCTCCTGCTCAACTCCGATCACGAACACGGCGCGGTGCTTCCGATCGATCTCGGTGATGCGCCGCCGACCACGGAGTCGGCCATGTTCTCCGCGATCCCGCTGGCGGCGCTGGAGGCGAAGACGTGACGACCGGGTCGGTCGCGACACCGCTGCTTGCCATCGAACTCTCGCAGCGGGTCGGTGGTGTCGCGTTGATCGGCGCGGACGGCCGCGAGCACGTCGCCGTCGTCGCGGGCGGTCGTCGCGACGTCGACGAACTCGCACCCGCGGTGGCTGCGGTGCTGGCGGAGGCGGAACTCGACGCCGCGTCGATCTCGACGGTGGCGGTGGACGTGGGGCCAGGTGGATTCACGGGACTGCGGATCTCGGTCGCGATCGGTCAGGCGATCGCCGAGGCGGCGAACGCTTCAGTGGTGGCGGTGCCGGGGGCGGTGGTGGCGCTCGCGTCCACGCCCGAAGTCGCGGGCGTGGCCGGACGAGCGCTGGTCCTCTCGGCCGCCAAGGCGGGCACCGCCTGGGGGACCCTTTTCGAGCGAACCGACGCGGGACGCGATTGGACCGTCGTCGGGCAGCCGGGGATCCTCGATGGTCCGCCGTCAGGTCCGCTCGCGGTCGTCCTCGCCGACGAGCATCTCGACGGTGAGTTCCGAGCGGCGATTCCGCGGGAGGTGCCGATCGTCGTACCTCGATTCGACGCGGCAGCCCTCGCGAAGCGGGCGCTCGTCGGGGGGCCGGGTCTCGTCGTTCACGCAGACCCTGCCCGTCTGCAGCCGCTGTATCCCCGCGAACCCGAAGCGGTGCGGATCTGGCGTGAACGACATCCCGATAACCAGTCCGCGACCTCGGTCCCCGGACGAGGCTGAAGCCACCATCGCACCCATCCGATGACACGGTCGTTGGTCTCGACCGTCGTCGTCGCATGGGGAGTGTGGATCGATCATGGACACCACGAAGCAGGATCGGCTTCGCGAGCTCGCGTCCAAGCAGGTCTTCACGACCGGCGAGGCGGCCGAGATCTGCAACGTGAGCCAGCAGACGATCATCCGCTGCTTCGATCGGGGCCGGCTCACCGGCTTCCGCGTGCCCGGCTCGAAGTTCCGGCGGATTCCCCGCGCGGAACTGCTTCGTTTCATGCGCGAGAACGGCATTCCGGCCGATCTTCTCGGCGACTCCGCGATTCGGATCCTCGTCGTCGATGACGACCCGGGCATCGTCCGTCTCATGGAGGAACTGCTTGGTCGTGACGGTCGGTTCGAGGTGCGGACGGCGACGACCGGCTACGACGCGGGCATGGCGACCCGCGAGTTCCGGCCGAATCTCGTGCTGCTGGACTACATGCTCCCGGACGTGAACGGGAACGTCGTCTGCGAACGGCTCCGCGCCGATTCGGAACTCTCGGACACCCGGATCATCATCGTCTCGGGCGTCGTGCGGCAGGACGAGATCGACACCCTCCTCGCGGCGGGTGCCGACGACTTCGTGGCGAAGCCGTTCGACGCCGAGGAACTGATCGCCCGCATCATCGCCCTGGTGGGCGCCTGAGGCGGCCGGCGTGCGCGACGCATCCCTCGAGGTTCGTGCCCAGGCGGTGATCGCCCGGATCGAACGGCTTCCGACCCCGAGCGTCGTCGCCGTCCGGCTGCTGCAGGCCACGCAATCCACCGAGACCGCGGTCCGCGACGTGGTCGGCATCGTGTCGCAGGATCCTGCGATGGCTGCCCGCGTGCTCTCGCTCTGTCGTCGGTGTCATCGCGGACTCTCGGTCGAGGTGGATTCGATCGAGCGTGCGGTGGTGCTGCTCGGCTTCGATGAACTTCGCGCCGCGGCGCTCTCGGTCGAACTGACCGGGCTGCTCGGCGATGCCCGGCGAGACGAGGTCGGCATCCGGCTTCGCCGTCGGTCGGTGGTCGTGGCGTCACTCGCGAGGCTTGCGGCGGATCGCATTCCGTCCCTTCAGCGGATCGAGCCGGCGACCGCATTCCTTTCCGGACTGCTGCACGATCTCGGACATCTCGCGCTCTACGCCGCGATCCCGGAAGCACTGGACCGCATCGCGGAATCAGCAACGCTCGGCGACACCGACTTCGATGCGACGCTCCGGCGGGTGGTCGGCATCGACGGCCCGATCGCCGGCGAGCGGGTGGCGTCGCGCTGGGGTCTGCCGTCTGCGCTGCGACGGTCCATCGGTCCGTCCGGGCACGACGATGCGGTGCTGAAAGGGGCCGGGCAGGATCTCGAACGGCTCGTCGCGCTGGCGGATGTCGTGGTCCGCCGACACGGAATCGGCGCCATCGGCCGCCGGCCGACGGAGGGCATGGCCCGCGAGCTGGAAGGCCGACTCGGGCTTCCAGCCGATGCGCTTGATGCGATCCTTCCCGACGCGATCGATCTCGCCGGTCGAAGCGCCGAACTCCTCGGACTCGATCGCGAGCCGTCGGAAGCGCTTCTGGTCCGCACCCTCGCCGAGGCCAATGCGGAACTCGATCGGATGCGTCGTCGCTACGTCGTGGCGACGGCGCAGCAGGAGCAGCATCGCGAAGGTGCTGTCGGTGCGTTCCTCGACTCGGTGGATGCCGCCGACGGCACCGCCGCGGTGCGAGCCGCGATTCTCGACGACCTTCGACGGCGTCGCGCCGACATCCAGGTCGCCGTCGCCTGGCGAGACGACTCGGGGTGGTGGGGCGCCGACGCCGCCGATCCGACACCGCTCGAGGACTCCGCGCCGCGGGCGTGGCTGACCGAACGGCTCGGCGGAGACGGCTGCGGCTTCATCGGCGGGGAAGGCGACGAACTGATCGTGGCCACATCGCCGCGGATCGACGTGTCCGGCGACGTGTCCTCGGCGTGGCGTTCGGTCTTCACGGCCGCGCGACGGATCGAGTCGCTGCAACGGATCGCGGACGACGTCCGCACGGTTCGGGCGGATGACGAGTCGGAGAGCCGCGACGAGGCTCGACGCCGGGCGGAGTCCGCGGTCGCCGAGATCGCGGCGGGGGCGGCGCACGAGATGAACAACCCGCTCACGATCATCTCCGGACGGGCGCAACTCCTGCGGGGGCGTTCCGCGGATCCGTTGATCGAGGATGCGGTCGAGGAGATCGTCGAGGCGGGACGACGGCTCGCCGGGATCGTCGCGGGTCTGCATCGACATGCGGTCGCCGCCGAGCTCCGGCCGACCGCGATCGACGGCAGCACGCTCGTCGAACGGGGGGCGGCGGCGGCCCAGAAGCTGGTTCGCGGCCTCGGCCGGGTGGACGTGATCGACGAGGCGGGTCCGACTCCGCTGGTCGTGGACGTCCGGAGAATCGTCGAACTGATCGTCGAGGCGTGTCGCAACGCCCTTGAGGCACACGAAGGCGCCCGGATCCGGCTTCGCACCTCAAGCGACGCCGTGGATGGCCGATGGTCGTTGCAGGTCGAGGACGACGGACCGGGATTCGGGCGTGAGGCGCTCGATCACGCGTTCGAGCCGTTCTTCAGCCTGAAGCCCGCGGGACGGCGGGCGGGTCTCGGACTCGCGGTCGTCAAACGGGTGGTCGAGGCGCACGGCGGCACGGTCGCCGTGAGAAATCTTCCGGACGGTGGAGGCTGCCTGATGGCGACCTTCCCGATCCGGACCAGGGAGACCGGACGCGTCGCGGCGTAGCGGGCGTGCGGGGAGGCAGGGGAGAGGAGATCGACATGGACTTCGAACCAGAGATCACCGGCATGCATCGGGCAGAGGTGACATCCACGGATCCGCGCGTCGTGGTGTGCGCATCGCGACCGGAGACGATGACGCTCGCCGCCCTTCTCGAGGGTGCGATCGGATGGGACTGCCGCGTCACCATCGACGTGGACGACCTTCGTTCGCGCCTGGTCGCCGATGGCTGCGACGTGGTGATCATCTCGTCCCGTGACTGCGACGAGGGACTTTCCAACGACATCCGCCGCCTTCAGCCGCACGCATCGATCGTGCTCGCGGGTCCGACCGTCAATGTCGACGAGCTGACGCGTGCGATGCGGTTCGGCTGCGTCGACTTCCTCGGCGGATCGCTGGGCGCCGACGAGGTCGAGCATCGCATCACGCTCGCGACCATCCGCAGCCGCGAGCTGGTCGATCGCGATCGTCGCATGCGTCGGATGGAAGGCATCGTTCGTCGCATCGACGAATCGTGCGAGCCCGCGGACGCGACCCCGGAGTCGTCCTCGTCCTCGCCCGAGGACGGGACGCTCGACCGCGTCGCGATGCGAAGCGAGTTCCGCACGCTGCTCCGACAGGAACTCGACGTGGAGGATCTCCTCCGCACCGCGCTCGAGTACATGCTGGTCAAGACCGGGCCCACCAACGCGGCGGTCTTCCTCGCCGGTGGCGACGGCCGATTCGGCCTCGGTGCCTACGTCAACTACGAGCATCCTCGCCGCACCATGGAGCCGATGCTTCAGCGGCTCTGCGACGAGGCGAGTCCGCGGATCGCCGGCGAACCCGAGCTGCTTCGATTCGACGACGCGGTGGACTTCGTGCGGGACTGCGAACTCGGCCCCGAGGTCGATCCCGAGATGGAGATGATCGCGGTGCCGTGCACGCACGAGGGCGAATGTCTCGCGGTGGTCTATCTCTTCCGAGGTGCGGCCGAGCCCTTCGCCGAAGCGACCGCGACCGTGCTCGACGATCTTCGAGCCCTGCTCGCCGAGCAGCTCGATCGTCTCATCCGCATCCACAACCGGCTCGATCATGACTGGCCGGAGGAACCGGCCGACGCGGACGAGGACGAAGGCTGGAACGACCTGGCGGCGTGAGCCGCGTTCCGCCTCCGCGATCGAGATGAAGAGCGTTCACCGCCGACCTCCCCTCCGGGGAGGTCGGTGTCGCATTCACGCGGGGCGGGAAGGCGCCTCGGGCAGGCGGACGAGGACCGTGACGCCGCCGGTCACGCGATCGCCCTCGCCGACGCGGACTTCGGTGCCCGGGACGTCGGGCACGATGAGTTCGGTGGTCGATCCGAACTTGATCATCCCGAAGCGGGCGGCCCGCTCCAGTCGATCACCGACTCGGATCGGGCAGACGATCCGCCGAGCGATCGCGCCGGAGACCTGCCGAACGCCGATCGGAACGCCACGATCGGTGCGGAGCGAGATCAGGTTCGACTCGTTCACCCGCGCCGACTCCTCGCTCCGGGCATCGAGATACCGGCCCGGCGTGTGGACGATCGAGACGACCTCCGCCGTGGCGGGGGCCCGGTTGAGATGCACGTCGAGCACGCTCAGGAAGATTCGAACGACGATCGCTGGTCCACCGTCGGTCGACGGATGCGAGGCGACGCGCTCCACCCGGCTGATGCGGCCGTCGGCCGGCGAGATCAGATCCTGCGGATCGTCGCTGGCGGGGCGTCGGAACAGCGGATCGCGGAAGAAGCCCGCGACCGCGATCCATCCGAGGCCGAGCGGCACGAGCGCCCACCACCACCCCGCGAGTGCCGCGGGGATGCCGATCAGAAGAAGAACGACCGTCGCGAATCCCCATTCGCGACGGCCGTGATGAGTCAACAGCACGATGACCCCCGAAGGTTCGAACTCGAACCGCGAGGCATTCCGATCACTCGGATGCCTTGCCGATGAAGAACCCGAGCAGGCCGAAGATGAGCAGGCCGCCGACGAGGCCACCCGCCCAGACCGTGAGGTTCGAGGTCATCATCTCGGCGATGGCCGGCAGCGTGCCGTTGCCGGTCACGAAGGCCATCAGGGCGACGAGCGACAGCGCGGCGACCGCGACGATGCCCATGCCCACACCGAGACCCGACCAGCCGCCTTCGTACGCCTCGACGACGACCGGGACCGCCGCCATGCCGCCGACCGGGGCGGCGATGTCGTCGAGACCGCTGCCACCGTCGCCGCCGACCGCCTCGAAGAGGCCGCTGGCACTGGCGGGGGCACCGCTGTCGTCGCTGGAATAGACCTCTTCGATGAGCTCCGCGCCGAGCGAGGTGTCGTCGGACTCGCGGGTGAGGTCGAGCAGGCCGCTGCCGCTGCCGACGGTCTCGAGCGAGAGATCGTCATCGAGCAGGTCGCCACCCGGGGCGCCCGCGGCCGAATCGAAGGCGCTGATGCTGCTGCCACCCAGGGCGCTGCCACCGAGGAAGCTGTCCGCGGGGGCCGCGGAGTCCTCGAGGCCGATCTCGCCGCTCAGGTCGAGTCCGGCGTTGGCGCTCTGGTCGCTCGAGTCGCTGGCGAAGTCGATCGCCGCGGCGGAACCGCTGAGTCCGAGGGGATCGCCGACCGCGCTGTCGTCCAACGCGATGTCGATGTCGCCGAGGTCGTCGTCCTCGGAGAGCATGTCGATCTGTTCGACCCGGAACATGTCCTGATCGTCCTGCTTGAACGACTGGATCTCGCCCGAGGAGGCCATTTCCATGACCTCTTCGACCGACTTGCCGAGCTTTTCGGCGGCCTCTTCGGCCGTGTAGAACATCTTCGCCATGACTGGTCCGATTCCGTGTCTGTCGGCATCCTGTTCAGCGGGGGACGGGAACCGGCGTTGATCCGTTCATCGACGCCGACGATCCCGCGTGTCCGCCTGAAGAGGCTGGTGCTGCCGCGGTGAAGGGAGGTTCGGTCGGCCCTTGGACCGACCGGCACGATGGTGTCCGCGGAGTGCGGATCCGTCCATCGCGAACAGCGAAGGCTACCCCGCCTCCGGAACCCCTGCAAGGCTTCCATCCGCACCGACAAGCCGTCCGGATCCCCACGTTCGGCCGACCTTCCTGCCAGAATCCCACCATGCCGCGTCCTCCATCCACGATCGATCGGCAGCCGTCCGAGTCGGGCCTTCCAGCCCCTCCGGAGGTGATCTCCGCCGCGATCGAGGCGTGGTTCGCCACCGCGGCCCGCGATCTGCCCTGGCGGCGGCACCGCACCCCGTGGCGGGCGCTGGTGAGCGAGTTGATGCTTCAGCAGACGCAGGTGGCGCGGGTCGAGGCGAGGTTCGAGACGTTTCTGTCACGGTTTCCATCCCCGCGGGCGATGGCGGATGCGGGCGAGGACGCGGTCCTCGCACTCTGGGAGGGACTCGGGTACTACCGGCGGGCGAGGCTCCTGCACGCGGCGGCCCTCCGGATCGTCGAGCGGCACGACGGTGAGGTCCCCGAGGACGTCGGCGACTTGCTGGACCTGCCCGGCGTCGGCCGCTACACCGCGGGCTCGGTGGCCTCGATCGCCCTCGGGCAGCGCGAGCCGATCGTTGACGGCAACGTGGCCCGGGTGGTCGCAAGACTCGCCGCCATCGACGCTCGGGCCGACGATCCCGCCCTGATCTCGAGGGCATGGAGCGCGGCCACGGACCTGGTGCACGCCGCCGGCGATCCGGGCGTCCTCAACGAGGGCCTGATGGAGCTGGGGGCCACGGTCTGCACGCCCGTCAATCCGTCGTGCGAGCGCTGCCCGTGTCGCGAGGTCTGCGTGGCTCGCAGGGAAGGTCTGGCGTCGGACCTCCCGAGACCGAAGTCCAGACCGATCCGGCAGGTGGTTCATCTCGATCTGATGCTGCTCCGATCATCGAATCGGCTGGCGCTCGTCCAGCGTCCGACCGGCGGGCTCTGGGGTGGCCTCTGGCAGCCGCCCGCGATCGAGTCCGACGTCGCGCCGGTGGACGCCGATCGGCGGCGTCTGCTCGCGGACCTCGGGGTCGATGCCGCGGGAGCGGAGTTCATGGAAGTCGCGCGGATGCGCCGTCTGCTCACACATCGCGAGGTGCACCTTCGGTGCTGGTCGTGGTCGGACGAGGTGACGCATTGCAGCGACGGGATCGTCTGGTTCGATCACGCCTCGGCGGCGTCTCTGGGGATGGCGAAGCCGGTCCGGACGCTGGTCGAGACGCACGGTTGGGGCGACGCCCGCGCGTGAGTCTCAGCCCGAGGCGGTCGCGGTCGCGGTCGCGGTCCGAGGCTCCCGATCCCGATCCTTCTCGCGCTCCTCGCGTCCGCCGGGATAGGCGATGCGCGAGTGGTAGATCGCGCACAGGCTCTTGATGATCGCGTCCTCGATGGTCCGCAGTTCGCGGAAGGTCAGATCCGAGTCGTCGAGCTGGCCGTCCTGAAGACGGGCGCGGCTCATTCGTCGCACCAGCGCCTCGA
Organism: uncultured Isosphaeraceae bacterium; assembly: GCA_964481025.1. Classification (GTDB taxonomy): domain Bacteria; phylum Planctomycetota; class Phycisphaerae; order Phycisphaerales; family SM1A02. Next base: position 11,257 of record CAYZSH010000069.1, read on the forward strand.
TGCGGCTCGGCGTCGGGTCGCTCATCGCCCGGGTCGCGCTCTCGAT
>CAYZSH010000070.1:0-11248 GCA_964481025.1 uncultured Isosphaeraceae bacterium
ACCGCACGAGCCCGAGTTCGCGCATCGGATTGACGACGACGACCTTGCCGCGACGCCGCTTGAGTTCCATGAGCGACCGCATGAAACGCGGATGGTTGCTCGCGGGATTGCCGCCGATGAGGAAGAGAAGGTCGGCGTGATCGACGTCGTCGAGGGTGATGGTCGCGGTGCCGGATCCCGTCACGCTCGCGAGGCCGACCCCCGACGCCTGGTGACAGTAGTACGAGCAGTTGTTGACGTTGTTGGTGCCGTGCAGCCGGGCGAAGACCTGCAGCAGGAACGCCGCCTCGTTCGAACTGCGACCGCTGAAGTAGAAGAAGGTGCGCTCGGGCGGCGTCTTCCGGAGCTGCTCGACGAGCCGATCCATCGCCTGCGACCACGACACGGTGCGGTAGCGATCGTCGAGCGGTCCAGCGTGCAGCGGGTGCACGATGCGACCGAGCGACTCGAGTTCGCGGGGCGAGAGTGATCGCAGCGACGCGAAGTCATGGTCGGCCCAGAACTCGGGCGTGATCGCCCCGCCCATGTCCGCGACCATGGCCTGCAGCGACTTCTTGCAGACCTCGGGGAAGTGGCCCGACTCGTTGACCATCCCTCCCGCCTGCCCGCCCATGCCAAGCGCGCACGTCTTGCACGCATTGCGGGTCCGCATCGCCTTCCAGAGACGAAGTAGACCACCGGCCTCACGGCCCTTCTTCAGCGTGTACCAGATGGCGGGAAAGCCGCCGGCGGCGGACGGTGCTCGCATGCCGCGATGATATCGAGGGCCGGGGAGAGGACGAGCCTGTCACCGGTTTCGATCACGCCCTGAAGCATCGGGATCGCCGCCGCGGACCTCACGTGACCATTCCGGTACCATCGGTCGCTTCACCCGATCATCGAACCCCGATCGATCCCCGATTGATCGACCCCAGGAGACGACCCGTGCTCACCCACCTGCTGCACACCTATGACTTCAATCTCCGGCACGCTCGCCATCTGGTGACGGGTCTCACCCCCGAGCAGTGCGTGGCACAGCCGGCGGGTCTCATCAACCATGTCTGCTGGACGATCGGACACCTCGCCACCGCCACCGACGTCGCCATGGCCGAACTCGGCGGCGACATGGTGATCCCCGAAGCCACGGCGATGAAGTTCTTCCCCGGCGTCCCGATCACCGGTGCCGTCGCCGACTACCCGGCGATCGACGAGCTGATGGGCCTCCTCGAGACCGGCCACGCCCGCGTCGTGGCCCGGGTCAGCGAGGCGACCCCGGCGCAACTGGAGGCAGGTCCGGTCATCGAGATGGTGCAGCGACGCTTCTCGCGGGTCGGCGACTTCATCCACTACATCATGAGCGGACACGAAGGCGTGCACCTTGGACAGATCGCCGACCTCCGGCGGGCCATGGGGCTTGAGAACACCGATCTCTGACCGCGCGAACCACCGTGCGGCGGCGCGAGATCAATGCCGCGCTCCGGCTTTCCCCACCCTCCATGTTCCACTCGCCATTCTCCCCTGCCCCTTCAGCCCGTCCACTCCGCGACCATGGTTCCCAGATCGCCGCCGTCGACGATGCCGTTGCCGTTGAAGTCGGCCGATCCCGGTCCGCCCCACTGGCTGATGAGCTGACCGAGGTCGGCGCCGTTGACGCGGCCGTCGCCGTTGAGGTCGGCGATCGAGCCGCAGGAACCGGCGGTCTCGAACGCCACGGGCGATGACGTCCCGATGTTCCCCGCTCGATCCTCGGCCCGCACCTGATACGAGACGCTCGTGCAGGCTTCGACCGCGGGGATCGTGCCGCGCCAGATCGAGTTGCCGAACCAGTCCATCGAGATCGCCTTCGGGCGACCGCCGTCGATCGACACGAGCAGTTCGACCGATCGCGGCATGAAGCCGCGGTCGGAACTGAGCTGATCGAAGATCGCCGCCCGCACCTCGAACGGTCCGAGGTCATCACCGCCCGGCGCGACCTGCGTGACCGGCCCGAAGTTCGGCGCGATCGTGTCGCTCGGCCCCTGATTCCGGTAGATGCGGTTCTGGAAGTTGCCGCTCTCGCCGCTGGCGGTCACGAGATCGGGCGCACCGTCGCCGTCGAGATCCGCGAAACCGAGGTCGAGCGTCGACTTCGAGACTGCGGACTGCATGCTGCTCGTCTGGATCCAGCTCCCGCTTCCGTTGTTGCGGTAGAAGCGATCGGTGGTCGAACCGAGCGCACCGATGACGAAGTCGAGATCGCCGTCCATGTCCCAGTCGATGAACTTCGAATCGTTGTCGTCGGCGGTCGGGTTGGGGAGGATGCTCGTCGAGACGTCCGTCCAGTTGGTGCCGGTGCCGTCGTTGAGAAGCAGGAGCTCGCGATTCGACGTGCCGGCGTTCGCGCCGAGGAGGTCGAGGTCGCCGTCGCCGTCCACGTCGCCCGCGTCATAGGAGTAGCACGAGCCGTCGGTCGGGAGACCGGACGTCAGCCGGGTGAAGTGTCCGGTGCCGTCGTTGAACCAGAGCTGACTGCCGCCCCCGACCGAAGACCGGCTGCCGATGTGCAGGTCGAGGTCGAGGTCGCCGTCGACATCGACGAACAGACAGTCCTGCTGGTCACGAATGATCGCGTTGGGGGTGTGCGTGGCGGTGACGTCGGTGAAGGTGCCGGCGCCGTCGTTGAGGTAGAGCACCGGCTGGCCATTCGACCCGAAGCGGCTGCTCGTGCCGCTGTTGCAGAACACGACGTCGAGGTCGCCGTCGCCGTCCACGTCGCCGAACTGTCCGCGGGCCGACGAGAGCGTGCGGGCGGGAAGCCGGCTGGTGCCATCGGTGAAGACGCCGCTGCCGTCGTTGATGAGCAGCACCGGCTGCTTGTTGAAGTCGTTGGCGAGCAGCATGTCCCAGTCGCCGTCGCGGTCGACATCGCCGAACTCGACGCCCCGGAACCAGCCGGTGACCGGGATGCGGGCGTTGGACTCGTCGGTGAAGCGACCGGTCCCGTCGTTGATGTAGAGCCGGGCTCGAAGCGCCGCACCCTGCGAGGAATACCCCTGACCGTCGGCGAAGGCGATGTCGAGGTCGCCGTCGCCATCCACGTCGCAGAACGAGAGCTGGTTGGTGTAGAGCGACTGACTCGGAAACCGGGACGACGTCTCGTCGCGGAACTGCTGGGCCGAGACCGTCGAGGTGACCAGAAGGGCGATGGTGGCGGAGCCAAGGCGATGAAGGCGCGGGGTGGCGGACATGTCTGTTCCGTGGAGGAGATCGGAGGGCGGGACAGGATCGGCGTCGGAAGAACGCACGCACCCCTGGCCGGGACTCCGACGGCTGAACGCCGTCGAGGTTCCCCATCGTGACGCCGACCCGACCTCGCGGAAAGGGAATCCGGAGTCGCCGGGGCGGAAAGTCCGTCCCCGACGACCCGGATGCAGGTTCCCGGACCCGGGATCACGCCGTGAGATCAGCCGCCGCCCGCGACGGCACACGCCGGATGCAGGGCGAGGAAGCCCTCGGCCACCTCGCGAGCCCGCGCGATGCAGGCGAGATCGTCGTCCTCGTTGGCGAAGCCCGACGCATCCTCGCCGCGCACGAACGCCTCGACCGCGGGATCGACGGGCCAGAGATCGAGCAGTGACATCGCCCCGTCGGGCGCGAGCGTCAGCCCGCCGTCCGGCCGCAACGCGAACGGAATCTCGAGATACGCCAGATCGCCGAGGTTCTCGATGATCGGGAGCGGCGGCGCGTCGAGCAGCGAGTCGATCGTCATCGCGACCCCGATGACGCCGCGATCCGCCGATTCGAAGCGCACTTGGTTGCCGGCGAAGTCGGGATCGAGTCGGAGAACCAGAAGACCCTCGGGGAGGGGCACATCGAGTTCAAAGTTTCGAGGCTTCATGCGACGACACCACTCCTCGACCTGCTGATCGTGCTGGGCACCCGCGACCGGCATCGTTTCCATGGCGGTGAACGAGCCTTCCACCAGTCCGGTCACGCTGGTCCCGAGAAGGTCCAGCGTCATCATCGATCCCGATCGGATGTTCCACGTGCGCTCGACCTCGATCGTCGTCGTCGCCACCGAGCCGATCGGTGCCGATGACGCCCGCGCGACCTGCAGACGCGGCGGCGCCGGGTCAAGATCGATGGCCATGACCGCCGTGTCCTCGGGGCCGAAGGGCGTGGTGAGATTGTGCGCCGCCCAGCCCCAACCGTCGCAGAAATCGTTGGCGACCAGCAGCAGGACCCCGAGCGGAATCAGCGGCTTGATGCTGTCCCAGAGCTCTCCGAGCCGCTGCCAGTTCTCCTCCTCGCACGCCCGACGCATCTCGATCGCCTTCAACGAGAACTGGTACATCCGCAGTTCCCGATCCGCGCACAGGGGACCGTCGGGATCGCGGCAGCACGCGAGTTCGTACGCATACACCCCCGTCGCCCCCGCCCGGATGAAGTCGCAGTACGTCTCGTCGCAGTCGATGGTGCACCCCCCGAGCGTCCCCAACGTCGCGACCACCGCAGCCGACGCCAGCGCCCCGCCCCGCCATCTCGCCGACCTCGACTCCGCCGCGGCGGCCTTCTCGAATGAACCGATTCGTGCCATTGCGATCGCCTTTCACGATCGCCCCCGAGCGCCGATGTCACAGCGCCTCCGTCCTGTGGAAGATCGGAGCGTAGACGGTGATCTCACCGTCCCCGCAAATCGTGCGGTTTTTCGTTCGACTCAGCGGATGAAGCGGAGCCGACCGAAGTCGGGCATGAGCCGCGGACCGCTTCCCGCGATGCCGGTCGGCGCCGGGAAGTAGACGCACCATGCCTTCCCGACCAGAAGGTCACGCGGCACGATGAACGGCGCGTCATCCTCGGTCGTCAGGACGCTCAGCGGATGCGGGCGTCCCCAGTACCGCGAGTCCCGACTCGCGCCGGAGTTGTCGCCGAGCATCAGGAACTGATCGGGCCCGAGCACCGCGGGTTCGAGCGGGTCGGTCGCATAGAGCATGCCGTTGATGTACGGACCGTTCGCCGCGACCTGCTGTCGCGAATCGAGCATGTCGATCTTGTAGTGCAGGTCGCGATCGACCCGCACGTTGGTCAGCTCGAACGCCGATCCCTCGAATCGCCATGTGAGCCGCGGCCCGCGGGCCCGCAGCGATCGAGCGTCGTTGCGGTACCGCTCGATCGTGAAGTCCGGGTACGTCGCCTCGAGTCGCTGCAGGGGATTCCAGTCGTACTCCAGACGCACCACCTCGTCGCCACCGATCTCGACGGTCAGGGCCTGATCGACGTGCGTGAACACCGCGGCGATCAGCCCTCCGGGTCCGGGTTCGAACCCGCCCTCGGCGCTGGCGACGACCTCGCCCGCGGCATCACGCATGGTGATCGTCGCGGCCCCCGCCTTGATCGCGAACTCGAACCGATGGTTCCGGGCGTCGAGCTCGAAGGTCGTCGAGAAGGCGCCGGGATCCTCCGGCTTGATCGCGGCCGCGATGCGCAGGTCGGAGACCGCGTCGATCTCCCGCAGCAGCACGCGGTTGGTTCGCGGGTCCTGCGGATAGCGATAGACGTTGTACGCGTTGAAGTCGTCGAGCGGAAGCTGATCGTCGGCCCAGATCAGCGCGGTCTTCGCCGCGGTGTCGCATCGCCAGGTGCGGGCATCGTCGAGCGTCCAGACCGAACCGGTGGTCTTGAACGGAGGGCCGTCGAACGCCCGCCCCAGCCGCTGCTGGAGGTCGACCGCGTCCCGCGGAATGAAGTCCGAGTCGTAGACCGGCTGCCAGATCGCCTCCTGCACGTGCCTCGGGCGACGAGCGATCCGGAAGTCGGCGAGCCCCGCACCGTGCGGCGCGGTGAAGACGTCGCCGTCGGCGATCAACACCTGCTCGTTCGGAACTCCCGCCAGCCGCTTGATGTAGTTCTGACTCGGTCCGATCGGATCGACGGGGTTCTTGAAGACCACGACGTCCCAGCGATCCGGCTCGAAGAACTCGTAGAGGTACTTGAGCACGAGCACCCGATCGCCGGCACTGACGCGGGAGAGCAACGCACCGGCCGGAATGCGGCCGACGCCGCGATCCTCCGAGATCATCGGATCGACGGCGAGCACCGGCTGGTCGGGTCCGGAGACGCTCTGCATCAGGGCCGAGGGATCGAGCGCGTACTCGTAGCCGGTGTCGGGCGCCCGGAATCGGACGTGCTGCCCCATGAGCGTCGGGGCCATGGAGCCGGTCGGAATCACGAAGCCCTCGACCACGAATCCGCGGAACGCCAGCGCGATCGAGAAGGCGACGAGCAGCGACAGGAGCGTCTCGGCGATGTCGGTCTGACGATGTTCGGGCTGACTCATGAAGCGGACACTCTACCGGCCTCGGACCCTCGCCCGCAGTCGATACCATCCCGCCATGGTCGAGCCGATCGAGCAAGAGTCCAGGACCGCCCGCCCCTCCGGCACTTCGCCCGAGAAGGGGATGCTGCTGGTGATCTCCGGCCCCTCCGGTGTCGGCAAGACCACGATCGTGCACCGCCTGCTTGAGCGATTCGACGGGATCTTCAGCGTCTCGGCCACCACCCGCCCCCGGTCCGCGAAGGAGGTGGACGGCGTCGACTACCACTTCCTCGACGAGCCGACGTTCCAGCGATGGATCGACGAGGATCGCTTCCTCGAGCACGCGCAGGTCTTCGGCCGGTCGTGGTACGGCACGCCCCGCGGCCCGATCGACGAGGCGATCGCCGCCGGACGGCTCGCGGTGCTCGACATCGACGTGCAGGGCGCGGTGCAGGTGCGAAGGGCGATGCCCGAGGCGTTCGGAATCTTCATCCTGCCCCCCGACGAGGACACGCTGCTCGCGCGGCTGCGTGGTCGCGGCCGGGAGGACGAAGCCACGATCGAGCGTCGCTTCGCCGAGGCGCGTCACGAGATCGCGACCTCGCGCACGTGCGGGGCGTACGACGCGTTCGTCGTGAACGACGATCTCGATCGGACGGTCGAGGAAGTCGGCAGACTCGTCGCGCAACAGCGTCGCTAGAACGCCGACGACGGAGTTCCGGGATCAGCCGACCGAGGCGTTCCCGTTCCCCACCCGCGACTCACCGGACGTCACGCTCGCTGCTCCCAGCCGTTCCGCCACCCCTTCCACGAGCGACGCGAACACCTCGTCCTCGCTTCGGGTCGCGTCGATGACGAGATGCCGCGTCGGATCGCGTTCGGCCTGCGCGAGATAGCCCTGCCGCACGCGGCGATGGAACTCGGCGCCCTTCAACTCCATGCGATCGAGATCCGCAGGGAGTCGGCTCGCGGCGGTCTCTTCGTCGACGTCGAAGATGACGACGAGATCCGGCCAGCATCCCCCGGTCGCCACCCGCCCGACGGCGAGGATCTCCTCGGGATCGAGTCCGCCCGCGGTGCCCTGATACGCGAGCGTCGAGGAGATGAAGCGATCGGCGAGGACGAATCGTCCGGCGTCCAGCGCGGGCCGGATGCGTTCGGTCATCAGCTGCGACCGGCTCGCCATGTAGAGGAGCATCTCGCAGCGAAGTTCCATCTCGGCGTAGCGCGGGTCGAGCAGGACGCCGCGGATCGCCTCGCCGATCGGCGTGCCGCCGGGCTCGCGGACCAGTTCCGGCGTGACGGCCTGCGCCTCGCAGTGCTCGGCGAATCGACGGAGTTGCGTCGACTTGCCCGATCCGTCGGGGCCGTCGAAGACGATGAATCTGCCGCTCAGGATCGACTTCCAGTCGCTCATGCCGCGACTATGACCGCAACGCCGCCGGGCGGCAAGTCCCCGGTCCGGGAGCGGCGCCCGCTCCCGTACCATCCAGACCATGCAGATCGACGTCCGCGATCAGGACGGCACCCGGCTGGGCCGCGTCGAGCTCGACGAGGCGGCGCGGCCGCTGCGGATCCGGCCGCCGCTGGCCGACCGGGACGTGTTTCTCGACTGGGACGGCGCGATCGACGACGCCGGGCACCTGCGGAGCTGCGTCGTCTGCGGACACCCTCGGGTCTATCGGGCACGATCCCTCCCGCAGATGACGCCGTTCGTGGTGCTGCTCGCCCTGGGTCTGGCCATGATCGCCCTGCTCGGATTCGCCACCAGCCCCGCCTTCCTCGCGTTGCTCGCGGTCGTGCTGGTGCTGGACATCGGGGTGCTGGTCCTCGCTCGGACCCGCCTGGTCTGCTACCGCTGCGGTTCGGTGTACGAACGACTGGGAATCGCCCGATACCACCGACACTGGGATCCGGCCATCGCGGAGCGCGACACGCCCTCGGCCGGATCCGACCAGTCGGAGCGGAACTCGTGAACGACCGCGGCGAACTCGTGATCTTCGGAGCCGGCGGACATGCCGCGGTGGTCGCCGACGCCGCCGTGGCTGCCGGGTTCGTGCTGGTGGGAGTGCTGGCGGATCCGCGACCCGAGGTCGGCGGCCAGCCGCCCTTCGGCGGCGTGCCGTGGCTGGGGGATCCGGATCACCCTGATCCCGCGCTCGACGACCTGCTCTCCCGGGGCGCGGTCGTCCACGCCGCGGTCGGCGATGCCGGCCTTCGACGTCGCTGGCTCGAGCCCCGACTCGCCTCGGCGACGACGATCGTGCACCCCTCGGCCGTCGTCTCCCCGTCGGCGACCGTCGAACCCGGTGCGTTCATCGGCCCCCGTGCGGTCGTCAACGCCCGGGCTGCCATCGGTCGAGGCGCGATCGTCAATTCCGGTGCGATCGTGGAACACGACGCCCGCGTGGGCGACTTCGCCCACGTCGCCCCCGGCTCGATCCTGCTCGGCGCTGCAACCGTCGGCGCGAACACGTTCGTCGGCAGCGGCGCGGTGGTGCTTCCCGGAATCACGATCGGAGACGGCGCGACGCTCGGAGCCGGCGCGGTCGCGACCCGCCACCTCGACCACGGCGTGGTCGCGGTCGGAGTGCCCGCCCGCGCGGTCTGATCGAGAGAATCTGCGCCGCGGGTCTCGGTCAGAAGATCGGGATCGACCACGCGATCAGTCGCGCCACCGGGACCACCAGCAGGAAGGCCACCGCCCAGCAGACGAGGACGATGCCGAGCAGTCGTCCGCGGTCCCGCAGCACGAGCATCATCACCAGCGCGATGACTGCGATGCCGAGCCCGCCGTGGACGATGTTCCGCAGGACGTGCGACTCGATCGGCAGGAGCCTCACGGCGGCGGCGGCGGCGACCGCCAGCGACAGTCGAGCCAGCACGGCTCGTGGTTCGCCGAAGGTCCGCGACTCGAACCACGCGGCTGCGCGGACCGCGGCGGCACCGCACGCGACGATCACCGCGGAGCCGACCAACAGTCGGAGCACGGCCCCGAATCGCGCCGACGTGGCCGGCGAGTCGAGCACCGCCCGCCCCTGACCATCGAGGAAGTTGCCGTCTCGCTGAATGAAGAACGACGACCATCCGGCGAGCATCGCGAACGCGACGGTCGCCAGCACGACGCCCGCGGCGATCGCGAATGGACGCCACGCGGTCGCAGTGACGAGCGGTGAACCGGCGAGCGACGCCGCGTCATCCACGTTGGTCTCGATGGGCTCGCCGGCCGCCTCGGCGGGAACGAAGATGCGGTTGGTGACGATGTCGTATCCGCACGAGGGGCAGACCATGACCGCGTCGTCCTCGGGCATCGGCGCGCCGCAGTTCTGGCACCGTCGTTCCGGGGTATCACTCGTGGATCGGATCGAATCGCCCGACCTCGCCGAATCTGCGCGTTCCTCGGGAGCGAGGTCGTAGGTCGATTCGTCGCCGTCAGGTCCCGAACCGGGATGCTCGGGCTGTCGATCCTCTTCCAACATGCGGTTCGGCTCCGTCCACTCGACGTGCGAGGTTCCGTCGAATGTCGCGCATGGTACCGGTGATCGGCCTGTCTCCATGTGGATGAACTGTTGAATGCCCTTGAATCGACGGACTCGCAAGGAGACAGGACTACATTGGTGGCTCAAACCCCTCCGGAGACCTCCCCACCATGCGCGCTTCCAGCCTCGCCATCGCCACCGCGATCCTTCTCCCCGGCACCCTCGTCTGCGCCGAGCCGATCATTCCGTCGGCCGCCGAACTGATCACCGGCATCGCGCCGCAGGATGACGCGGTTCCGGTCGAGAAGGCCGAAGAGAAGAGCCCGTGGACCGGTTCGATCGGCGGCGGTCTCACCTACACCGACACCGGCTCGGTGACCACCGGTCTCAACATCTCCGCCAACGCCGTTCGCACCGACACGATGTCCACCTGGGCCAGCTCGTTCAAGTACATCTACAACGAAGACGACGGCGTGATCCAGGACAACTTCGGCATCGCCCAGACCGAGTACGACCGGTTCTTCAAGGAGGGCAGCCCCTGGAACTGGTTCGTGCAGGGCAGCTACCAGCACAACGGCACCGAGGCGTACCGCGATCGTGCGAAGGGCTACGGCGGTATCGGCTACCGGATCTCGCAGACCGACACCCTGACCTGGAACGTGAAGGGCGGTGTCGGTGCGACGTGGGATCGGCTCGGCACCGAGTCCGGCACCGTCGCTCGTACGATCGTCGGCACTGCCGCCATCTGGACCATCACCGACGGCGTGAAGTTCGCCGGCTCGACGCAGGTTGAAAACCAGATGGAGGCGTTCGAGAACTATCTGCTCGTCACCGAGGTCCGCCTCGACGTGGCGCTCAAGGCGATGGACAACCTCGGCCTGTATCTCACGCTCCGCGACGAATACGACAGCAACCCCGGCAACGGCGACGTCTACAACTCGCTCTGGCTCACGCTCGGCGTGGCGTACTCGTTCTGAGTTCGATGCAAAGAGAAGTCAAACACGCACGCCCGACGCTGAGCGTCGGGCGTGCGTGCGTTCCATCTCCTGATCACCTGCTCTCCTGATCACCTGCTCTCGCCGAAGGCGCCCCCCTCACTCCTCGTCGGGCTCTTCCTCGGCCTCGTCCACGATCGGCTCGCCGACGAGGGCGCTGCCGACCCGGACGATGTTCGCGCCCATCTCGATCGCGATCTCGAAGTCGTGGCTCATGCCCATCGAGAGGATGTCCAGACGCTCGGGCTCGCGCACCGCTCGTCGGACGTCGTCGAAGAGTTCCCGGCACCGCTCGAAGGCGTTGCGGATGATCGCCTCGTTCTCGGTGAGCGGCGCCATCGCCATGAGTCCGCGCACTCGGATGTTCAGCATCGAACCCATCTGATCGATGAGGTGCCGGACCGCCGGCGCCGCGATGCCGCCCTTCTGCGACTCGCCGAGATTGACCTCGATGAGCACCTCGACGTGTCGGTCGCGCCGGGCCGCCTGCGCCTGGATCT
>CAYZSH010000071.1:0-11180 GCA_964481025.1 uncultured Isosphaeraceae bacterium
GCAGGTCGATCGGGCGTTCTTCCCGAATCTTCGGGCGCCGCGCGGCGCGGGCACGATGCAGGATCAGTCGCTCGACCAGGCCACCGAGTCCGCGGACGCCACGCGTCCGATCCGACCGGGACCGCAGGGCGACGGCTCGCTCATCCTTCGAGGTGGGGATCTTGCGCACTGCCGCATGACCGCCGAGTACTCGATCGACGACCCCGTCGCCTTCCTCACCCGGTTCACCGCGGAGGACGCCGATGAGGTGGTTCGCATGGCGTTGGAACGGGCGACGGTCCATGTGGCAGCGTCGCTCACGCTGAACGACTTCATCGACGATCGTGAGGCGGGGTCGCGACGGGTCCGGGATCTCGCACAGGAGACGCTTCGGGGCATCGATTCGGGGATCCGACTCGGTGTCGTCTCGGTGACCGATCGCGTGCCGCCGCTGGCGGTCCGCAAGAGCGTCCAGGGCGTCCAGTCCGCCCGCGAGCGTGCGAAGATCGCGGTCGAGGTGGCGCGACGCGAGAGCGCGACGATTCTCGACGACGCTGCGGGTGCGGCGGCGTTCGACGACATCGTGTCCATGATCGGCAGGTACGAGAACGCGATCAGCCTCGGCGATGACGAGGAAGCCGATCGGGTGCTCGCCGAGATCGGCGCGCGATTCGACGAGGGCGACATCGGCGGCGACGCCGCAGCGACGCTGACGAGGGCGAAGGCGTATCGATCGATGATCGACTCGGGCATCGGCACCTTCGCCCGACGGGTGCAGAGTCTCTCCGCGAGCTATCGCGAGAATCCGTCGCAGCTCGTCCGTCAGCTCTGGCTCGACGCGTACCGCGAGGTTCTCGAGGGGCCGGATGTCGAGGTGCTCAGCGCGCCGCCGGGACTCGGGGGACTGGCCCTCAGAATGAAGAGCTCCGCCGACATCGCGTCCAGCCGCCGCGACAACGCGCTCGAGCGTCGGACCCGCGAGAGTCTGTCCGAGCTCGATCTCGGGTCCTGGCAGCTCGGTTCCCGTCAGATCGTCATCGACCGGTCCGGGCGTCGCCTCGAGCGTGACGCCAGCGGCGGTTTCGGACGTCAGGAGTCCGGTCAATGAGTGCCATCGACACACGCTCGGCATCGACTTCGGTCCAGCGTCCGGCGATCGGCGAGCCGGTCGTCGAGGCGGCGGGCCTGACCAAGGTCTTCACCGACTTCTGGATGCGGGCGAAGGCCCGGGCGGTGGACGGCATCGACTTCGAGATCCGAAGGCACGAGATCTTCGGCCTGCTCGGTCCCAACGGTTCGGGCAAGAGCACCACGATCAAGATGATCCTCGGACTCCTTCACAAGAGTTCGGGTCGACTCAGCGTCTTCGGACGCGAGCCGTCCGACGTCGCGATCAAGGGACGCATCGGCTACCTGCCGGAGGAGTCGTATCTCTATCGATTCCTCGACGCTCGCGAGACGCTCGACTACTACGGGCGGATCTTCGGACTCGACCGACGGACCCGCCTGCGCCGCATCGACGAGCTTCTGGAGATGGTCGGTCTCGCCAAGGTGCGTCGGCGGGCGGTCGGCGAATTCTCGAAGGGCATGACTCGCCGACTCGGTCTGGCGCAGGCGCTCATCAACGATCCCGAACTCCTGATCCTCGACGAGCCGACTTCCGGTCTCGATCCGATCGGCACGCGGCAGGTGAAGGACCTTCTCCTCGAACTCGGCCGGCGCGGAACCACGATCCTGCTGAGTTCGCACCTGCTCGCCGACGTCGAGGACGTCTGCGATCGCATGGTGATCCTCTACGGCGGTCGCATCCAGTCGGAAGGTGCCACGGGCGACCTGCTCGCGGATGAGAATCGCACCGTCATCCGAACCCCCGCCCTCGATGACGACACGGTGCAGGAGATCGAGGCGGTGCTTCGCCGTCGAGGCATCGCGATCGACGCGGTCGATCGGCCTCGCCAGAAGCTCGAGGATCTCTTCATGGGGATCGTCGAGCGGGCGCAGGCGGATGCCGCGGAGACTTCCGGCGCCCTGCAGGGAGGTCGTACCGCGGCGTTCCTCGCGGCCGAGGCGGCGACGAGCGAAGGCGACGCGCTGATCGAGTCGCTCCAGCGGGATGAGACTTCGGCGCCCGCGGCGAAGGTCGTCGAGCGTGCCGAAGGAACGGCCGCCCCGCGGGAGGATCAGGGGATTCGCGAGGGCGTGCTCGAGGAGCTCGTCTCCGGGACCTCGGAGTCCGAGCCCTCGCCGGAGGTTCGACCGAGCACGCCGGCCCCCAGCCGGCCGGCCGATCACGACAGTTCCGTGATCGACGATCTTCTTGGTGACGGAGATCGCGATTCGTGAGCCTTCTGAAGTCGATCTGGGCTCGTCTGGACGATCTGCAGCATCGCGTCCCGGTCAAGGTGACGCTGTCGGTGATCGCCCTGATCGCGATCGTGGCGGTCTTCGGTCGGACGTGGTGGCAGGCGGTGGATGCCCGCGCGCGATTCGACGACGTCGTCGATGTGCTGCGCGAAGTCAACCGCAACGCGGACGATCCGATCACCACGCGACTCCTTGATTCCGGTGAGATCGAGCTTCACGGCCTCGTCTACGGCGGGCCGCGGGTCAAGGCGGGCATCGATTCATTCTTCGAGCCGACCAGCGGGGAACTGCTTCAGGTCGCGGAGATCTCCGCGATCCTGATCGCGGAGACGATCCCCGATTGGATTCCGTCCTCGGTGATCGACCGGCCGTGGCTGGTTCTGGCGGCGGGCGGCTTCACCCTCGGGTGGTTGCTCGTGACGATCTGGATGGGCGCGACGCTTCCGGTGTCGCTCGCATCGATCGCGACCGTGGCCTTGGCGGTGGTGCCGTGGTGGCGCGGGTACACCGGCGTGGTCGTGACGATCATCGGAATCGGCCTGCTCGTCACCACATTCCTGCTCCTGATCCGACTGCTTCTTCTCGGGCTCGGCATGCTCGCCTCGCCCTCCGCCCGCCCCGGGCGACACGGACATCCGGGAACTCTGGTGCAGATCGCGGCGGTCGCACAGACGCTGGTGCGGGAGAGCATCCGGCTCCGCATCTCGCTGGCGTTCATCGTGCTCATGCTGCTGTCGCTTCCGATCATCCCGTTGTGGATCGATCCGGACGAGCCGGTTCGCTATCAGGTGCAGAACTTCCTCAGCGACTCGATGTCCCTGGTGTACGTCCTCGCCGCCTGCATGACCCTCGTGCTCGCCTGTGCGACGGTCAGCTTCGAGATCCGGGACCGGCAGATCTGGCACCTCGCCACCAAGCCGCTGGGGCGGATCCAGTACCTGCTCGGAAAGTGGCTGGGCATCATCCTGCTCGACGCGCTGCTGCTGCTGATCGGCGGCGCCTCGATCTACGGTTTCACCCAGTACCTCGCGACCCGCGCCGGAGACCCCATGGCGATGGTCGAGCTCTACGACGAGGTGCTCACCGCGCGGGTCGGCATCCGGCCGGCACTCGGAGAGCTCACCGAGGTCGAGGTCAAGGAGCTCGCCTACAAGGAGTATCAGAACGATCCGCTGACCCGGGACCGTGTCGAGCGTGGCGAGGCGAACGAGTTCGACGTCATTCGCGGCATCGTCCGGAGACTCCGACAGGAGCATCTGGACCAGCAGCGATCGGTGCCGCCCGGCGGCTTCGGCGAGAACCGGAAGTACGACGCGCGGGTCTACGAATTCCCCGGTCTCACCGCCGCCCGCACCGCCGAGCGCAATCTCACCCTTCGCTACAAGTTCCACATCGGTCGCTCCGAGAGCACTGACCTCTACCCTGTCGTCTTCCGGTTTCCCTCGACCGGAGACGAGGTCCAGCAGATGGTGATCCCGGAGCAGCGGCAGCGGATGCTGGTGCCCGCCGAGTTGATCGACGAGGACGGCGTGCTTCGCATCCAGATCATCAACGGCGGCTTCTCGGAGACGCCCAGCGAACAGACGCGGAAGTTCTTCGCCAACGGATCGTCCCTGATCTTCCAGGCCGACGGATTCGAGGTTCTCTGGCAGGCGGCGTCGTTCGAGACCAACTTCCTCCGGGCGTTCGTGATCGACTGGATCAAGCTTGCGTTTCTCGGCATGCTCGGCGTCTCCGCCGCGACGTTCCTGAGTTTCCCGGTGGCGATCCTGCTCGCCTTCACCGTCTTCGTCGGCGGTTCCATGACGCCGTTCATCTCCGAGAGCGTCAACCAGTTCCGCGCAGACGAGGATGCCGTCGCGTTCATTCGTCTCGCCCAGACCGCGATCGCCGGCGTGGCGAGTTCGGTCGAGTGGTTGCTGCGACCCTTCGGTCAGGCCAGTCCCAACCGCCTCGTCATCGAGGGACGGCTGGTGTCGATCGATGCCGTGCTCGGCAACCTGCTCGTCATCGGGATCTTCTGGTGCGGGTTCGCCCTCGCCATCGGTTGGGGTGTGTTCCGTCGTCGCGAACTCGCCACCTACAGCGGACACGGCTGAACCTCAGCCCGCCGCCGTCGTTCGGATCACGTCACCTGTCTCGAGTCTCGTCATGAAGGACCGCATCATCCAGCTCGTCGCCCTCGTCGTCGCCGCGATCGCCGCGGCGTCAGCGGGCGGACTGCTTCCCGGTCTGCTGGACATGGCGGGTCAGGAGTACCTGCTCGTGCTTCCCGCGGACGAGGAGGGCACGCTGCTTCCCGATGCCAGGCCCCAGAAGGTCTTCACGAGTCTGGTGCGGCGGATCGAGACGATCCAGTCGGTGACCGAGGAGCCCGAGCTCGAGTTCTCCTACGACGCGGGCACCCGCGAATGGTCGGGTGGACTCGGGGATCTCGTGCGGGTGAGCTGGCGAGGCGACGATGGGCTTCGGGAGGCCGTCGGTCGGGTCGAGGGACGCAACGGATACGGACTTCGGTACACCGACGTGTCGGTCGAGGGGGCGCCGCCGATCGTCGCCCTCGGCACCGCGATCGGTGCGTTGCGCGGCATCATCGTGGACTACCTGTGGCTCAAGGTGAACATGATGAAGGAGGAGGGGCAGTTCTACGAGGTGATGAGCGACTCCGATCTCATCACCAAGCTGCAGCCCCGCTTCGCGCAGGTCTGGGGTTTTCATGGTCACAACATGGCCTACAACATCTCGGTCCTGACCAACACGCCCGAGGAGCGGTGGGACTGGGTGAAGGCCGGCATCGACCTCGTCCGCAACGAGGGGCTCCGCTACAACCCCAACGACGTCGTGCTCTACAAGGAGCTGGCGTTCTGGTTCGCGCACAAGATGGACGGCGTCAGTGACGACGCGCACCTCCACTACAAGCGGGAGCACGCGAAGGAATGGGAGTTCCTGCTCGGCCCCGAACCCTACGACCATCAGGATCGCATCGCCTGGATGAAGGAGCTCGCCGACGCTCCAGAGACGCTGGAGGAGGCGGAGGTCAAGGTTCCCGGGACGCAGGCCCTGGTCGACGACCTGGCCGCAGCGCTGGATGAGCAGGGGCCGAAGTTCCGGCTCGGTCTGAACCGCGACTTCCTCCTGAACGCGGGCAAGTGGCTCGCGGTGAAGAACTCGCCATATGCACGGTTGCTCGGTCTGGATCAGACGTTCGCCAAGAACGATCCGGTCTACGCGGCGTTCGACTCCGTGCTCGGGGATCCCGCGCGACGCGAGCAGGCCCTGAACTTCTTCCAGTTCCTCCGCAAGAAGGTCCTGCTCGAGGACTACAACATGGATCCCGTCGTGATGTGGGAGTACACGCGGGACCTCGGTCCGATCGACTGGCGGCATCCGCAGGCCCACGCCCTCTACTGGGGGCGACTCGGCACCGAGCGGGGTTCGAAGCGCTACGAGGACGCGGACGACGTTCACAAGGTGATCAACAACGACCGCATCTGGATCCAGGCCATGCAGGCGCTCTCCCGCAGCGGACTGCTGACCGTCGATCCGTTCAGCGGCGAGAACCCCGGGCGCCTCAACGACCCCCGGTGGATCAAGTCGATCGACAAGTACTTCCGCGAGCTCTACGACAAGCACTTCGATTCACGCGGCGGTGGCGGCGACACGTTCTCGAACTTCCACGAGAACTTCATGAAGCAGGCGGTCCGCGAGCTCTGGCGGGCGGGCGAATACGCCGACGCCGAGGAGATCTACGCGTACCTCGACTCGCTCTACGGCACCGGCGGCACCATTCCCAGCGTCGAGTATTCGGTCCCGATCGAGAAGTTCGTGAAGGATCAGGCGACCGGCGAGTACGAGATGCAGCCGGAGGTCGCGCGAAGCGACGTCTACGCCGCGCTGCGGCGAGGATTCCGCGAAGGGCTGCTGCTTGGACGACCCGAGGTGCTGGAGGACGCGGTGAAGTTCGCCGGCGACCTCACCCGGTTCTTCAAGGAGACCGAGTACAACAACTACGTCAGCAAGTTCGGCGACGGACGCATCCGCGACCTGATCGGCAACCTCGAGTCGAGTGTCCGGGACATCTTCCGAGCGGTGCTGCTCGACCGCACGCTTCCGCTCGTGGACCGGCTCACCATCTACAACCGCGCCCCCGAGGACCAGAAGCGCATGGCCTACGACTCGGTCGTGGATCAGATGCGGGACGAGTTCCTCGCGTCGTATCTCGCGCAGGCGTTCCCCTTCGATCAGGCGTTCCCCGAGCCGTCGGGCATGGAGGCCTACCGCAAGGCGCAGGCCGCGGCCGCGGAGGCGGCGAAGGCTCGTCGGGAGGCTCGGGACGTCGGCGCGGAGGAACGCTGATGTCGCGGGTCGTGCCGCCCGCGATCTGGTGCGTGGGGCGGAACTACGCGGACCACGCGGCGGAGCTCGGCAACGATCGGCCCGAGCTTCCCATGATCTTCTTCAAGAACCCCGCGTCGGTCATCGGTGATGGTGACGACATCGTCATCCCGCCCGTGTGCGAGGAGCACGGTCCGCAGGTGGACTGGGAAGGCGAACTCGCGCTGGTGATCGGTCGCGATGCGCGTGATCTCGATGCGGCATCGGCGCTCGACGTGGTCTCGCACCTCGCGGCGGCCAACGACGTCACCGCCCGCTGGTGGCAGAAGCACGGGAGCGGCGGTCAGTTCTGCCGCGGCAAGAGCTTCGACACGTTCTGCCCGATCGGCGCCCCGGTTCCAATCGAGGAGGTCGGTGATCCGTCCGACCTCGCGATCACGACCCGGCTCAACGGCGAGGTCGTGCAGTCGGGGCGGACGTCGTCGATGCTCTTTCCGATCGTCGAACTGCTCTGCGAGATCACCCGCGGCACGACCCTGCTCGCCGGGACGATCGTCCTCACCGGCACGCCGGCCGGCGTCGGCGCCGGCATGAATCCCCCGAGATTCCTCCAGTCCGGCGACGAGATCGAGGTCGAGATCGAGCGGGTGGGGCGGGTGCGGAACTCCGTGAGGAATCACCACCTGGCCGCGGACTGACCACGGAGGACACGGAGGTGCACGGAGGGCCACGGAGAGTTCAGTTGATGGGCGATGAGTGTTGATGCGAATCCAGGACGGCAACCCCGAGCTGCTGCTGGAACGCATCGCGGTTCCACGGTGCTTGGATGGTCACTGACATCCGATCACGATTCGAGCATCGGGCAAGGGTGATACGGGTACGGCGATCAACTCGATCCCGTGATCAACTCCGTGGCCCTCCGTGCCTCTCCGTGCTCTCCGTGGTGAGGCCGGAAGGCACCGGATCAAACCCTGCGCCACCACCGGGGCGACAACGTCCGAGTCTCTTGAGGGCGAGCCAGCCGCCGCGTGCGGCGCCGTGTCGCAGGATCGCCTCGCGGGCGTACACCGAGCAGCTTGGTTCGAATCGGCAGTGACCACCGAGGATCGGTGAGCCGATCCGGCGATAGACCGCGATGCCGAGCAGCATCACGCGTCCGGCGAGGCCGAGTCGTCGGGACGAGGTGTCGAGGTCCGCTTCCGCCATGCCTTGTCCAGTCGGGTGATCGCCTCACCGAGATGCCGGGCGTACTCGTCGGGTGACAACGGCTCGTGCGGCCGGACGACGACGAGCAGATCGTACCCCGTGGCCCAATTCTCCCGATGCAGTCGGAACGCCTCGCGGAGCCGCCGCTTCACGAGGTTGCGACGCACCGCGTTTCCGACGCGACGGCCGACCGAGAGTCCGATGCGGAGATGGTCGAGGTCGTTGGCGAGGGCGTAGATCAGCAACGGGCCGGATTCCCGCCGGACCTTCGCGCCGTGGATCTCCGCGAAACGATTGCGTCCACGGACCCGCCAGCGGCGACCGAACGATCGATCGATGGCGTCGTCGCTCACGAGTCCGCCAGTGCGTGCTGGTACTCGCGCATGAGCCGGGTCCGGGTCAGCACGCCGATCACGCGGCCACCGTCGCGATGGCTCACGACCGCGAGACTCGCGGCATCGTGTCCGCTGAATCGGTCGAGCGCCACGTCGAGGGTGTCGTCGAGCACCACGCTCGGAAGATCGGTGCGCTCGATCTCCTCGACCTGCAACAGCGGGATCGCCTCGCGGAAGACCAGTGCGGCCTGCAGGTCGCTTCCGGTCACCATGCCGAGATAGTTGTCCCGCTCGTCGACGACGACGAAGTCGCTGACCGCAAAGCGTTCGCTCAGTTCCAGCAGTCGTTGTCCGCTGTCGCCGGGACGCACCGTGACCGGGGGCATGAGCGGGACGTCGCGCACCGTGAGCTGGCGAAGGAGCGTGAGGTCGGTCGTCGAGCCGAGTCGGATGCCCGCCGCCGCGAGTTCCGCGGTGTAGACGCTGTCGCGGCTCAGCAGTCGTCCGACGATCACGCTCAGCACCGCGCACAGCATCAGCGGCACGATCAGGCTGTAGGTCTGCGTGATCTCGTAGACGAGCATGACGCCGGTCATGGGGGCGTGGGTCGTCGCGGCGACCATCGCGGCCATGCCGACCAGGGCGAAGTGTGCGGGGTTCGCGTCGGGGAACCAGCCGGTGTTCGCGACCGCGACCCCGAACACGCTTCCGACGATCGCACCGATCACCAGCGACGGCGCAAAGAGGCCGCCCGCGCCGCCCGATCCGATGGTCAGGCTCGTCGCGACGATCTTGAGTCCCGCCCACATCGTGAGCGCCCCGAGCAGAAGCAGCCAGCCCTTCTCCATCAGCGACCCCGGGACGGCCTGATAGAAGTCGGTCTCCAGCAGTCGGTAGATGACGAGGTAGCCGTTGCCGAAGAACGGCGGGACCGGGTCGCCTCCGCGACCGAAGATGTCCGGCCCGATCGCGAGCATGTAGCCGAGTCCGAGGAGGCCGAGGAGCAGACCGCCCGCGGCCGGACGCAGCATGCTCGCGATCGGCAGTCGCTTGAAGAGCGACTCGGCGACCTGCAGGCTCCGGGTGAACGCGACCGCGACCAGTCCGCTCGCGACCCCGAGCATCGCGAAGAATGGCGCCATGCCGATCGTGAACGGCACCTCGTTGTCACCGAAGAAGTCCGGGCCGACGCCGAAGATCGGCTGGTTCGACCCGATGATCGTCTGCGTCGTCGCCGCCGCGAGCACCGCCGCGACGACGATCGGCGTGAACGTCCGCAGCGAGAAGTCGCGCAGCAGGACTTCCAGCACGAAGAAGATCCCCGCGAGCGGCGCGTTGAACACCGACGCGAGGCCGGCCGCGGCGCCACAGCCGAGCAGGGTGGTGCCGCTCTTCGCGTCGAGCCTCAGCAGCCGCGCGAGATTCGAGCCGATGACCGCGCCGATCGTGACGATCGGTCCCTCGGGACCCGCCGATCCGCCGCTGCCGATCGTCAGCGTCGAGCCGATCCACTGGCGGGCGAGCAGGCGCAGCCGCAGTCGCGACTGCCGACGCGACACCGAGAAGATCACGTTCGAGACGCCGTGACCCTTGAATTCGGTCGGGAGCAACCGATTCAGGATGCCGGTGAGGAGGGCGCCGCCGAGCGGGACGAACGGCAGCAGCCAGAGGACGAGTCCCGGTTGCTCGAAGCCGAGATCCTCGGCGGCGTGCTCGAGGGCCTGAATGGGACGGATGAACGCCAGCGCCGCGACCCCCATGAACAGCCCGACCCCGGCCGCGACCGCCAGCATCCACCATTCCCGGCCGAAACCGAGGCGGGCGGAGATCCGGAGGGCGAGATTCCAGAGCCGGGAGACCATGAGGCGGTGACCGGTCGGAGGCGGGGGAGGAGGGGGCCGATCGGGCCCGAATCGATGAGGCTAGCGGTTCCCGCCCACGGGTCAAGGCCGGGGGCTGGCATCGGGGGGCCGGGGTGGTGTATCATCATCGGTTCGCGCGGCCCCGAGAGGCCGACAGTCCGCAGAAGAGGTGCCACCCCCATGATCGAAGCCCTGAAGAGCGACGACATCGTCAACAAGGTCGGCGGCCGGTTCCGGCTCACCGCCCTGATCCAGCGGCGTCTCGCCGAGATCATCGACGGCTCGCGTCCCCTCGTCGACCGAAACGGCATGTCCGATCTCGAGGTCGTCATCGAGGAGATCATGCAGGACAAGATCACGATCGACGACGGCACCGGCGCCGGCTGATCGTTGGTCCGACCGCGGCGGGAGGAGCCCCGCTTGGACGATCGTCCTTCATCCGAGATCGATTCCGCCCCCGAAGGCTCGCTTGAGATCCTTCGGGGTCGTCGTGTGCTCGTCGGCATCTGCGGCGGGATCGCGGCTTACAAGGTCTGCCACGTCGTCTCGGCGCTGGCCCAGGCCGGCACCGAGGTCACCGTGGCCATGACCGACGCGGCCACCCGCTTCGTCACGCCGCTCACGTTCCAGGCGCTCAGCGGTCGTCCGGTCTTCACGAGTCAGTGGGATCAGTTCGATCAGGCCGATCCGCAGCACGTCCGGCTGGCGCACGACCTCGACGTCGCGCTCGTCGCACCGTGCACCATGAACACCGTGGCGCGGCTCGCCCATGGATTCGCCGACGACGCCGTCACCGCGATCGTCGCCGCGATCGACCGTGCCCGGACGCCAGTGCTCGTGGCCCCGAGCATGAACGCCGAAATGTGGGGGCAGCCCGCGACGGCCCGGAACCTCGCGACGCTCGCGCAGGACGGGTTCTCGGTCATCGCCCCAGGGACAGGGTGGCAGGCGTGCCGTCGGACCGGTCCGGGCCGTCTTCCCGAGCCGGCAGCACTGCTCGAGGCGATCGCTGCCGCGGTGACGAATCGCCGCAGCTGAGCCGGGCGGTCTCGATCCGGGACCGATTCTGGCAACTTGGGCGAATTTCGGCGGAAATCGG
>CAYZSH010000072.1:0-11112 GCA_964481025.1 uncultured Isosphaeraceae bacterium
CCATCCGCCGCGTCGCGAGCGTGCCGTGGCTCATCATGCCGCCGCCGCCCGCGCCATGGAAATACTTGAGGTTCAGCCCGAGCATGCCCTTCGCGCTCCACCGCACGACGAACCGCACCCATCCGCCGTAGCCGCCCGCGTGGACGCGGTGCCCTGCGATGTGCGTCATCCGCTCGCACAGCCGCTCGGTGAGATCGGTTTCGGCGTGCTTCAGAATGCTCTGTTCGTGGTTGCCTCGTCCGATCACGACGAACTGACGCGCGAACGGCGAGAGCATGTCCGCGGCGTCCGCGACGATGCGGTCGAGGTAGTTGACGGCGTTCGCCGAGTCCGCGCGCCCGACGCCCTTGGTGCGTCGCCGGTCGTCGCGGCCCTGCATCGCGTCGAGCACGTCGCCGACGTCGATGACGCCCGCGCCGCGCGTCTCGGCTTCCCGCAGGTGCTTGATCTGCAGCTTGTGATCGCTCTCCGCCGAGTCGATGTGCCGATCGCCGGTGAGCAGGAACCACTGCTCCCACGCCGTCGAGTCGGAGTCCATCGTCACGACGTGGACGTTCCGGGACTTGGGTTCAACCGAGAATCGCATCTGGGTGCCACCATCTCTCTCGCTCAGGCCGCCGTCGAGGCGAGACGTCCGAGACGCCCGGCCCCTGCCCGACGAGCCATCGCTCTGGCGCGTAGATGGCGAGGTCGCCGCTGCGGTGCAGCTCCTCCAGCCTGTGGTCGATGTGCCTGTTCGGCTGGGCCGCGATCAGGCCGAGGTCGTTGCAGTGGCAGTACGCCGTCGCGATCGCCTTGCCGCGAATCACGTACGCCTGCGTGCGGTTGATGCTGTAGCCCTGCACGATGCCTGGCTCGATCCGCCTCGGACGCCGTTCCGCCGCGTGCGTGTGCTGGCCGCCGAGGTAGACCATGTCCCAGCCGCGCGGTGCCCGGGCGAGCAGGTCGAGCGACTGCTCGCGGAACCCGCCCGCGAACAGCGCGTCGTCCTCGAACACGACGAGCACGCCGCCTTCGCGGTGGTAGCCCTCGACGAGGGCACGCCGCCAGATCATCAGGTGGCTCTGCAGGCAGCCCCACGCGCCCGCGGGGATCCGCGTGATCGCCGGGACGCTGCACCGCTCGCCGTCGACGCCGGCGAAGCGCTCGACGCTTTCGAGCATCGGGCACTGCGCCTCGAACTGCTGCCACCGATCGGGACGACGCTCGAGCGTGATGCAGACGCACCGCGCCTGCACGCCGCCGAGGATCGCGGAGACCTCGTCGATCCACCGATCAGGCATCGGTTCCCCACTTCCCGAGCGGGCACTTCTCCGAGCGGAGCCGCGTCTTCGCGAACGTGTAGCAGCCGCAGGACTTGCAGCGGCCGTGGTCCCACTGGTCGCAGGACTCGCAGGCGGCGCGGCGGGCGGCGATCATTTCGGGCGTGGCTCGCCAAATGCCTAACTCGCTCGTCGCCAACTTGATCGCTCCCTGCACGGCCTGTCCGACGCGACTCTGTCCGCAGCAACCCATCAACTCACCTCCGCGCTCATGTCGTCCATCCACATTCGACTTGTGAAGTAGAGCCCGCTCTCGGGCTCGTATGACGGAACTGGCGGGTTGAACGCGTCCCCTGGCCAGCCGTTGGGGAAACATGGCTCGCCGACTGCCGGTTGATTCCCGACGGTCGCGCCGTACGCACAAAGCGGGCATGACGGGACCGGGTCGGCAGGAATGTCTGGGCACAGCCCGAACGGATCGCTGTAGCCGTTTCCGTTGAGGCCCGTTTGTGGCGAGCACGAATCGGCGAGAATCCAGCCGCCTGCATGAGGTTGCCAGTCAGGATCCTGCTGGTCTGCAGGGCCGTACTGGTTGGCGAAGAACACGCTGCAGCCCGGGTATGTCGATGAGTCTGTGGGTAACGACAACGGCTTGGTCCGCGGGTACACGTTGAACTGCTGCGACCTAGCCAGCGCCGGCGCCAACGACGATGCGGTTCGTGCTGGGTTGTAAGATCCGAAGATTGGGGCGTCCTGCCTTACCCAATGCGTTTGCAATGGCTGCAACTTGCCGGTGCCGGTCACGCGAGGCGGCGAACCTAATGGCGGCGTCGGCCATCCGATCGCCTGCGGACGCATGAAGACGGTGCCGCCCGATTCCACCGGAGGTGTTTGTGTACCTTGCGCCGGCTGCCACCCGTTGTATTCCCAACTGGTCGACAGCCGCAGCATGGGTCCGCTTGCGATGATCGAGTCAGGGTCGGCGGATGGCGAAACTCCGTTGTATGTGAGCAGCATTCCGCGCGCGTAGGCGTCCGGGTTCGCGTCGCACGCAAGTCGCACGGAGATGCCGTTGTAGTTCGCTGCAGAGGTTGGCAACGCGGGCGATGCCGGAGTGGACGCGCCTGACACGCTCGAAGTGCCCGGCGAGTCGCTTTCGAACTCGTACTCAAACCCCAGTTGGCCTTGATAAAGCCTTGCACTCGAGCCCGACGCCAGCACGCTTTTGAGCAGCACGCCGTTCAACTGCATTGTCAGAGTCGCAAGGTACTGCGATTCCACATCGTGTTCTTGGGACAGCACCGGGGGGAAGCAGCACATCAGGTCGTTGTTTGGTCCGTAGATGTTGTCGCCGGGGTTGTCGAAGGCCGGATCGAACGGGCGGAAGTTCGACGTTTCGATAGTCAGCACCCGATACCACGTCATTGCGTAGGTGACGCTGTACGAGATGGAGACCTGAATCTCGTCTGGGAGAGCCTCGATATCGATCGCCGTGCACGGGCTTCCGCCGCCGCAACAGCACGGCAACACGTTTCCAACCGTCACGATGTCTCCTCCGACTCCTGCTCCTCGGACGATGGAAGCGGATTCCCGGAGTCGCTTTGCGACCCGATGGACTCTGCTAGCTCCGCCAACGCAGTGCACGGCCCCCACACCGGATTCGGTGCCGAGAACGTCGGCAATCCAAGACCGTCGGTGCTCCGTGCTATTGAGACCCGCACGATCGTGCCGGGCGGAACCTCGCGAAACCGGACGCCGGTGTTGCCGATCTCGAAGTTCTGGCCCGCGACCGGGATGGAGTACGCCGACGCGGCGGTGTTGGAAGTCTCAAGCAGGTTGCGAGCCCTGCCCCAGACGCTCCACGATCTGCCGCCGTCAACCTGGTCCCATTCGGACGACTCCGAATCCCACGACACCTCGTCCCACGCGTAGAGCCAACGGGCGGCGGTGCCGTCCTGCTCTGCCGTCAATCCGAGCTTCGCGTAGAACTCGCCCTCGATCAATCCAATGACGACCAGAGCCATCGTGGCGTCGTCGCCGGATTCGGCGTCGTCGCCGACACCCTCGTGGATGAGGGTCGCCGCGCCGATCGCATCCGGCACCAGCATGCCGTCCGAGATGCCCAGCCGGGTGCCCGGAGGCATCTCCTCGCCGGGCAGATCGCGCACCCTGCAGTACGTCCAGCCTGATACCGCGACCTTGCCGACGTTGCCAGGGCGGATCGCCTCCTGCGGCACCACGAAGGTCGGATCCGTCAGCACAGCGCCGGATCCATCTCCGTTGATGCGAATCACCGCCTTGGCGTCGCGCCGCTCGATCGACGGGCTCTCGACGCCGGTGATCCGGTACGGAGTGAACGCGTCGCACGGCGACTCGCCGTCGTTCACCGCCAGAATGATCGTGTTGCTTCTGGTGATCGCGCCAGGCTGCCCCGCGAAGGTCCGCGCGTCCACGGCCACCGCCGTGTCGATGAACTTGTTGTACGCCGCTGCCGAGACGCGGAGCGGATCGCCCGGCCTTGCTTTGCGTTGCCAGTTGCTCATGTGCTCGGCACGAACGAGGAAAAGCTGCTGGTCCCGTAGACGGTGGCGACATACGCAGCAGCCGCGCGCGTGACGGTGGCCGCTGCCGCCTCGTCTTGGCTCTGCCGGTTCCAGAACCAGATGTATTGGTGGCCACCCTTGGCGACGGTGACGCTGCCGTACGGCGTGCCGTCCGGGTTGTAGGTGGTCAGCGACAGGTTGACGCCGGGCGACGCCACAAACGAGAACGTGACCTCCCAGTCGTCTTGCTCGGGCCGTTTCGCGCCGTTCGCACCAAGGAACAGGACCGAACCGGCCGCGAAGCCGCGGAACGTGGCGTTGTTGGTCGTCCCGGTTGCGTTGTGGACCGTCTGCAGCCACGCGTTCCCGGTGCCCGGGATCACGCTGTTGGCGAGGTAGTGCGTCTCGCTCCACTCGAACTTCGGAACGACGATGTCGACGCCCTGCGGCTGGTAGTCCCCATCGACATTGATCGATTCCCCGAAGTCCGGCGGTTCTTCGCCGTTGATCAGCGAGTGCTTGCCTTGCGTCAGCGCGATCTGCACATTTTCCGTCTGGCCGGCGGTCGAGAACGTCGTCAGGTAGCCGGAAAACTCCGGCGGCGGGAGCAGTTCGCTGGGGCTGTACTCGACGGTGGCGGTCCAGATGTCGTTCGCCACCTGCTCGACCTGCACCGATCGCCGGGCCATGCCGTCGAAAGTCGTCGGTGCCTCCGCCTCGACCGCGACGACGATGTCGGACTCGTCGTCGCCCGAGGTGAGGTCGACGCCGAAGATGATGTAGCGCTTCTCGCCGCGGCGGTTGTTGCCGGTCGAGAGTGTGCCTGATCCGAATGCTTCGGAGACGTTCATGGTGAGAAGACCGGGCCGCTGGCGGCGGATGTGTTGCTGGCGATCCTCTGCAGGTACTTGACCTGCTCCTTCATCAACGCGGTGTTGTCGACGTTCATCCGCCTCGCCGCGAACGAAGAGAAGGTTCCGCGCGTCGTGGTCTCGATCTTGTCGGCGGTCGCCTCCGTCGCTGCGGCAATCTCAGTCGCAAGTTCGGATGCGGCTGCCGTGTCGAGCGTCGCGGACTCCACCGTGATCTCTGGCACCGTGATCGCAGCCCGTTCCGCCGCCGCCTGGTCTCGCAGCTCTCCCAGCCGCTGCCGCAGGCCGTCGAGCGCGGACACCAGCCGCGCCTGTTCGCCGGATCGGTCGTCTTCGAGCAACCCGATGCGGCCGCGCAGTTCGGACTCGCGTTCCGCGATGCGGGCGCGACCAAACCCGGCGGTGACCGTGCCGGCGGCCTTGAGCGCGGCGCTGCCTGTCGCGTCGCCGATCTCCTCCAGCGCGGCACCGACCAGCGTCTGCACCCGGTTGAACACGTTTCGGGCCTCGATCTCGATGACGACGAGCGCGCCTGCGAGGTCGTACACCCAGTCGGTCCACAGCGTCCTGATCGCCGACAGCCCGGTCTCGAAGACGAGCTGCAACGACGTCACCGCGATCTGCCCGGCGAGGGCGAGATTCCCTGCGGCGATCGCGTCGGTGATGCCCGCGAAACCGGCCTGCACCGAATCGCCAAGTTGCCGGAACCGATCCGCGATGGACGCGATCGAGCGTTGGGCGGAATCGGAGGTGGCGACCCAGATCGCACCGAACGCGGCGACGCCGGCCACCGCGATGGCGACGACCGGGTTCAGCGCCAGCACCGCCGCCTTGATCGCGATGACGCCCTTGAGAGCAAGGCTCAGCCCGGTCGCCGCCAGCGCGACGCCCTTGAGCGCCGTGCCGAACGCGACGAACGCAGCACCGGCGGCAAGCACGCCGACGGCTAGTTTCGCAGCCGCGACGATTAGCCCTTGGTTCTCGGCAAGCCAGCGGCGGATGCCGGCGATGTTCTCCGCGACGTTGTTTGCGAGCGACTCCAGGCTTGGTGCCAACGCACCCCCGACCGCCGCGACGACACGCTGCAGCGTGCGCGTCACGCGGGTGAACGCGTCGTCGAGCGCCTTCGCCTGCTTCGCCTCGTCGTCGCCAATCGTGATTCCGAGCTTGTCCGCCTCGGCCGCAAGCGCGCGGAACGTGTCCGCGCCCTCCTCGAAGATCGGCACAAGATCGAGACCCGCACGCCCGAACAGTTCCTGCGCGATGGCGGCCCGCTTCGACTCGTCGGTGATCTTCGACAGCGCGTCGCCGGCGGTGAGGAACTGATCCTCGAGCGATAGCGTCTGGAACTGCTCCAGGTCGATGCCCAGTTCCTCGAACGTGCGGCGAGCCGTTTCGAGGCCGCGGCCGGCGTCGAGCGTCACCCTGCTGAGGCGGCGGAACCCGCCGACGATCGAGTCGAAGTTCGCGCCGGTCTGTGCCGCCGCGTAGTCGAGGCGCGACAGCGACTCGGCGGCGATGCCGGTCCTCAGGCTGAGGTCGCGGATGCGAGCGCCGGCCGACGCGAACGACTTGGCGGCGAGGGCGAGCCCGCCGACGGACGCAGCGCCGATGCCGGCGACGACGGTGCCGACTCGGCGGACCTTCGATCCGAATGCGTCGATCCGCTTCGACGCGGCGGCGAGGCCGGCGGCGAGCTTGCTCGTGACGCCGATCTCGACGTAGGCGCGTCCCGCGCGTACTCCGCTTGCCGCCATCAGCGCCTCCCGCCCGACAGCAGCGGGCTGCGTTGGATTGCCTTCGCGAGCAGTTCGGACGCCTTCCCCGACTGCGCGAACTCTCGAAGCGTCGGGCGAACGTACGGCCGGGCCGCGACGCGGGTCTTGATTTGTCCGTTAGGTGGCGGCGGCGATGCGCCGGCCGGCAGGTAGAGTTCGCGGTTGATCCGGTTCGCCCGATCTGCCTGTCGAGCGGTGCGAAGTTTCGCGTGCGCGACGGGGTGCCAGAGTAAGGAGTCCTCGCCGAGGAGTCGAATCTCACCAGCGCCGCCGACCTTGCGGAACCGAACGCCCGGGTACGCCGCACGAACGTTTGTGGTGCGACTGCCGCCGAACTCGAGCGTCTCGGGCATCGGACGCGATGACCGTGCCAACGCTCGAGGCCCGACCACGACGCTCTCGCTCGCCTCGTCGTAGCGGTAGATCAGGAACTTTCCGCCGACGAACTGGTTCGCCTCCTTCGACTTGCCCTGCTGCTTGCGGTAGAAGGGTCGGCTGCCGGGACGGCTCGATCGGAATCGCCCGTCCGCACCCGGCCTCGACGCCTTGATGCTCCGTCGCATCATCCGGCGCACGTCCTGCCCCATCATCTTGAGCGCGTTCCGCCGCACCGACTTGTCGACGAGACGGATCACAGCCTTGTCGGCGATCGCGCCGGTGAGTTCCGACATCTTGATGTCGATCATCACCCGCCCCCAATCACGACGCCGCCGCCGCTGCCGGGCGTCGAGATGCCGTCGCGGATCGATGCGAGCGTGGACTGCTTGGCGGCACCCCTGCGCGCCGCCCTGTCGAGCGCTGATCGTGCCGCTTGGACTCGCTCGATGATGTCGTCGGTGAGGATGTTCGCGAGCGCGACGTACCACTGGTTCGTCGCAATCGGCGTCGCCCAGTCCACCGCAACTGCGGTGCGCCCAGCCGCTCGCCGCTCCATCGTCGAGCGAGCGAAGTACGCACCGCTCGTCGGGTGCTGGCCGTTCCACACGTCGGCTTGCGTGATGCCGGCCGAGCCGAACAGGCCGCGCAGGAAGTAGTCGGTTGCGTTCCACAGCGAGATCACGGTCGGCGACATCACGGTGCCAGCGACGAGACCGAACCGGCTCGCCTCCGACGAGGACACCGGCGTCGTGATCTGGTCGAGGATCATCGAGCGGAAATCCGCGACCGGCGTGCCGAACCCCCAGTGCCTCGTTCCGCTCAGCACGTTGTCCATCGTCGCCGGGAACATGAGCCCGGTTCGACTGCCAAGGTGCCGCCACGAACAGAGCAGCGACACCCGCAGCGCCGTCGCCACCTCCTGCATCGCGTTCTCTCGGCCCGAGACATACTGCCATTGGTTGCCAGCGCCGCGCAGCAGCGGGAAGTAGCCAGCCGCGCCGGTGATCGACGAGTCCGCTGTGGCGAGGTCGTCGGGCGGCATCCCGTGGAAGAAATGCATCGTCAGCGAGTCGACGCCTCGCTGCACGATCGCCTTGGAGTGTTCCGCCGTCTTGAGCGCCTTCTCGGTCACCGCAGCGTCGTGCGTTGCCTGATCGAACCCGCCGAGCGGGAACGAGAACTGCTCGCTCGCCTGCTCCATCGCGGTCCCGTTGACTTGCCAAGTTCGAGTTCCCGTAACGGTGCGATACGGGTAGTAGTAGTAGATCGGCGGTGTCGCGGTGCGGTCGGGGTTCACCCACCATCCGTCCCCGAGGAACGGCAGCGTCGCGACGCCTTGCTTCCAGTCGTAGACGACCTTTCCCGCGAACCGGGGCGACGCGCCGCCCTTGAGGTAGGCGTAGGCGTCGCGCTGCACCGCGACCATCGCCGCGTTGAACTGCTGCCACGTCACGTTGGTGCCGCCGGACAGGAGCGTCGCCGAACTCTCGTCGTACGAGACCCCGGCTGTTCGGGCCGCGTACTCCCGCATCGCCTGCCTGACCGGACGCGGGGACTCCGCGCCAGCCGATCGGTTGAGAAGTGCGTAGCCGGTCGGAATCTCCGTTGCGTCGCCGGGGCCGAACACGATCGCCGCTACGTTGGCCGACTGCTCCACATTCACGCTGAACCAGTGGCACGGAAGCGACTGGCCACCGGCCGCGAACGATGCCGGGCCGGAGGACAGCACGGTGTCGAAGAAGTCCTCAAACCGCTCTGTGATCGTCGGCCATGTGGCGAGATCCTGATCGCTGACAGGATCGCCCGCCCCGGTGTTGACGCCAAGCTCGCAGCCCGCCGCCTTGAGCGCGGCGATGTCGCCCTCGGCGCGAGCGAGACCGGCACGCAGGGACGGGATCTGCGGCGTCGAGGTCGAGCCTTGGTTGGTCAGGATCAGCCGCATCAGGCGTTGTTCGCGGAGGTGACAGCCACGGTGTAGTAGACGGTGAACGCGAGGTCTTCCGGTGCGCTGCTCGACGGATCGCTGACGACGAGGGCAAGTTTGCTGCCTGCCGCAACCGCCGCACTCGGTTCGGTGCCGGGGGTCGCGACGCTGCCGCTGCCGACGTCGTCAAGCGTCGTGTTGCTGATGTCGCTGCCGTCGTCCTGCAACTTGATGTCGCAGGTGCCGGATCCCGTCTGCGCCTTGACGTTGACGATCGTGATCGCGGCCGGAATCGATGGCGACAGGACGTACGTCTTCGCCTCGGGTGCCTCGATGAACCCGCTGAGTTCGAGCGTCACCGTCACGCCGTGGTTGTGTGCGGACGGAGCGAATGTGGATGGCACGCCGCTGGTGATGTCCGACCACTCGTGAGAGTGATCCACATCCGCGAACGCCGTAGATGCCAGAGTCGCCGCACTGCCCAGTCCCAGCGTCGTGCGAGCCGCCGCAGCGTCAGCGTCGTTGAGCAGCGACAAGCCAAACGTCGATGCTGCCTGCGACTCGACGAAATCGGTGGTGTCGAGGTACGCAGCAGTCCCAAGGTCCGGCGTGCCGCTCAGGTCGCTGTACGCACCTGTGGTCGCGACCGTAGCAAGACCGCTGGTGATGTCCGACGCCGCGTGCGTGTGGCTGGATGCCGCTGCACCGACATCGGTGTGATCCAGCACCACGGTGCCGGTCTCGCCATTGACGCTCGCGACCGGGGCGGCCGGGTAGGAGAGCTGCGTCCACGACGCCAGTTCGCTCGGCGTCTCGCCGGTGATGATCCACACCGCACCAGAGTCGGTGCGGATCGCCCAGTCGCCCTGCTGCCCGGTGAGGGCGAGCATCGCAGTCTGGTCGGCCGCGTTGCCAAGAAACGCCGTGATCGCCAGGTTCGGCAGTTGAGCCGCCGTCAGCTTACCGCTTCCGTCGAGCGTTGCGACGCCGCTGTTCGCGCCCTTCTCGCTGTTGGCGATCGCACCGATGTCCGAAGCCGCGATCGCATCCGCACCGCCGGTGTGGTGGCTGCTGGCGTGCGTCGCAGGCGCGAACGTCGATGGCTTGCTCGTTACGTCGCCCCACGCCACCGACGCCGCCGCGACCGCCTGAGCAATCCACTCGCCCGCGTCGCCGTCGTAGGTCAGCACATCGCCGTCGTTGGGGCCGGAGCTGAACACGACATCCTGCAACTGCTCCAGCAGCGCAGGCGGTGTCGTGAGTTCGACGACGGTCGCAGCGTTGCCGCCGCTGCCGACGCCGCTACCGATGAAGAGCCGCTGGCCGTTCTCGTCGAACGCGAGTTCGCCCTGCTTGAGCGTGCTGGGGGTTCCGACGCCACGCTTGATTCTGATTGGGGCAGTGAGTGTTGACATGAAGAGTCCTTAGATCGCGTAGCGAACAATTACGATGCCAGAGCCGCCTGCGCCGGAGACATTAGAGCGCGAGCCACCGCCACCGCCGCCGGTGTTTGCGGTGCCTGACGTTCCCGCGCCACTCTGTGAACCAGCCCCGCCGCCGCCGCTACCTCCAGATCCCGCGGCGGTGCCGCCACTCTGCACCGCGCCGCCACCACCGCCGCCGTAGTAGGCACCCCAAACCTCGATTCCGTCCCCGCCGTCGCCACCAACGCCCTCTGCGGCGGCGGCACCAGCGGCACCAGCCCCGCCGCCACCTCCAGACGCACGCAGGCCGGTGTTGGCTGGGCTGATCCCTGCGCCGCCGGAACTGCCCTGGCCTGTCGTTCCGCTGCCGGGAGAACTGCTGAATACACCGGCACCGCCGCCAGACCCGCCGCTTCCGCCGTTGGCTCCCCAGCCTCCGCCGCCGCCGCCTCCCAACGCCTCCTCGTTGACAGCGCCGCCGATGATCGATGATGCGGAGCCTGCATTTCCTGTGAAGCCGTTGCCCGGATTTACCGTCATCGCAGCGCCGCCATCGCCGACAGTGATCGTGTAAGTCGCTGCTCCGAGCGTGATCGAGTTTGCGCCGTCTAGCAGCACGACGCCGCCCGCGCCTCCGCCGCCGCCAGACTGTCCGTTCCAGCATCCGCCGCCGCCACCGCCCACTATCAGCGCCTCCGCTGCGCCTCCGCTTGTCACGGTGAGTGTGCCGCTTGCCGTAAACGTGTGGTAGCGGTATCCGTCACTGTCGGTGACGGTTCCGCCTGATGCAACGATTCCGCCACCAGCGGCGGCGACGAACATCCATCTCATGTCTGACTCCAAGGCTGGTCGATGACGAGTTGCTTGAGTGCCGTCGCTCTCGGCGCTCCGATCTCGCCGTTGAACTGCTGGGTTCCCCAGAAGTTGCCGC